>DNIT01000162.1:17036-27669 GCA_003489345.1 Pelotomaculum sp. | reverse complement strand
CCGTGAATTTGACGATACCCGCCACTTTTACAGCCTGCGCAAGCTGTCCCTGGAAGTAGACAAAACTATCGAAGAGCTTTTGCAGCCGGTAAATATTACTATCGAAGGGAAACCGGTCAGAGTGGGCTGTATCCTCTGTGAAGACGGCTGGAGCGACGATTATGCTGTAAAGCCGATGGCGTCCATTTATCGCAATGGACCGGTGGACCTGTTTGTTAATATCTCAAGTTCGCCCTTCACCCTCGGTAAGAACGACAAGCGCAACCGTGTGTTTTCCAAGCAGGTGCATGAGACCGGGGCGCCTTTAATCTACGTAAATAATGTCGGTATCCAGAATAACGGCAAGACGATATACACCTTTGACGGCCACAGTACGGTTTACAACAGGCACGGAGAGATTGTGGACTTCTGCCGTCCTTTTTCACAAGAGCTGAAGATTATTGAAATAGATTTGGAGAGCGGGGGAAAGAACTTAGTTCCGGTTGAGGCAGCCACGGATTGGGATACCGGGGCTATTTATGAGGCCCTTCAGTATGGTATCGGTAAGTTTTTAGCCGCGATCAATATCAACAAAGTGGTGGTCGGTCTTTCGGGGGGGATTGACTCGGCTGTAAGCGCCTGCCTTTACACCAGGGTACTGGGGCCCAAAAATGTATATTTGGTCAACATGCCCAGCGTCTTTAACTCGCGGACCACGCGGGGGCTGGCAGCCAGATTGGCCCAGAACCTGGGATGTATGTATACGGTTATGCCGATTCAGGATGTTGTTGACTATACCTATAACCAATTGACGCAAACTCCTGTGACCGACCTGACTGACGCCAGTGCGTTCAAGCTGCCTGTGTCCTCCTTTGCCCTGGAGAACATCCAGGCCCGCGACCGTTCGGCCCGGATCCTAGCCGCCCTGGCTGCGGCAGTAGGGGGGGGCTTCACCTGCAACGCGAATAAAAGCGAAATGACCGTCGGGTACTCTACCTTGTACGGGGATCTGGCCGGGTTTATGGCGGCGCTGGGCGATCTCTGGAAGCATCAGGTCTATGATCTGGCCCGCTATCTTAACGAGCAGGTTTACCAGAAAAACGTGATACCCCAGGAGATCATTGAACTGGTGCCAAGCGCTGAACTGTCACGCGAGCAGGATGTTGAGCAAGGCAAGGGCGACCCGATTGTTTATCCTTATCACGATTACCTGTTCAGGGCTTTCATGGAACACTGGAAAAGGGCCGCCCCGGAGGATATATTGACCTGGTACGCGCAAGGATGCCTTGAAGAAAAGGTAGGTTGCCGTCCTGGCCTGGTAAAAGAGCTGTTTCCTGGTCCCGCGGAATTTATTGACGACCTGGAGCGCTGGTGGAAGCTGTATACCGGCATGGGTGTGGCCAAACGTATTCAGGCGCCCCCGGTCCTGGCGGTAAGCAGGCGGGCCTATGGCTTCGACCACCGTGAAGCGCAAAACGCGGCTCATTTTACCGGCAGTTACCTGAGGCTAAAGAATGAACTCTTACAGGCAGCCGGGAAGTAATATAAGAGCAGTGTAGGCATCGTAAAAATGTATTTCGGGCAGGATCTTGTCTGCTGCTACCGTGGCGTTGGCGGAGAATGAAAGAGAGCGCGGTTTTGATCGCACAACGGCGCGTCAGCGCACTTGGGCATCTTAATGTAACTTTTGCACGAATGAATTGGCACCTGCTTTTGTGGGAAGATTTCAGTGTGTTGTATTTCCAGGTTAGAATATTTTTCAAGTTTGGAGGTCTGGTAATTGGACTGGCTGAAAAGGTTTCAAGACGACCATGCGGCTTTGATTAGAATTATCAGCAAACTGGAAGGGAACCTCAAGGACATTGAGTATGGTGAAGCAGGCGTCAATGTGATCTGGGAACTCAGGGAGTTTGTAGAACTGGTTCGCAATGTGGTGATTCCCCATTTCAAGGCGGAAGAGGAGACTATTTATCCCAGGCTTTCTGCCGGCGCCGGTAAAGATCTCAGTGAGTTTATTGCCAGCCTTTACGAGGAGCATAATCAGCTTTACGAGGCTTTTGACGGGTTTAACAAAGCCCTTCTTGATATTGATTTCCAGGAAGATAAAGCCGGCAGGGGCCGCAGAATTGCTGTGGAAATGGCCAGATCCGGTAACATAGATAAGTTGGAAGTCCCTAAGAATTTTGATAAAATCTCTCAAGTAACATCCCTGGAGGGCAGTGTAGATAAGGAAAACCTGCTTCAGCACGGGTTCGTCATACTACAGCTTTTGGAAAAGCATTTGGAGAAGGAAAAAATGGCGGAGAAATTTGACCGTAACGGGATCAACAGCAAAAAAACATAATTGGTGCAAAATCGCCTAAAACCATTGGTCTTAGGCGATTTTGCGGCTGTGTTTCGTTACAGCCCTAAAACTCTCCTTGGGCCTTATGGTGTTCAATCAGGTCGATAGCGCCCAGTAGTATGTGCGCCAGGCCAAAACCGGCCACACCCCAGCCGACAACGGGATTAGTGCCGCGCAACGCCAGTCCTGCCGCAGTGACGGCGGTCCCGAGTATGGTTGGAATTAACCCTTCGCGTGGCATGAGATTCCCCCTTTATGAGAGTTTGATAATATTCTGCGGGGAAAGCGATTTTAATATGTCTGTCAATATGTGTTTTTAGCGTTTACTGTACAGGTAAACTTAGAAGAACTTAATTGCAGGTTGTACAATGAGCATTCCTTCACCCAGTTCGAGCTTGGATATTTCCAGGTTGTTCAGCAAAAAGCCCAGCTTTTTTTGCAACAGCTGGTTAAAACCTGGAATTTGGTTAAAGTCAATGGTTATTTTATCTTCCTCAATCATAAGGTACTCCATCAGCCTGAGCAGGTTCTCCGGGGTTTCGGCGCGGGCTACCGGATCAGGGTCCATCACCACTTCCAGCCGGGCCTTGATTTGCAATCCTTGATAGGAAATCAGAACCGGACTCTGGAGAGGCAGTTCCACAAACCTGCTGTTACGGTTAAAGGCGAAGTTGCTTAGAGACATCACCAGGTTGACTTTATAAGTTGAAGCCTCCGATGTACTTAAGGTAGCCTCAAGGTTAACCAGGCCCCGGCTTATTTTTAATTCAATATCCTGAAACAACCGGTTTTCTTGAATTAGGTTTTTCAAAAACTGATTGATGATTTCCTGGCGAATAGCCAAATTCCCGTGAATAAGATAGTCCAAAATACTCATTTAAAAAAAATCTCTCCTAGTTATCAATTTGCCGGCAGATCTATTGGCTTTTACCAGCTTGTAAACTTGTCGAGTCGTTTTTCCTTTAGTTCTCCATGGAGGCCCCGGGTCAGGCAAATAATCCGGCAGACCTGTTCCAGGCTGGAAGTCCACTGGTAGGCTTCCTCAATCATTTGGCCTACCGCGAAACTTCCATGTCCGCGAACCATCACAATTTTATATTCACTTAAAAGACCGGGCAGAATATTTTCCAATTCTTTAGAGCCAATCGTATCCTCCGCCCCAATCACCGGGATTTTGTGCAACAGGTAAGCCCCTTCGGAATCAACGGGTATGATTTGCTCTTCCAGCAGGGAAAGCGCAATTGCGTGGACCGGGTGGGCATGTACTACGGCAAGAGCGGAGGTCCCTTTGTAAATGGCCCGGTGGACGCCGATTTCAGTTGAAGCCAGGATGATCTTGGAGTCGTTTTTGGCAAGCCCCGTTTCGATTAGGTCTCGCTCTTCCAAATGTCCCAACATCGAACCCCGTCGGGTGATGACAATTCTATCCCCGTAACGCACACTTAGATTGCCGCTGTGCGAGCTGTTAAGGCCGCTGAGGAAAAGGTCTCTGCCAATCTTCTGAAAATCCTTCAACATGAGTATTCCTCCAACTCCAGCTCCTGTAATTTGGGGGGGGTGGGCATGCCTGCCGCATCCCAGCCTCTAAATCTGTAGTATTCGGCGAGCATGGGTTTTAATTCGACTGTTTTACCGAAGGAGGGCCCTTCTGCTATAGGTTCTTCCAACAGTCTCGCAGGCAGGGTGTCAAAAGAGGAATCCAATCCCGCTTGTAAGTTATATAGTCTTTCCAGGTTCCAAATCCGCTCTCCGATGCGATGCAGGTCCTGGGGCCTATAATCGAAACCAGTTGCCGCGGATAATGCTCTGGCAAAACACTCCTCCGATACGGCCAGGTTAATAAAACGGCAGATGATCAGGCTGTCAACGGCAGCGTTGATGTTCTGCCGGGTAATGGTAAGACCAGCCTTGCCGTCTGTGCTGAAACGATCCACCATTTTTGGCACCCCCAGCGTCTCAGGCCCAACCATATAGGCACTCAGATGGCAGCCCCCTCTGTTGGAGGTAGCAAACCCCAGGCCCATACCCTGCATGCCCCGAGGGTCGTAAGCAGGCAGCTCCAGTCCTTTTACCTGCATACTATACTGGGAGAAGCCGCTTTTATCTGCCATACGGCGTGAACCCTCCGCCAGCAGATCGCCGATTCCCGCCCGGCCGGCAATTTGTTTGATAGCCCGGAGGAGCCCAACCGCATCATTGAACTTTAGCCCAGTTTTGAACAGACCTCTCTCTTCAAGCTCCATCGCGCAGCCTATGGTTACCCCGGTGGAAATTGTGTCAAGTCCAAGTTGGTTGCAGAGATTATTGGCCTCGGCTATGACCGTTAGGTCGTCAATGCCGCATTCCGGACCCAAGGCCCACAAGGACTCATACTCCGGACCGGCTATAGTTGAAGCTCCGATTTTGACCAGCCGGGTACACTGAACGGGGCAGCGGTAACAGCCCTGACGGCCGGCGTAAATGGTTTCAGCGATAGCTTCGCCTGATATTTTGCCGGCATGGGCAAATTGTGAACCTTGAAAATTATAGGAGGGGAACACTCCCAGTTCGTTAAAAAGATTTACCAGAACAGGGGTGCCGAATTCAGGCAAGCCCTTGGAGGTTATTGGGTTTGCTTTAATCCGTTTGTTGGACTCGTAAACCATGAAATCCATTTTCTCAGGGCGGGCAACTCTGATCTTCTTATTGCCGCTGACAACGACAGCCTTGATTTTTTTTGCTCCCATGACAGCCCCTAAGCCCCCCCGGCCCAAAGTCCGGTGGCCGTCATACATGATTGCCGCAAATCTAACCTGGTTTTCACCGGCCGGGCCGATGCAGGCAACACTAACATTTTTTCCTAGACTGCTTATTATTTTGTGGTTGGTCTCAAAAACATCACTGCCCCAGAGTTTGCCCGCGTCTTCCAGGGAAGCTGCTCCGTCTTTTATTGACAGGAAAACAGGCGTAGATGCCGTCCCTTCTATAATCAACATATCAAAACCGCATCTCTTGAATCTTACCCCCCAGGTCCCCCCGGCATTTGAGTCAAAAATCGTTTCGGTCAGCGGCGATTTGGCAGATACGCTAAACCTGCCCGAACCTGGAAAGTTGGATCCCGTCAGAGGTCCGGCGGCAAACACAAGTTTGTTTTCTGCCCCAAGGGGGTTGCAGACTGCCGGCACCTCACAGTATATCATACGTGTTCCCAGCCCGCGGCCGCCCAACCAATCCATCATAAGTTTTTTTTCTATTTCCTCTTCTTTAATGACCCCTGTACTTAGATTCACTCTGAGAGCTTTGCCAAACCATCCATATAAATCCATACTATAGCCTCCTAGAACAAGCAGTGGATCAATTTCTATTGAGATCCGGCTTCTTTTTCGAGTTTCTCCGGTATTTCTCGGGAAATAACTCAAGCTGATAGGTTGCGTCAGGGTATTTTTCCATGTAAGGAGTACTTTCGTTGTTGCGGTATAGTTCTAGGGCCCCATAAAAGTCTAAATGAAGCCGTGAACAGACATAGGAAAGAAGGCACTGTCCCCGTTCAAGTGTCTCTCCCTGGTGAAACCTGAATTGGGACGCGCGCTTTCCTCTTGCCCGGAAATGAAAGTAGGCGGCTGTTTCCTGCATTTCTCTGATCTTTTTAAATTCTGCTATTGTATCGGCGTCTTCGCAATAGGCCACCCAAAAACCTTCGCCGGCATACCACAGGTCATTTTTCATTTTATCAACGCTCGTTTTTGTTTTACTGGTTCTCTTCGGGGCAAAATAAGTATTTTCCTGCTTTACCTTGGACTCCTCCCTGCAAGCAAGCCAAAAAAATAAGTGTTGACGGTTGTAAGCTGTTGTAAAATCCTTTGACTTGTTCAATACTTAAGATCCCGCTATGATAAGGATAGGACTCTAGCCGAACGAGGTGTTTGAAGTTGAGCTCTACAGGTCCAATAGGTTTTTTGGATTCCGGCGTAGGAGGTCTTTCAGTGATGAAGGAAGTCCGGCGAATCCTGCCCGGGGAAGACATGATTTATTACGCCGACTCAGTTTACTGTCCTTACGGTGGAAAACCGTCCGTGATCATACGCGACAGGGTTTTTGCAATCTGTGGTTTTCTTATCTCCAAAGGTGCAAAGCTGATTGTAATGGCATGTAATACAGCTTCAATCGTTGCCCTGGACGCGGTGAGGGAGCGTATCGTTGTTCCCGTCGTTGGGCTCGAGCCGGCTGTAAAGCCGGCTGTAGCCGCAACCAAGAATGGGAAAATTGGAGTTTTGGCAACCGGAGTGACGCTTGCAGGGGAAAGGTTCCATTCGTTAGTAGAGCGGTTTGGGGAGACAGTTGAGGTTTATACCCAGCCTTGTCCGGGTTTGGTTGAACTTGTGGAGGCCGGTAAGCTGGAAAGCCCTGAAACCAGGACTTTACTTACCCGCTATCTGGACCCGCTGCTGGCCAGAGGGGTTGACACCATTGTGCTGGGCTGTACGCATTACCCCTTTCTGAAGCCGCTTGTGCAAAAGATGAGCCATAGCGGGGTCTCTGTTATTGATTCTGGAGCCGCAGTTGCCCGTCAAGTTGCGAGACTGTTGCAGGGCGGTAATCTAGCTGCCAGTAAAAGTGCGGCCGGTCGGGAACATTTCTTTACGAGCGGCGAACAGGAGGACGTGCAAAGAGTAGTGCGCTTATTGTGGGGAGACCGCAAGCTGGTGGTGGAGCAGGCTGGCCTTTAAATAAATGCCGGCCCTTAAGGGCCGGCATTTATTTAAAGCGATTGGATTGTACCTTTTTTTGGTAATTTTTTTGTGGTTGGGCCGGTTCTTCATCAAGTTTGATAGTCTTGATAGCCTCGTAGATCAGTACCGGCTGACCGTTTTCAACTCTAATTTTCATGTCACCCCATCCCAGTTCGCGGATAAACTGTATGATCTGCTTTTCCCTGCTGCTTAGGCAGTGTACCATAACAGTCCCTTCTCTCATTGTCAAGTTCCTATAAATTAAATATAAAGACTATACAAATAATTCTGTTCTGGTGCTGAATTTCCTGCTTACTCATGAAAAATTTATAATTTTGTACAATATTATAAAGATAAATGTAGCGGTGACTATCATATTGTCAGCATTTGATACCCGAAATCTACTAAATAAAAGGGAAAGGAACCTTGCATGGGGTCTGCCGCTAAAGATGCGGCAAAAGGTATGGTATTTCAGGGCAGAACAATAGGCCGGTCTTTTGTGCGACTATTCACATGCTTTATATTAAAGCAAGGGTTTAAAATAAACAGCTATAGTTAATTACTTATTATTCAAATTTTTTTTTATTTATGAATGCTATTTTACATTCTATTCGAATATGGAGTAAAATAGGTTTAGGCTTTATTAATGTAACTATCGACAGAACCCAAAAAAAGGTGAACCTGCTGAAAATGAATAGAAACTATAAAATAATTATATCGTTTATCGGTGTTTACCTATTTACATTGCTGCTCACCCCAACGACAATCCTCCATAACTCCTGGGCGGAGCCGAACGAGACGATTCGTGTAGGCGTTCTTGCAGGCGAATTGAAGTCCGAGCAGGATCATTTGCTGCTCTCATCTTATGAGCAGATCTTGAAGGAAGAGGGGTTTCCCTACCAGGTGGTCGAACCTGATGATCTGGTCAATAGCGCAGGAGAAATTCAAATTAATTTTGATGCCCTGATAGTCCCCGAAGTTATCAACGCGACTATGCCTGAGGACCTTTCTCAAGCTATAAGTTCCTATGTCCGCAGCTATGGGCACGATGTCTTGCTTGTCCTGGATCCGGCCACAAGAACAGCCGAGGGGGAACTTCGCCAGGCAGGACTGTTGTCGGAATTGGCCGGAGTCAAGTATTATCGGCAAGCGCCGGATGAGCAGCAGACAACCTATTCCGGTTTCTGGTATTTTTCTTCAGCTGATAAAGGCCGTGAATGGGGGATAACACCCGGGAAACTGGATGGAGACAATGCCGTCAACAGCTATTCTTACGGAAAGCTGAAGTATGAACACGCCAGAGCTGTTAACCAGGATGCCAGTATTGTGGCCTTTGATCGGGTGGACGGCTCGGAAGTGCCGGTTATCACAGAAAAGCAGTATGCCGGCGGGGGAACCGTAGTATACGCCAACCTGCCCCTGGCCACGTACAAGCTGCGCTCGGACGACCTTGCGATCAGGTCTGTTCTTCGCAGTTTCCTAATACAGAAGGCGCACCTGCCTCGCCTGGTCAACAGCCCCGGTGGCGCGGGAGGATTGGTTTTCAACCTGCATGTATGCAGCGGCGCCTACTTCAAGGCCTTAACAGTTATGATGATGCAGGGTATTTTCCAAAAGGAACTTCCTTTTTCCATACATATTACGGCCGGTCCGGATACCTATAAACTGGGCGATCATATGGGTTTTTCGGCTGAGGATAAGCTTAAGGGGCGACCGCTCCTGGAAACGTTGCAGGATTATGGTGAGATCGGCTCGCATGGCGGCTGGGCGCACAACTTTTTTGCCTATAACATGCAGTACCTGCCACAGGAGCAAGCTATAGAATTGATCAAGTGGAATTCTATGGCGCTGGAGGCGGTTACGGGCAAGAAAGTAGTGGAATACAGCGCCCCGGGTGGTAATCACCCTTACTGGGTTAATCAGGCGTTGGAAGAAATGGGGATTCATGCTTATTATTTTGCTGGTGACACCGGTTCCAGCCCCACTCAACCGCTACTGGATGAAAAACCGACCGGTGGAGAAACCTGGGCCTTTCCCATTACCCCTTACCGGCAGTTTGCCTCCCTTGAGGAGATGGAAAGGGGCCATGTGCCCCCGGGGGAAGTCAAACAGTGGCTGGAGGATCTGGTAGAATTCTCGGCGCAGGAAAGGGTAATCCGCATGGTCTATACGCATCCCTCATACGTGTCCTTTGAACTGGATGCAATGCGGGCATTGGAAGAAAAAGCGCTTGCTGAACAGAGGAAGGGCAGGATCAGGGTTGAGCCGATGAGCCGATTTGCTGATTTTCTCAACCGGCATGCCGCTACCAGGTGGCAGGTTGAAAAACTGGAAGGCAACAGTTTTGCCGTCCATCTTGAAAACCCGGACGGATTGAAGGACATGACAGTGGCTGTATACGTAGGGGCTGACAGCAAACATGTCGTCATCGGTGAAAATATAACAGCCGTCCAGGAAGACGACGGATGGCTCTACCTGACAGTCAACTCGAATGAAGTAGAAAAACACCTGGAGGTGTATCAAGATTAAAAGGACGCTATGCTCCACGCACGGCGTCCTTTTCTTCCTTAAAACAAGCGGGGTGGCCAACAATGAGCTGATCATCGATGTACCCATAAAACGTGCGGTCGCCCGGACCTACAACCTGACCGCAGATCAAACAAGTTCTCTTTTCGTCCCTGGCGTTCAGAATTACCCCTTCGAACCTGGAGGCGTTCCAGTTTGCTACAAACGTTTCCAGCGTACTCTTTAGAGGTGTCACCGGGGTGCAGGCAGGATGGAAGTACCTGCGTATGCGGTGGCCGTTTTCCCTGTAACGGTAGACGACAACCGGTGAATATGGCCTAATTTTTTGACGGCACTGCTGGCAGGAGCGGCTGTGGCCACCGTTGCATTTAAGAATGTAACGGGTTTCGGCAGGTTTGCGCCTAACCTTACGATCTTTCCAAAAGACTTGGAGCCCAGGATCTGCCCCTATCCATTTTTCAATAAGGCTGTAATATTCCCGGTAATTGCGTTCAACCAGTTGGAGTTCAGGAGGAAAGCCGGCCTGGACCGCCTGGGTATGGAAAAAATACTCTGCGAGGTCATGGGCAAGCCCGTCCATTTTCCCTATATCCCAGGTGTAACCGCTCTCGGTCAACCAATGTTGAAAGGTATTGAAAATATTGCCGGAGCACACCACCAGCCGGTCATTTTTCTGTACGCCTGCCTTTTCCATCAGGCCGGTTAGCTGGTTGCATGCCTTTTCCTCAAGGCTGAACCCGTCATCCCAGGTCAGGGGCAGGGCCGTGGCAAATATTTCTCTTGACTCCTCGCATACAAGCACCAAAACTTCTGAAAAAGCGCGACAGCCACCACCAGCATCCTCAACATGCCATTCTTTCACAAAGCCAACTCCTCTTAAGTTTATTCTGGGAAAACCTATTCACCTTTATGGTTACATTTTCAGCCATTGATTATTATACAACACCTTTAGGAAAAGACATAAAATATTATGCATGATATAATGTAAAACAAGGTATTATTCTTGCAGTAATGCTTGTTTTCTTTGTTAAATAAAAATTATGTCTTAAATAATCGATATATCAATAAATGAAAT
>DNIT01000162.1:16736-16935 GCA_003489345.1 Pelotomaculum sp. | reverse complement strand
ATAAATGAAATAATGTGTTATAATGTCCTTGCTATAATTTAGAATCCAAGGTAGGAACTGGGGTAGTTATGCCCTGTTAATTTAAATTTCATATATGCATGGGGAGCTGGGTAATCCGGCTGAGAAAGAACAGTGCGTTCTGACCCAATGAACCTGAACTGGGTAATGCCAGCGGAGGGATGCTGCTTTTCTATCGGAT
>DNIT01000162.1:16256-16531 GCA_003489345.1 Pelotomaculum sp. | reverse complement strand
ATTGCGGGTTCCGATTCATGCGGCGGAGCAGGAATACAGGCAGACTTAAAAACATTCAGCGCGCTGGGCACTTATGGTATGAGTGTGATTACGGCAGTGACGGCGCAGAATACCACGGGCGTGGTTGATGTAAGAGAAATGGATGTTGATATTGTCAGAAAGCAGATTGACTGCTTGTTTGCCGACATTGAAATTGATGCGGTAAAAATCGGGATGGTGTCAAACGCTGAAATCATCAACATCATTGCGGCTTGTCTGAGGGCGCATAAAGCTGT
>DNIT01000162.1:15571-16059 GCA_003489345.1 Pelotomaculum sp. | reverse complement strand
TAAAAGTGTTGTTCCCCATAGCGGCAGTTGTAACGCCAAATATTCCCGAGGCGGAACTGATAACCAACGATAAGATCGAAAACATTGAGCAAATGAAAAAAGCGGCCCGCAAAATCTACGAATTTGGACCGGGCTGTGTCGTGGTAAAGGGGGGCCATCTTACAGAAGATGCGGTAGACGTGCTTTATGACGGCAGCAGCTTTAAGTACTATAAGGGGACGAGGGTCGACACAAAAAACACGCATGGTACCGGGTGCACCTTTTCATCGGCAATAGCGGCTCACCTTGCCGGGGGGTGTGCAGTTGCGGAAGCAGTAAAGCAGGCTAAGGAATATATCAACGGNNTACACGCAATAGAACTTGGTCACGGCTTTGGACCGACCGGCCACTTTTATGACTTATACCAAAAGGCAGGTATTCTCAATGAGTAAAGAAGGAACAATGGGGGGGCTTAACCAGTTTGCCCTTTGGTTTGGCGCGGCAGTCTC
>DNIT01000162.1:15070-15425 GCA_003489345.1 Pelotomaculum sp. | reverse complement strand
CTGGCAGAAATTATGACGGGCAGCTTAATCGCTCCCCTCGGCATCAGGGAAGGGATAGCGGTAATCCTGGCAGGGCACCTGATCGGCACGCTGATCCTGGCATTGGTGGGTATTATCGGTTTCAGGGAAAAAAGCCCGTCCCTCAAATCGAGCCGCCTGTCTCTCGGCCGGTATGGTTCGTACATTATTTCAGTGTTTAACATCGTCCAACTGGTCGGTTGGACTGCCATTATGCTAATCCAGTGCGCAAGATCACTGCAGTCTATCACAGGTAAACTGTTTGGTTTTGATAACTTCACTGTACTGGTTATAGCTATTGGAATTCTTGTGGGAATTTGGGCGTTTAACGCACACC
>DNIT01000162.1:13871-14978 GCA_003489345.1 Pelotomaculum sp. | reverse complement strand
GGGAATTAATCTGATTAACAATATTGCTGTAGCCCTCCTATTATTACTATGTGTGTTTATGTTAAAGACAATATTGCAAGGAGGTGAAGCGCAAGAGCTTGCTTCCAGTATTACCTTTGGCGCAGCGTTGGAATTAAGCATTATTATGCCTTTGACGTGGCTGCCTTTAATCTCTGATTACACCATGCTGGGCAAAAGCAAGGCAGGTAGTTTCTGGGGCAGCTTTGGCGGATATTTTCTGGGCAGCTCTTTTATGTATATCATTGGCCTGCTGTCGGCGACGTATGCGGGAACGTCGGATCCCATAGGGGTTATGGCCGGTTTGAACCTGGGCATAGCAGCTGTTTTTATCGTGATCTTATCAACTGTCACCACAACCTTCCTTGATGTATATTCCGCGGTAATGTCAACAAGCAATATCTCACCCGGCGTTTCAAGGAAGAACCTGATTCTGCTTTTCACAGCCCTGGGTACGCTGCTGGCAATGTTCTTTCCTATGGAACAGTACGAAAATTTCCTTTATATGATCGGGTCCCTGTTTGCGCCAATCTTTACAATTGTGCTAATGGATTATTTTATCTATAAAGACAACCGCTCCATAGATGCTTTCAATATTACCGGTTTTGTCGCGGCTATAACTGGTGTAATCACCTACTACGCCGTTACCGGTATGGATTTATTAATCGGCTCGACGATTCCAGCGATGACCGTTACTATGGCGGTATATGGGTTAATTCGTCTTACTAACAAATATCTGGTTTTGAAAGGAGATAAATATGCTAAACAAAATTGCTAGCGCTCTCAATACTGTCAGGGATAAAACTCCGCTCGTGCAGGCTATTACAAACTATGTAACAATCAATGACTGCGCCAACATCCTGTTGTGTTTCGGCGCCTCACCGGCCATGTGCGAGGCCAGGTCCGAGGTGGAAGAATTTGCCGGTTCCATATCCGCCCTGTATATCAACCTTGGTACCTTGACTGAAGAGCAAAAAGCCGCCGCCGTGCTGGCAGCAAAAAAGGCCACAGAGCTGCAAAAACCGGTTGTGCTGGACCCGGTTGCCTGTCCGGCCATCACCCGGAAAATGGATGTCTCCAGGGAACTCC
>DNIT01000162.1:13007-13794 GCA_003489345.1 Pelotomaculum sp. | reverse complement strand
GAACTCCTTGAAAACGCGAAAATAACGGTTGTTAAAGGAAACATAGCTGAAATCAAGTCACTTGCAGGCTTTAAGAGCATGGCCAGGGGGGTTGATTCTTTAGATGAGGGAGACGACGCAGTTGAGGCCTGCGTGAGCCTGGCCAAAAAATACGGGACGGTGGTAGCAGCTACCGGCAAAACGGATATTATTACGGATGGCGAAAGGACTTGCCTGATTCATAATGGGACACCTATGTTGAGAATGGTAATCGGGACAGGTTGTATGGTCGGCGCTCTGGTCGCAGCCGCTGCCGGGGTTGTAGAGGATAAATGGGTTGCGGGCGCCGCGGCTGTTATGATTATGGGGCTGGCCGGGGAAATGACTGCCGGTTCTATGGAAAAGGAACTTCCGGGTACCTTCAGGAGCAGGTTGTTTGATTACGTATACGGGATGACTGCACAAGACATATTGAAAGGGGGCAGAATTGAATGCCTGTAGACTACAGTGTCTACCTTGTTACAGACAGAGGTATTCTGGGCGGCAGGGATCTTTTCAAAGCTGTTGAGCATGCGCTAAAAGGCGGGGCAAACCTGCTTCAACTCAGGGAAAAAGATATATCCAGCCGTGATTTTTATGATTTAGCTGTTAAAATGAAAGACCTTACCAACTCATACGGCGTCCCGCTGGTTATCAACGACAGGCTCGATATCGCCCTTGCCGTTGATGCCGCTGGCCTGCATATCGGACAGGATGATATTCCTCTACGTATCGCGAGAGAAATTATGGGTCCCGACAAGATCATCGG
>DNIT01000162.1:0-12921 GCA_003489345.1 Pelotomaculum sp. | reverse complement strand
CCGACAAGATCATCGGTTATTCGGTGTCCAATCTTGAACAGGCGCTGTTTGGTGAGAAAAATGGGGCGGATTACCTGGGGGCCGGCCCGGTTTACGCAACAGGAAGCAAAGCGGACGCCGGTTTGCCAATAGGGCCCGGAACCTTAAAAACGATCAAGGAAAGCGTGTCGATACCGGTAGTGGCTATCGGAGGAGTAGGGATAACCAATATCGAGGAAGTGAGAAAGACGGGTGTGAATGGGATTTCCGTAATCTCGGCCATCCTGGGGAACCCGGATATAGAGGAAGCCGCCAAAAATATTACCGGATTGTGGAGGGGTATATGAAAAAGACAATTTTTGTTGATTTTGACGGCACAATAACAAAGGTTGATACCTGTGCGGCTATGGTGGAAGCTTTTGCCGAAGAAGGCTGGAAAGAAATAAATGAAAAGTGGGAACGCAAGGAATTGTCAACGCAGGAGTGCGCCAACCGGACTTTTCAGCTTTTCCGAGCTGGTATGGACGATATTGTCGGGTTGATGGAAAAAATGGAGATAGATCATTTCTTCAAGCAATTTTTAAGTGTCTGCCGGGAAAAAGGCTATAAGGTATTTGTGCTGAGTGATGGTTATGACTTTTGCATTGAAGCAGTTTTTAAAAAATATGAAATAGAGGTTCCTTATTATGCAAATAAGATGGTATACGACCAGGGCTTCAAAATAGAATGCTCCCACTTCAATGAATCATGCGGGAATTGCGGAACCTGCAAAACGAAACTGATGAATGCGTTAAAGGAAGAGGGACAGTCTGTTTATATAGGAGACGGTTATTCCGACACATGTCCTTCTATGCATGCCGATGTTGTGTTTGCCAAAGGAGACTTGTATAGCTATTGTCTTAACAAAGGAATCAAAACCATTCGTTATAAGACTTTTGCAGATATATTAGCTTACATTGCCTGAACGAATATATCGCAAAATTGCTCAACTTTCATTACCAACCTCCATAATCCTGACATACGCGCCGTAACGGAAAAATTTCTGCCGAAATGCTTCAGTCGTCAAATGCAGAGAATCATAACGGCCAAGTATGACTTTCGCTTTATTGATATCGTATGCAGGCATGAGGCTGGCGCCATCAATAGACCGGGCATGTTCATAGAGTTCGTTGGCCTTCGTATGATCCAGTGTTACAGATACTTCATACTGCTTGGGGCGGAATAATTGGCCATTAAAATAAGAAAAACTACGGTCGCCGATACGGCCCAAACAGTACCTGGTTAGAATTGCTTTCCCGCCTTTTTTTAAAATAAACCGTTCCCGGGACATCTCTGATAAATCAAGCCTGCTTACTTTATATGAATTGTATGCAAAGCCGTTTTCATATACCTGTACAATGGCATAGGCGCAGGGAAACTGAACGGTTGCCGGAACTTCCACATACGGGCGGCTGCCGGTCATGAAACGGTTGACGCTTACATAATTGCGATGTATATGCCCGCAAAAAACACCTTGTATATTGGGAAAGGACCGGGTAAGCTTGAGAAACTCCCGGCTGTTTTTTATACCAAGCCACAAGTCCGGGCCGTTACAGGGATGGTGAAGAAACAGGAAAGCCGGCCGGTCTTTATTTGTTGTCAATATGCTTTCAATCCACTGCATTTGAACGGGATCAATGTCGCCCCAATTGTTGTCCTGTTTACATGAGTCGATCAGCAGGAACAGATAATCTTTAAATACCATGCTGGCGTAGGTTTTTTCCCTGTCGGTCAGGTTATTTAGGAAACCCTGTTCACCCAAGCCGGAATTTTTTGTGTATTTATCGTGGTTGCCGATGCAAAGAAGATATGGCGTATCACCAAAGTAAGGCAATAGCTGATTCCTCAACCCTAAATACTGAAGCCTGCTGGCAGTGTCGGTCAGGTCGCCGGTAATTACGGTCAGGTCAATGTTCCTGCCCTTGCTGTCCAGAATGCACTGGAGCAAGAGGGTGTTCGCGTGATCAACAAGCTTACCCAGATAAATCTCATTGATATCTCCTGAAACTTCTCCGTAATTGATATGGGTGTCACTTATGACAGCAAAGCTGAACAGGTATTTTCCCTTTGGTTCGGGCAGGGTTGTAAAAGAATTGAGAGAACCTTTGACGCCGTTGCTTTCCACCTGATACCAGTAGCGGCTGGATGGTTTTAGATTGTTCATTTCCAAATAGTGAAATTCTGAATCCAATGCAAAGGTGTGTTTTTTAAGTTGTTTTGGCGTTTCTCCCATATACATGGAGGTATCCGCACGTTGTTGCGGGGTTACCCAGGTGATGACGGCATGTTGACTACCCAAGGTGCAAAGTTCTTCGTTGGTAATTATTGTACCGGTAGAATTTGTGAGTTTAATCTTTGAACCCATGTTCCCGTTTCTCCTCATTTTTTATTATTTTATTAACGAGGGATGCAAAATGTAAACAGACGGTGAAAGGGGATTAAGCCAAGAGCGGGCCATTTAAAATAAAACCAGTTTGTAAATCAATGGCACTGGTGATAAACTACTACTTGGGTGATGAATATGAATCTAAATTGTGGTCTGATTGGTCTTCCAATGGTCGGGAAGACAACAATTTTCAACCTTCTGACGGGAGCGGGGGCGGAGACTTCCAATTTTTTAACCGGCAAAGCAGAAACCAATACCGGTATGGCCAGGTTGCCGGACAGCAGAGTGGATCTGCTTAGTGGTATGTACAAGCCCCGCAAGACTACCTATGCACAAATCCATTTCAGCGATGTGCCCGGACTGGTACGCGGCTCAAGCCAGGGAAAAGGAGTGGGCAACCAGTTCCTCAACGCCATCCGCAACGTGGACATGCTTGTCCATGTGGTGCGGGCTTTTGAGAACCGGGATGTGCCGCATGTGGACGATGTGATTAATCCCTTAAGGGACATCGAGACCATACATATGGAACTCCTGTTTGCGGATATGGAGATCGTTGAGAGAAGGATTGAACGTATTAAAGGCGGTAAAAAGGTCAAGAAAGAAAACCTGATCGAGCTCGAAGTGCTGGAAAAATGCCTCGGAGCCCTGGAAGAAGAGCGCCCCATAGGCAACCTGGAGTTGACCGCCGATGAAAGGATGGTTTTGAAAAATTATAGTTTCCTGACTGAAAAACCTTTACTGCTGGTAATCAACATTGATGAACGGCAGTTTAAGGCACAAGAATACCCCTTCAAGAGTGAGCTTCTCGCCTATGCCGCAGCAAGGGGACTGCCTGTCCTTGAAATAAGCGGGCGGATTGAAATGGAAATCAGCCAGCTGCCTGACGAGGACAAAGAGCTTTTTTTGGCCGACCTGGGGATAGCCCAGTCGGGAATCGACCGCCTGGCGCGCGCCGCCTACGAGTACCTTGGCCTGATCTCTTTCTTTACTGTTGGAGAGGATGAGGTGAAAGCCTGGACTATACAGCGGGGTACCGACGCGAAAAGAGCTGCGGGGAAAATCCACTCGGATATTGAGCGGGGTTTCATCAAGGCGGAAGTTGTCAAATACGCTGACTTGAAAGAGTCCGGCAGTATGAGCAAGATCAAGGAAAAAGGCCTGTTCCACCTGGAGGGCAAAGAATATATCGTGCAGGACGGGGACGTCATAAACTTCAGGTTTAATGTTTAATTTCTACATTTTACAACATCCGGTTGAACCATCCATCCCAGTTCAGCGTCAATATTGATAAGGACATCCTAAAAATTCGATGTTTCAGATGTAGATGCGTAAGGCAAGTAAAGCTGTCGGCGAACTGGCCTTGCGTTGGGACGCCGCTGTGGTCAATACCCCAGCGGTACGGTATGGTAGCGAGATCCACCCCTTTTACACCGGAGGTGTGGGTCATGCCGGCAGCCCAACTTTGTCCAAAATTTTCTGCAGCAAGCTGACCTGTGTCTGATTGTAGGCGGGCGGAACAAATTACAGAGGAGTTGATAAAAAGCCTCGGCGGTAACTCCAAACAGGAATGGCTCAAGTTTATACAAGACGAAATCTCCGGGTTGCTGGAAGATTTGGAGAGAGAAGCTGCCGTCAGCGGCGCACCCGTTTAACCTGCTTTTTAATGCGAGCCTTGCAGAATACGGCGCCGGACGACCCATTATCAGTTTGGATACCGGATTATACGGTCTGGTTCGGGCCTGTTTTTCATCCCGTCCGGCAGCAGCTGTTGCAGTGGGGGAAATGGCGGAGTATGGGATATGGGCTGCCGACTGCGGTGGTTTGGGCTTGAAAGCCGGGCAATCTGTCGACCTTGAGTCGGCTCTTAAAGAGGCTATAGTGAGCAGTCGACCGTCACTGGAACTTGGCGGTTCCCGGCACAACACTTCTTCCTAAATAAATCGCCTGAGGATAATGACCCCGCGCGGGTCTTTTGTTTGAAAGGAATAATTATGGGCGAATCAAGGAGTATTCGGCGGCGGTTCAGGCCGCCAGAGAGGCCGGTTTAGCCAGGCTTAACGGCGGGGGGCCACCCCGCCAAAGCGATATGGTGAAGCGTAATTCATTAGTGAGAAAATCATGCCGCTATCGCATCGTCACCTATCAACTAACTGATATAGATGCGATTACCATTGCACAACGGGCGTCAGCGCCGCACTTGGCGCTTTTGTGCGAATGAATTCGCATCTGCATTTGAGCACATTGTAGCGGCCGAAATGTTTTTAAGGTAATTGTAATGGGAGGGATTTTTTTGTTTGTTAAAAGTTTCAGAAGAATCATGAGAAAAATTGTTCTGGTATCCATAATATTGTCCCTGGTTGCACCCCTTCAGGCTTACGCCTATCAGGTGAACGGGAACAATGACACTGAGGAAATCATCACCCAGGGGGTTGTTTTACATAGCATCAACCTGAATACTGACGAGGGACCGCTGAACGTTTATGTCCTCAAAGTGGATCTCTCCAATCCTTACGTTAAAATCGATACGATCATCGGATCGGACGGCACCCTCAATAAGAACCAGTCGGTGCTGGATATGGCCAAGCGTACCGGGGCGGTGGCCGCTATCAACGGAGATTTCTTTCAAATGGCGGAAAGCGGCCGGACCATTGGTTTAGCCTATCAGGGCGGACAACTGGTGGAGAGCCCTGCCCAGCGCAATGATATGTATGGATTTGGCATTACGGAAGATAAACTGCCTCTTTTGGAAATTTTCAACTTTACCGGCCAGGTGGTTACAGAAGCCGGTAATAGTTTTCCGCTGGCTGGAATCAACAAGCCCGGTTATCTGTTAATGAACGAACTTTCATCTGATGTGGATGCTCTTCATATGTACACAACGCTCTGGGGCACCACCAGCCGGGGTAAAATATCCGGCCTTACCGGGGTGAAAGCTGCAGTGGTTAGAAACGGAGTTGTCCAGCAGGTCTTAACCGACCAACCGGGTGTAACAATCCCGCAGGATGGTTTTGTTCTGCAAGGGCATGGCCTGGCAGCCCAATTTATAACCGACAACATGCCGGTGGGTACAGAAGTGACCGCCAGCTACGAGGTGGCCCCTCAAGGAGACAAACTCCTGGCTGCTGTGGGCGGACAGGCCCTGCTAGTTGAGGATGGTCACCTGCCTGCCTATTTTACCCAGAATATTGCTGGTAAAGTCGCCCGGACGGCAGTTGGCGTGTCAAGTGACGGCAAGACCCTCTACCTGGTGGCGGTTGAAAGGAAGGCTGCTGCCGACGGGACTATAATCAGCAGGGGCATGAGCCAGGAGGAACTGGCTACGTTCTTGATTTCCATCGGGGTCTGGAGAGCTGTTAATTTGGACGGGGGTGGTTCCACCACCATGGCCGCGCGGAGCCTGGGTGACTTCGAAGCCGGCCTGATCAATCAACCGCAGGGTTCTTCCTTGCGATCTGTTCCAGATGCTATAGGCGTTTTTTCGACAGCGCCGCAGGGCAGTTTGCACGGTCTGGTGGTAAGCGGGCCACCGGTGGCTCTTGCCGGAACGCAAGCTGCATTTAGCGCCAAAGGGTATGATGAATACTACAATCCTGTAAGAATTAAACCAGCCGATATAAAATGGTCCGCAACCCCTTCAGGTGATTTTACCGGTAATGTTTTAATACCCAAGCAAGGTGGTACGGCAACCGTGACGGCCAAGCTGGATAACGTACAGAGTTCAGTGAATGTGCAGGTTGTCGGGCCGGAGTCATTGTCAAGTTTAGTTGTAACACCTTCGGCTATTGCTGTTAAGCCCGGGGAGATAGTTCCTCTGTCGGCAAGGGTGACTACAATTTATGGTGATACCTTTGATTTACAATTCCAGGATGTCACATGGACTGCCAGCGGTTCAATAGGTAAAATTGCAGATGGCAGTTTTACCGCAACAGACCAGGTCGCTGAAGGTGAAATTAAGGCTACCTTCCTGGGATTGAGCACATCGATACCGGTTACCGTTAAACCGCTCTGGGTAGAACTGCATGCCCTTCCGGAGCAGGAATCGTCTGCTGAACTGGATAGCTGGATTCATGTTACGTTCCCTGCGTCAGGCGTATCAGCGCCAGCCACGATAAGGCTGGCTTATGCTCCTGAGACTACCGGGCTACCGGCGGACTGCGTCAACCTGGGCGCAATAACGGTAAGCCCGGCTCCTGAGGAGAAAGTTGCTCTCAAGGCCCCCTGGCGCCTGCGTTGGGATTATCAACCCGGTACAATAACAGGCCGTCCGGCCATCCTGATGTGGGATGATTCCACTAAAAAATGGGAAGAGCAGCCTGCCGGAGTGGAAGACCAGGGTGAAGTAAAAACAATTAGCGCCCGGGTATGGGGGTTTGGCCAGCTGGTCCTGGTGGATGACCATAGGAGACTTCCATCCTTCAAGGATACCGGCAAGCACTGGGCCGAAGCAGCCATCAACGACCTGGCGGCGCGCGGGGTGGCCAACGGTTTTCCCGATGGAACATTTCTGCCCGGGCAGGCCGTAACCAGAGCTCAGTTTGTTAAGATGCTGTCGTCAGCCCTGCAGTGGCCGACTGTAGAAAAGTTACCGGTATTTAAGGACAGCATACCGGACTGGGCCGGCAGCGCTGTCGCTGCCGCGGTTGCCAACGGGGTTGTCTCAGGCTACCCGGACGGTACCTTTAGACCGGATTCACGTATTACCAGAAGTGAAATGGCCGTTATGATCGATCGGGCGCTGGCGCTGCAGGAGACAGACAAGAACCTAAAGTATAAAGATGCTGGAGCAATTCCCGATTTTGCCAGGGCTGCGGTGTCCAGAGCTACCAGCGCCGGTTTATTGCAGGGGGAAGGTGGCTTATTCAGGCCCAAGGACGGGGCAACCCGTGCGGAAACAGCGGTGCTGGTCAGCCGGGTGCTTAAGTGGTGGGTTGAAAAATAGAAATATTTCTGTCGTAAACAGCAGGAATATATATGGCTGAAGTTGAATCTTTATGAAAACTATTACCGTGTTAAACCGACAGGTGCCCGCTGGGGGAGAATAGGGAATCAGGTTTAAGTCCTGAGCGGTCCCGCCACTGTAAACAGGAGCGCATCGCTAGTTTGCCACTGGCAGTTTGCCGGGAAGGCGCGATGTGTAATGAATGTGAGCCAGGAGACCTGCCTGTTGTGTCCACGACCCTGCTTTGCGGGGGTATCCGATGGATGATGGTAAAGTCCACGGCCTGATGAGGCTGTGGATTTTTCTTTTCCTCAGCCGATCCAAGTTCTAACTATATTAGGGGGGAAAAACATTGCTTTATCAAACCATCAATCAAATTGGAGACCCGGATCGCAAGGCCATGGAAGAGGCTCAGAAACGGCTGGACAGCTTAATCAAGCCGCCGGGGAGCCTCGGTGTGCTGGAAGAGATGGCAGTACGCCTGGCCGGTATTACCGGCAAAGCCAACCCCCGCGTTGAGGGGAAATCGGTTATCGTCATGGCGGGGGACCACGGGGTGGTCGAAGAAGGTGTGAGCGTAGCGCCACCTGAAGTTACCGTCCAAATGATGCAGGCTATGGTAAATGGCGTAGCCGGAATAGGGGTCCTGGCAAGGCACGCTGCTGCCAGGCTGGTTGTGGTCGATGTCGGTGTTCTTACGCCCGTCGCCTTTCCGGGTGTCGTACCGCGCAAGGTCAGGGCCGGTACCGGGAATATTGCCGTTGGCCCGGCTATGTCACGGGATGAGGCGGTACAGGCTCTGGAAGTGGGAATAGAGGTAGCCCAGTCCGAGATTGACGCAGGAAGCAACCTCCTCGCTGCAGGCGATATGGGGATCGGCAATACCACTCCGAGCAGCGCCATCCTGGCGGCCTTTGGCGGTTATACAGCTGAAGAGGCGACCGGCCGCGGGACCATGGTCAACGATGAAGTTATGAAACTGAAGATTTCCGCGATAGCCAGGGCGCTCGCAAAGAACCGGCCGGATCCGGAAGATGCCCTGGGTGTCCTGGCTAAAGTCGGCGGACTTGAGATCGCCGGTCTGGCCGGCGTGATCCTGGGGGCTGCTGCCAGGCGGACACCTGTGCTGATTGATGGATTTATAACCACCGCGGCAGCTCTGGTGGCTTTCAAACTGCAGCCCAAATCCCGCGAATACATGATTGCTTCCCACCTGTCCGGAGAACAGGGACACCGCCTTATGTTGGATCTGTTGGGCCTGCGCCCGGTGGTTCACCTGCGAATGAGGCTCGGAGAGGGAACGGGAGCCGTTCTAACCATGAGCCTGGTTGAAGCTGCCACGAAAATAATGCGGGAGATGGCTTCTTTTGGTGAAGCTGGCGTCTCCGACCTGGAAGAAGATAAAATACTGAAATAAAAACACATCCCAAAACAAAACCCTTGGAGCACAGTTTAAGGAAACTTAGGCTATGCTCCTTTTCTTTATAACATTTAGACAGCCAACAAATTTGTATTTGAGGTTAAAAACGAATCCCGCCACGAAGCGGAGATCGTGACGGGGGGTTATCATCATGATATGCAATTACGAATATGCAGTTACGAAGGCCGGACGGCGTTAGCGTTTACGTGACTTATCGCAGCATGCATCGCATCCGATACACTTTACACCTTTTTTCTTATCCTTGACAATTTTATTTATAGCAAGTGCAAGGATTAGAGCGATTACACCGACAACAACAAAATCTACTGTGCTCATAACTTTACCGCCTGCATTTCGGCAAATATCTGTTTATTTTTACTGCCTTTTTTCATTAGGTACACAACAAAACCCACCATAATCGCCACAGCGATGAGTCCTCCAATAAATCCCTGGCCTAACGATCCGGTGCTTACCAAAGTACCGATCTGATAGACGAGGAAAGCCAATACATAACCCATGCCCAGCTGGAAGGCAATGGCGCCCGTGAGCCACTTACGCGACTCCAATTCAGAGTTCATGGCACCGATGGCTGCAAAGCATGGTGGCGTAAAGAGGTTAAACACCAGATAAGCAAGGGCGGCTACCGCCCCGATGCCGAATACAGCACTAACTTCGCTACCGCTCCCGACAAGTGCCAATTCTTCCACATCGATAAAATTCGTTATCCCAAAGCATACGGCTAATGTACCGACCACATTTTCCTTGGCGATGAATCCTGTTACTGCCGCCGCCGCAAACTGCCACAGGCCAAAGCCGAGCGGGATAAACAATACCGCCAGGGGTGTCGCAATGCTTGCCAGTATGCTGGTCTCCGGCGCAGTTTCCGCGACGACTTGGAATTGCCAGTCGAATGTTTGCAGTATGTGTACTACCGCGTTGGAAACCAGAATAATGGTGCCTGCTTTAATAATGAATGCCTTTGCCCTCATCAGCATGGATACGGCTGCTCTCTTAATGCTCGGGAACCTGTATTCAGGAAGCTCCATGATGAAATAGGACCTGGAAAAATCCCCGGTGATTTGCCTGATAATCAATGCGCCTATAATAATTACAAAGATTCCCAGGAAGTACATGGAAGTTCCCACCCAGCTGTTTTCGCCGAAAAAAACACCGGCAAAAAGGGCGATGATGGGGAGTTTGGCGCCACAGGGCATAAATGTGGTCAACATCGCCATGGTGCGTCTTTGCCTTTCGTTTTTGATGGTTCTTGTGGCCATAACGCCGGGTATGCCGCAGCCGGTACCAACAATCATCGGGATGATGGATCTGCCGGACAATCCGACTTTTTTAAAGAACCTGTCCATAACAACAGCTACACGGGCCATATAACCGCAGTCTTCCAACAGCGCCAGGCAGAAGAACAACACCATAATCAGCGGTAAAAAACCAATGACAGCGCCCACGCCACCAATGATACCGTCAAGCAGCAAGGCTCCGATAACCGGGTTTACGTCTTCACCCAGCAGTGAGCCTACAGTTTCGTTAAACAGGTCTATCCAGCCGACAAAGATATCTGCCAAAGGTGGTCCCACCCATGCCTGGGAGATCGAAAAAACTAAGTAAATGATTGCCGCAAAGATAGGGATCCCCAGCCACTTGTGGGCGATGATCCTGTCGACCTTGTCTTGCAAGGTTTGCTTTTCTGAGCTTATCTTTCTTTTCTCGACTTCCGCAACAACATCGTTTACAAATGCATATCGTTTTTTATCCGCTTTTTCAAAGCCTTCTTTTGAAGCTTTTTTTGCGCCTCCAGCAAAAGGAGCGGTTTGCTTCTTTTGTGACTTGCCAACGATTATGGCAGCATTCATCAGTTCAAGCAATCCGTTATTAGCCGATTTGGTGGCTACGGTTGCAATAACAGGGCATTTCAGTATGTCACTCAATGTCGGAATATTGATTGCGATGCCTTTTGCTTCTGTCAAATCACTCTTGTTAAGTGCAACTACGACGGGTATCCCCAGTTCTAATAATTGTGTGGTAAAGAACAAACTTCTGCTTAAATTGGTTGCGTCCACAATGTTGATGATAACGTCAGGATTTTCGTTTTGGACAAAGTCTTTGGTTATTGACTCTTCACTGGTATAGGGTGACATGGAGTATGCGCCGGGTAAGTCCACTACCACCAAATTTTCTTTCCGTGGGTTAAGGTTCTGTTTTACATCTCCTTCCTTTTTTTCCACGGTAACCCCGGGCCAGTTTCCTACATGTTCAACTTTCCCCGTAATAGCATTAAACAATGTTGTTTTTCCGCTATTGGGATTTCCCGCTAAAGCGATTCTCATGGTGCCCTCCTTAATTAAATAATTTAGTCCCATCTAACTTCTTAGAAAAATTAGTCCGCACTAACTTTTACTCAAGATTACCCCCTTTATTCAAATATGATTCGTACATATAATAGCTTTGCATCCAGCAATATTGTTGTTCGCTATTGGAATTTTTGTTAAGTTAGTTAGTTCTATCTAACTTTTGGGAAAAATTAACCCTCCTGATTTTGCTCAAGACCGTCCCTTCTCAATGATTGCTGCATATAATGGCTTTTGCTAAATCCTCGTCTATACTGTACCTTGCATCTTTAATGCTAACAATATAATTAGATGCCAGTTTAGAAATAATGGTTACTTTTTCACCGGGATAACAACCCAGCGTAAATAAAAATTCACGAATATCTTCCTGCTCAGTATTAACACGATTCACCGTATAAGGCGTATTTAATTTTCCATTTGCTAATGACATCATAATCATCTTCCTACATTAGAGTAGTATGGCCATATTAACATTATTAATAATTAAGTAACTAAGAAGTTGGACGATAGAAAACCATCCCGAATTCTTTTTTTCAAGATCCTTCTTGGAGACGCGTATTACCCGAAACATGTTTGTACCATTTTACCAAAGAAAGATCCAATTGGATTTAATCAGGAACCGTATTTTTATTATATCCATATTGATAATGAAAGTCAATATCAGTATAAGGCTGGAGAAATGCACATTCCATTATTTAACATATTCCCAGTTTAGCCGCTTTATAATTTCAAATTTATTACCTTGAAGACCCGGATGAACCAATCTCTATGGTACCCCTGGACGATGTGCAAATGAAGTCGCATCTGCATTTTTAGAGGGTATGGCTTCGTATACCGGACTCTTGTTTTTAGATTATTTTTTTACTGGATAGGCTCTATTGTGTTATACTATTATTTACAGGCAGTGGTTAAGTTAAAAAACAACTGCAGAGCCCCTTGCCGGAGGTAAATAAATAAAGCAGCTTTATGCTGCCGAGGTGGTGAGCGCCGGTGAATTGGGTAGTTAAGCTAATTCTAAACAGTCTGGCCCTAATTATAGCTGATGCTCTGGTATCCGGCTTTGCTGTCAAAGGATTTTTTTCGGCGATGCTCGCCGCGCTGGTCCTGGGTGTGGTTAATACCTTGATCAAGCCGGTGCTGATTGTCCTTACATTGCCCATTACTTTTTTCACCTTGGGATTGTTTATCTTTATCATAAATGGCCTGGCCTTTTGGCTTGCTTCCTGGTTTGTGCCCGGGTTTACAGTATATGGTTTCTGGGGAGCGTTTTGGGGGGCTATCATCACCAGCATTGTCAGTTGGATCTTAAACGGAGTATTCCAAACGGAAAACTAAACAGATTATTGCCAGAGATAGCGGGTGGGGGGATTTTTTATGTTTCCCAGTTTGGGCATGCCTGAGATACTATTAATCCTGGTTATAGCGCTGGTAGTTTTTGGTCCCAAACAAATTCCCGAAGTCGGAAAGGCTCTGGGCAGAACCTTAAAAGAGTTCAGAAGAGCATCCATGTCGGGCTGGGATGAGGTGCTGGAGGCAGACAAGGAAGCTCAAAAAGAAGCAGAAAAAGAGACTGCGCAACCACGGGCAACGGCTACAGAAGCCCAAGAGAAGCCCTAATAATGCGGTATGGGTTTTGAGCTTGCAGGAGTGAATGAGTCTTAATGGTAATAAAAATCAGGGGACTGCACAGCCCCCTGATTTTTTATACATTGATTAAGTTTGAGGTTAACCGGTTTGGCTAGGCGTGGAAACCGGTATCGTAGATCCTGGTTGTGCTGTGGGTATGCTCTTCCTT
>DNIT01000222.1:2325-4270 GCA_003489345.1 Pelotomaculum sp. | reverse complement strand
TCAAGAAGGATGAAGCCATACTGGTACCGTCACAGGAACTGGTGGGCTTAGGCAATTACAAGACCATGGAGAGCCTGCATGAATCCTATGGCGCTAAGGTCGGGATCATGTCTATTGGCCAAGCGGGTGAAATGATGCTTTCTGCTGCTTCTGTAGCGGTCAGCGACCCGGATGGACTTCCCAACAGACACTGCGGCCGTGGCGGCATGGGTGCGGTACTCGGCTCCAAGAAGATTAAAGCCATCGTGATCGACGATACCGGCGCCAACGACTCAATAGCGGAGATCGCCGATCCGGAAGGGTTCAATGAAGTCTGCAAGGAATGGACCAAGACATTGGCAGCAAATACCGTTGGTTTAAAGAATTTCGGAACCACCAACCTGGTCAACCCGATCAATGCGGTAGGCGGACTGCCTGTCAAAAACTTCAGCAAAGGCTCCTATGACAGGTTCGAAAAGATCAATGGACAAGCTCTAGCTGAGGCATGTATAGCAAACGGCGGCAGGGTGGGGCATGCCTGTTCCCCGGGTTGTGTCGTCAGGTGCTCCAATGTTTACCACGACAGAAACGGCAAGTACGTGGTTTCGGCGATTGAGTTCGAGACCGTGGCACTATTCGGGTCCAATCTCGATATCGATAATTTAGAAACCATTGCCAGATTAAACAGGCTTTGCAATGATTACGGTGTTGACACGATGGACGTCGGCGGAGCTGTAGGAGTTGCCATGGAAGCAGGTATAGCTGATTGGGGTGATGAGGAAGCGGCCCTGGATATGGTGGAACAGATTGGAAAGGGTACTGTTCTCGGAAGGCTTCTTGGCAATGGTTCAACTATAACCGGTAAGGTACTGGGCATAACCCGTATACCGGCCTCAAAGGGACAGAATATGTCGGCTTATGATCCAAGAGCCTTGAAAGGGACCGGCGTTACCTACGCTACTTCGGTCCAGGGCGCCGACCATACCATTGGCAACGGCTTGCCCGGACGCTTCGGTGTTGACACCAATAAAAAGGATCAACAGGTGGAAATCTCCCGTAAACTGCAAATCATGACCGCAGTTGTGGACGGGCTCGGACTATGCCTCTTCATAGGACCGATGCCGCCGACCATGGATACACTAGTCAAGGTCTTCTCGAAGTATGTGGGAAGGGAAATCACTCTGGATGAGCTTCTGGAAAGGGGCAAAGAGCTCCTCAGAGTAGAAATGTCCTTTAATAAACTAGCAGGCTTCACCAATGCTGATAACAGGCTGCCTGAATTTTTCAGCAAGGAACCGCTCGAACCAAAGGGAGTCGTTTTCGATATAACACCTGAAGAGCTTGATGATGTTCTCAATTTCTAATTCTTTAGTAAAAAATACTATTCAAAGGAGGCGTTCGTTATGGCGCTTCCTTTGAATTTTTTTTTAAGTAGAAGGGAGTATGAAATATTAGTCGAATAATTAAATAAACTCACTTTATGTCGTTTGATGTCATAATTTCTTTGGGGTATAACAGAATTTGTAAATAAATATAAAATACTACTATAACAATATAATTAATTTTCAATTAGCGCGTAATTCTCAACATTAATTATCATATTGCTGTCCTATGTTGGCGCAATTCTTCGGTTACAGGCCCATTTTTGTTGCATCAGTGGTCATTATAGGGGGTGTAAAATTGAGCAGAATCAATTACAGCCAGGACAAAATGCTCAAACTGATGTTATCCAGAATGCTAAAGACCAGTAATGACATGGTACTTATCGTCGACAGCAGAGGAATCGTTACTCTGGTCAATCAGAAAGCTGCAAAATGGCTGGGGCGCAAAAAGAATGAGCTTGCTGGGTCCAGGATAGAAGAATTGATCAACGATATTGAGGAAATTGGGGATGCTTTGGCCGGTAAACGAAGCCTGGAAAAAGAGATAATAATAGATAAAACCCACTATCGGGTTAAGTTCGAAC
>DNIT01000222.1:701-2217 GCA_003489345.1 Pelotomaculum sp. | reverse complement strand
CTATCGGGTTAAGTTCGAACCTATCGTACGGGGGAAAAAAAGAAACCTCGGTGGAATATTGCTTTGCCGGGATATCTCTGCCCGGAAAAAGATGGAGGAAGCTTGCAGGGAACTTGAGGCAGTTCTTGACACCTCTTCCGACAGTATGTATATTACAGACGGCGAAGGTAAAACCTTACGGATCAATGCTGCCTGCAACAGGACTACCGGCCTGGAGAAAGATGTAGTGGTCGGATTGAATGTTAAGGATATCGTCGCCAAGGGCTTATTTAATAAATCGAGCACCCTGGAGGTATTGAAAACGAAATCAAAGGTTACGATCCTTCAGAACGTTACAGATCGAGTGGTGATCGTAACCGGGACACCGCTGTTTGACGAGCAAGGCAATATCTGGCGAGTGGTTAGTCGCGCCAGGGATATCACTGAACTGAACCGGTGGAAAAATCAGACTGAAGAGGAGCGCCGCTTAAAGGACCAGTACTATTCGGAACTGGTAGAGATGCGGGTTAGACAGATGACTCGTGGAGAAGGTGATTTCGTAGCCGGCTCGGCGGCGATGCAGCAGGTAGTAGAACTGGCCATGAGAGTGGCCCGTACCGATTCCACCGTACTGGTGAGGGGCGAATCGGGGGTCGGCAAGGAAGTGGTAACCAAGTTCATCCACCGGAACAGCACCAGGAAAAAGAGTGCTTTAATGAAGATCAACTGTGCCGCCATCCCGGAAAATCTGCTGGAATCTGAACTTTTCGGCTACGAGCCGGGGGCCTTTACCGGGGCCATGAAGAAGGGCAAGGTCGGCTTGATCGAACTGGCCGACCACGGGACACTTTTCCTGGATGAGATTGGAGAGATGCCGCTTGCATTGCAGGCCAAGCTGCTTCAAGTGATCCAGGAGAGGACCTTCTACCGGGTGGGCGGCACCAAACCCATTGAGATCGATATCAGGATCATCGCCGCCACCAATAGAGAGCTGGAGAAGCTGGTGGAGGAAAAGAAGTTCCGGGAGGACCTTTTCTACCGGCTCAATGTTATTCCGATTACGATACCGCCGCTGCGGGAACGAAAAGACGATATCGTGCCCTTGCTGGGACGTTTTCTTGACAAGTTCAACAAGAAACACCAGATGGATAAGAAGATCAGCAACGATGCTTTTGGTTATCTGCTCAGGTATCGTTGGCCGGGGAATATCAGGGAATTGGAAAACATGGTTGAACAACTGGTAGTGATTACTCCGGCCGATCTGATTGAACCACTGCATCTCCCAGGTTATATTCGTAATCTGCCCAACCCGCTGGATAAGCAGGATAAAGTTACCGTGCCGGGCGTGGTTTCATTGCCGGAGGCGATAGAGGAGGTCGAAAAACAGCTTTTCCTCTCAGCTTACGAGAACTGTAAGAACACCTACCAGACCGCCAAAATGCTCGGCGTAAGCCAGCCAACGGTGGTCAGGAAATTAAAAAAATACAAGCAGAATATCGGTTAGAGGTGAGGAGTCCGGTGAGAGTCAGGATTCAGG
>DNIT01000222.1:0-537 GCA_003489345.1 Pelotomaculum sp. | reverse complement strand
GGTCTCTCTTCCGGGTATGTGGGTGTGGTCCTGGTGAATGGAAAGTTCAGCAGCAGGGATGCTGTGCTGAACCACGATGATCAGGTTCAGATCATACCGCAGCTGGAGGGAGGCTAAAAGTCCTCAAAGCGATTGCAATCTAACAATCATGCCTTATGCCGCTCCGGCAGAATTGGAAACTTAGCCGTGGGTTTGCGATTTCAACGGCAAACGGCCCGCCGGCATCGGACTTGTAGGCGATAACGCTTTATTAGACTGAGAAGCAGTATAAGGGAGTTCTACAGAACTGTTGCTGCATTTCTATGGGTCCATGTACAATGAAAAGTACTCTTAAGGATTAGAAATACTTTCATAGTGATACGAAAAAAACTGCCGCTTTCGTCCCTGTTGGGGAAGCGGCAGGCTTTTTTATGCATTTTTATTTTTTTTGATACTTTCATTAATATCCGAAGACTACTTATTTTTCAAACGTTCCGCCTGCCGTCTGGCAGCTCTGTTTTCATTTTCCTGGATCGCCTTTTGGCGGTCCTTATTTCT
>DNIT01000124.1:2292-13680 GCA_003489345.1 Pelotomaculum sp. | reverse complement strand
AATAATTTGTTTTCAGGATAGACTATTTATCAATTGCACTTTAAAAAAATTTTAGCCTGCATGCTTCCCTCCCTCCCAAGTCATACGTAAATCGCCCCATTCTTCTCGAACCACAACCGTAAGTAATCTAGGAAGGAGAAAGCTTCATAGATTAGAGCATGTACTATGTAATGATGGTATAGTACATTTGTAATATAGAGAACATAAATAACCAAAGAAAATGGGAACCACAGGGAGTGAATGATTTTTCAATAAGCCAAACTCCCTCGAAATTTATTGTTTTTCTTAACCAATAACCCGTTGCTGCTCCTGCAAGAAGCGCTCAAGAAAAATGGTTGAAAGGTATTTGAAGCTTTTGCAGCCGGCAAATTAGTGTTCAGGAGATGGAGAGGTATAAAGGGAAATGAGATTCTTTGAAATAAGTCTCATCGTTTTAAATATAGCCGTGTTCTGCATTTTGGCAATCAGGCGTACCGCATGCTGGTTTGACTATGCAGTTCCGGCTGCGCTGCTGATCGCTGTCATTGGAATGGCGGTGGAAGGCTTTCGCTGGCAGATGATTCCGGCATACGCCCTCACGGCAATCTTTGTTGTGCTTTGGCTATTCAGTAAAGGAAGCCAAGGCGGCATGCAGTTGAGCACCGTCGTTTCATTCCTTGGCCTTGGTTTAGGCGTGGTTGCGATCGTGATCTCCATTGGCCTGCCGGTCATGTTGCCCGTGTTTTCTTTTCCCAAGCCAACCGGGCCATACGGTATCGGTACCCTGACCTATCACTGGGCAGATATGAGCCGTTCGGAACTCTTCACGGCCGACCCTAATGACCCTCGTGAGCTTATGGTACAGATGTGGTACCCGACCGGGCAGGAGCCATCAATGCGCAGGGCCCCCTATATCCGGGACGCCGATGTCGTGACGCCGGTTATCGGACGGTTTCTTCATCTGCCGGAATTCGTTTTCAGCCACCTCAAATATGTGACCACAAACGCCGTGGCATCCGCTCCTGTTGCAGACGATCAGCCTGACTACCCTGTCCTGCTATATCTTTCCGGAATAAGCGGGTTTCGTTCGGCAAATACCTTCCAGATCGAAGAGTTGGTTTCCCATGGCTATATCGTCATTGGCCTGGACCAGCCAGGTATTGCCCCAATGGTGCGTTTTCCCGATGGACGACAGATCCCTGGACTATCGAGAGATGAAATACTTCCACTCAATATGCAGAGCGTAGAAGCACAGCCCCAAGCGCCTACATTACACGGGCAGCCAATGCCGGAGGGCAGTATTCCTTATTTTGCCCGGGATGTGAGTTTTGTCCTGGATCAGCTCGCAGCGCTTAATAAAAGTGATCCTCACCAACTGCTGACCGGACGGCTTGATCTTGAGCGCATCGGTACCTTCGGTATATCGCTGGGCGGGATGAACGCTGCCCAGGCGAGTCTGGAAGATTTGCGCCTGAAAGCCTGTCTCATCATGGATGTCAACATCCCAGCCGAAGTTGTCGAGAAGGGTCTCACACAACCGACTATGTTCATCACGCGCAGTGCGGATACCATGCGCTTCGAGCGCGACAGCAACGACACTTGGGCGGAAAAGGACGTCATTCTCACCGTCGACACGATGCGCCGGGTATATGAGAGCCTGCCGGGCGATGGCTACTATGTAGAGATAGAAGGGATATTCCACATCAACTTTACCGATGTCCCGTATTGGTCGCCGGTATTGCCGCACATTGGCATAACCGGGCCTATCAATGCGCAGCGGGGATTTGACATTATCAATGCCTATTCCCTGGCCTTCTTTGACAGGGAGCTGAAAGGGCAGCATTCTCCACTACTTGGGGGACAGTCGGAGCAGTATCCCGAAGTGAAATTCGAATCGCTAAAATAGCAAATCTAAAGAATTTAGGGTAAATACTGATGCCATGCGGGTTTAACCGCATGGCATCTTTTAATACCTAAAATTTTGGTGGAGGCGGGGGGAATCGAACCCACCGTCCGAAGGACCGACCACAGGAGTTTCTCCGAGCGCAGGCTGCAATTTAGATTTTGCTCCGCGGGCGCCTGCAGCCGGGCTCCGTTGGAACTATCTCGATGAATCTTACTTGAACCCTCCGAGAATTGGGTTCAAGCCAGCCCGTTTCAATGACCCCCTAGCCCGGGCCACGGGCCCGGCGCGGGTAGAAGGTTAGACAGCAATTAAGCTGCTAAAGCGTATTCGTTCTTGGCAATTATAGTTTTCCACCGTGTTGCGGGCTGATGGAACCCCGGCTCGCTCCTCCTGCCACCGCTTCCCCCGTCGAAACCTTTGCGCCCCCATAATTATATATCTCGGGTTATTTTCTACCGGGTTAAATGTGGCAAAAACATGTTTTAGTTTTTCTATAAACATTTGTGCGATAAATTCGCACTCATATTTATCATGTAATGAAAACTCAATAATTAAGCTTTGATCTTTCCTTCATCGCCCGGTCCATTTCCCGCTTGGCGTCCCTGGCGGCGATGTCGTCCCTGCGGTCATACAGCTTTTTACCTTTAGCCAGGGCTAACTCAACCTTGGCCAAGCCGTTCTTGAAGTACACCTTGAGCGGGATCAGCGCCAGCCCCTTCTCCCTGGTCTTGCCCAGCAGCCGCATGATTTCATACTTGTGCATCAGCAGCCTGCGCGTGCGCTTGGGCTCGTGGTTGAACTGGTTCCCCTGCTCGTAGGGACTTATATGCATATTATATAGCATCAGCTCGGCGTTTTCAACGCGGGCGAAGCTGTCCTGCAGGTTGGCCTTGCCGGCGCGGAGGGATTTCACCTCGGTCCCGGACAGGGCGATGCCGGCCTCAAAGGTCTCCATAATATGGTACTCGTGCCGGGCTTTTCTGTTCTCGGTGACAGTCTTGACGTTCATGCCGATTCTCCCGAAAAATTAAACCCTTTTCCAACCGCAGGGATAAGGGCGTTGTCGTAAACCAGAGCAAAGCAGCCTATAAGGCTATGCCGGCAAACCGGCCTGTGTAAATGAGTTGCATACACAGTATATAAGACTGTTATAGCCTCGCAAGCATATTTCTGCGTATTTTAATTATAGCAGTTGGCCCGTATTTGTCAAGCCGGGTGGTTACAGCCTCATCTCCGCGGCTATGCCCTTCATGGCCTCCAGCCCCAGGCCTACAAATTCTTCCAGGGAAAGTCCCAGCTCGGAGCAGGTTTTCATGGTCTCACGGTTGGCTCCACGGGCAAAGGCCTTTTCGTTAAACCGTTTCATTAGAAAGGGGACTTCAACAGCAGCCAGCTTTTTCTCCGGCCGGATCAGGGCGCCGGCCACAATGAATCCGGTCAACGGGTCAGTGGCGTACAGGGCCTGGTCCATTAGGGACAGGCGGGGGAGACCGTGGTACTCATTGTGGACTTTGATGGCGTAAACGATATCCTCAGGCAGTCCCAACTCCGCCAGCATCTCCGCGCCCTCGAGGCTGTGCCTGGCCGGATCGTCCTTGGTGCGGTTGTAGTCAATGTCATGCAGTAAACCGGCCAGACCCCATTTTTCCTCATCCTGTTGGAAATGCCTTGCCAAACGGCGCATTACGGCCTCAACTGCGAGGGAATGATTAAACAGGTTCCGGTTGGTAAGGTTATCTTTCAGCAATGCCAAGGCTTCTGTTCTTTCCAAGCTGATCAAAGCTCCCTTCCCGTTGCTTTATCCAATATAAATCCGCTCCCGCTTTAGCACCTTTTTATAACTACGCCAAACAGATTCGTCCAATCTTTTACGCCTTACGCCTCAGTCATCATGCTGAAGTTCTGTAAAGCAAATGGAAAGGCCCGTAAACTTCTATGCATTCATTCCATATATGTTTTACTTCTATATCTTGGCCGGAACAAATTTGGCGGTTGCTTTGGCAGCCACACTGCCGTCCGGGAGCATGGCGGTGGCCTCCATCAAAAACAAGCGGCGTTTGTCGGCAACCAGCCTGCTTTCAATGGTTAGTTTCACGCCCAAGGGTACCGGATTGACAAAACGTGTCGTCATTTCCGCAGTCATGGCAGACCGCTCCCTGATCCAGAGCCATTGGGCCATCACCTCATCCAGTATTGTGGTTAACAAGCCGCCGTGCATCACCCCGTTCCAGCCCTGGTGCTCGGGTCCGGCCACAAAGGAGGCGCGGCAGATATCCCCTTCGTGCTCAAATACCAGCTTCAACCCGATAGGATTTTTAGGGCTGCAGGCAAAACACATGTGGTTTTTGTCTTTAAGCAGCTTGGACATTGCGTGAGTCTCCTTCCACTCTGAAAATAACATTGTGAGCAGCGATTGAATCGCACCCACATGACCGGTTTCATCCTCTACCGGCGCTGCTGGCGGCACGATGGCTAAAAGGTCTTTGTCTATTTTAACAAATCAGCCTATTTATGACAACTCAGGACAATACAAAAAAGCCGGGGTTACCCGGCGTTTGTCGCGTGTGTTTACAGCTTGCTACTGCCTGCTCAATATAACCAAAACGAGGGAAGTCAGAGCAAAAAGTATTGCTACGCCAATGGTAATCTTGCCCAGGAGCTCGTCCAGCCCCTTTTTCTTACCCCCAAAGATAGCTTCGGCCCCGCCGGCAATGGAACCGGACAGGCCGGCGCTTTTGCCTGACTGCAGCACAATCGCGGCAATAAGGGCAATGGCAGATAGAATGTGCAAGACGTATAGGATAATCTTTACAACCTCCACGAAATCACCTCCCCAACTTCTAAACCAATATATTATACCACACTGTCCTATAACAGACAATTGCAAAAACAAATATTTGGCAGCTCCGGGTTTCACACCGGGGACGGCTAAAGCTGCGATCATCACCCTCATAAAAAAACAAGTGCTCCGGGTCCTTGTTGAAACGTGGGTACGAAATCATTATAAATTAATATTGTAAAGGCTTTTGGCGCCCCGGTAGAGAGATAGTCCCGCAAGCTCCTCCTCAATACGGATCAGCTGGTTGTACTTGGCCACGCGGTCCGTACGGGCAGGCGCCCCGGTCTTAATCTGGCCGGCGTTGGTGGCCACCACCAGGTCGGCAATGGTAGTATCGTCGGTTTCCCCTGAACGGTGTGAGACCACAGCGGTGTAACCCGCCTGCCTGGCCATCTCAATGGCGTCCAGGGTCTCGGTAATGGTGCCGATCTGGTTTAATTTAATCAGGATCGAGTTGGCCACCCCGCTCTTAATGCCCCGCTTTAAAAGCTCTGTGTTGGTGACGAAAATGTCGTCCCCCACCAGCTGGATTTTTTTGCCCAGTCTTTCGGTGAGCTTGCGCCAGCCGTCCCAGTCGTCCTCAGCCAGGCCGTCTTCAATCGAGATAATCGGGTATTTATCCGCCAGCATGGTGTAGTAGTCCACCATTTCTTCCGCGGTGCGGCTTTTGCCTTCGGCCTCAAAAACGTACCGGCCTTCTTTATGGAATTCCGTGGCGGCGGGATCCAGGGCCAGGGCTATTTGATCGCCGGGCTTGTAGCCGGCGGCGCTGATTGCTTCCACAATGACAGCGAGGGCCTCTTCATTGGACCCCAGCATGGGAGCAAAACCGCCTTCATCACCGACAGACGTATGCAGGCCTTTCTTTTTCAATACCTTTTTCAGAGTGTGGTAGACCTCGGCGCCCATGCGCAAGGCTTCAGCAAAGCTGCCGGCCCCCACCGGCATGATCATGAATTCCTGGATATCGACGTTGTTGTCGGCATGCTTGCCGCCGTTTAAAATGTTCATCATCGGAACCGGCAGCACCTTGCCGTTGGTACCGCCGAGATACTGGTAAAGGGGCAGCCCCAGTGACGCGGCGGCGGCCTTGGCGGCGGCGATGGAAACACCCAGGATGGCGTTGGCGCCGAGCCTGCCCTTGTTGGGCGTACCGTCCAGTTCAATCATGGCACGGTCAATGCCGAGCTGATCGGTGGCGTCGTATCCCTCTATCTCGGGAGCCAGGATCGAGTTGACGTTGTCAACTGCCTGTAAAACTCCCTTGCCGTTATAGCGTTCCTCATCGTCATCCCGCAGTTCCACTGCTTCCGATGCGCCGGTAGAGGCGCCGGAGGGCACTGCCGCCCTGCCCATGCTGCCGTCTTCCAGGTAAACATCCACCTCAACGGTAGGGTTGCCCCGGGAATCCAAAATCTCCCGGGCGATGATCTCTTCAATGATACTGGACACTTTGTATTCCTCCTCAATTACAAGCTGTCATGCGTGATTAATGTATCTCCGGTCATCTCCTCCGGTTTGGGGATCCCCAGCAGTTGGAGGATGGTGGGAGCTATATCCTGCAGGCTGCCGTCCCGCACGTTGACTCCGGCAGTGTCACGGTTGATCAGAATAAACGGAACCGGGTTGGTGCTGTGGGCGGTAAAAGTATGCCCCGCCTCGTCCTTCATCTCGTCTGCGTTGCCGTGGTCCGCCGTGATCAGGACGGTGCCGTTTTTCTCCAGCACAGCCCGGACCAATCGCCCCAGGCAGCAATCCACAGTCTCCAGGGCCGCTATTGTAGCATCCATGTCCCCGGTGTGACCAACCATGTCCGGATTGGCGTAATTCACAATAATGACCTCGAACTTATCCTGTCGCAGCTGTTCCAGAAGCTTTTCCGTGATCTCGTTGGCGCTCATCTCCGGCTTCAGGTCATAGGTGGCCACTTTGGGCGAGGGAACCAGGATCCTTTCTTCGCCGGGGTTGGGCGCCTCCACGCCACCGTTGAAGAAAAAGGTGACGTGGGCGTATTTTTCCGTCTCGGCCAGACGCAGCTGAGCAATACCATGCTTGCTCAGGACCTCGCCAAGGGTGTTATGTAATTCCTGCGGCCGGAAAGCCACCGACGCCTCGATGGTCTTATCGTACATGGTCATGCAGGTGAAATAAACCCCGGGATAACCATCCCGCCTCTTAAAGCCTGTGAATTCCCGATCTACAAACGCCCGGGTAATCTGGCGGGCGCGGTCCGGACGAAAATTGAAAAAGATGACCGCATCGCCTTCCTCAACGCGCGCCACCGGGCCTCCGGTCTCCTTCGTGATTACTGTGGGCTGGATAAATTCATCTGTCTCACCCCTGGCGTAGCCCAGGTCAACAGCTTCCAGCGGACCGGCGGCGGGAATGCCCTCGCCGTAGACCATAGCGTTGTAAGCGCGCTCGGTGCGATCCCAGCGGCGGTCGCGGTCCATGGCGTAGTAACGGCCCATTACGGTAGCGACTGCATAGCCGTACTTGCTTAGTATCTCTTCCAGCTGATTAAAATACTCTCCGGCGCTTTCCGGCGGCACATCGCGCCCGTCCAGAAAGGTATGTAGGTAAACATTGCGTATTCCTTCCCTGGCGGCCAGTTCCATCAGGGCATAAAGATGGGTGAGATGGCTGTGCACCCCCCCGTCGGACAAAAGGCCCATCAGGTGCAGGGATCTATTTTTAATTTTGGCCTGGTTCACCGCTTCCAGCAGCACCGGGTTCTTGTAGAAGCTGCCGTCCTTAACGGAGCGGGTAATCCTGGTCAGCTCCTGGTAAACCACGCGTCCGGAGCCAATATTTAAGTGTCCCACTTCGGAGTTGCCCATCTGGCCCTCCGGCAGTCCCACCTCTTCGCCGGAGCAGACCAGGACACCGTGCGGGTAACCGGCCAGGAAATTTTTGAAATTCGCAATATCGGCCTGGGCGATAGCGTTGCCTTCCACCCTGGAACTAATTCCCCAGCCGTCCAGGATCACCAGGACCAGGGGGCTTTTCGCTGCTGTCAAAATATACCTCCGTTTGGATCGTAGGGCGTAAGGTGTAACGGGCATTAAACTCAATTGCTGTTTTGCAAAGTTTGTCCATCCATATGGTACAGTGTACCCGGCGCTGGAAGGCGGCATTATTTTTTTATCCAAATGCCGGCATCCCCACTTCATCAGCTACTAATAGCCCGCTTATACTTCTTAACCCAAGAGGAATGCAGTATACTTACACCATACGCCCTACGCCTTACGACTAACTTGCGGCAGCTTGTACAATGCCCGTGAAGCTTGCCGCTTCCAGGCTGGCGCCGCCGACCAGCGCCCCGTCAATGTCCGGCTGCGCCATCAGGCCGGCTGTGTTGTTCGGCTTAACGCTGCCGCCGTACTGGATACGCACCTGCTCAGCCGCAGGGGCGCCGTACCAATCCCTTACCAGGGAGCGGATATAGGCGATGACCTGTTGGGCGTCCTGGTCAGAGGCCGTTTTGCCTGTGCCGATGGCCCAGACCGGCTCGTAGGCGATGACCAGGCCGCTTGCCTGGTCTGGCGTAAGCCCCGCCAGCCCTGCTGACGCCTGGGTATGTATTACTCGTTCGGTCCGGCCTGCCTCCCGCTCGGCCAGGGTTTCCCCTACGCACATAATGGGGACCAGGCCATGTTTCAGTACCGCCTTGATCTTGCGGTCAACCTTCTCGTCTGTTTCGCCGAAAAACTGCCGCCGCTCGGAATGGCCGATGATCACATAGCGGCAGCCTATGTCTTTGAGCATGACCGGTGATATTTCCCCGGTAAAGGCGCCGCTGTCCTCCCAGAAGACATCTTGCGCCCCCACCGCTATACCGGTCCCATGCAGCACCGCCACCACTCTGTCGAGTGCTGTAAAAGGCGGGCAAACAACCACATCCACTGCGCCGGTCACGGCGGCCAGGGGGGCCAATCCCTCAACCAGGGCTGCCGCCTCAGACAGGGTCTTAAACATTTTCCAGTTGCCGGCGATTATAGGTCTGCGCGACGTAACAATCCACCCCCCCAAATTAGTCGTAGGTCACAGGGCGTAAGGCGTAGGGATATGCTGCATTCCTTACGGGTCTGTGCGAATCGCCCCTGCACTTTAGCCAAGCTGCTGTGATGCATATCCATCTATATGTAATGCACATACGCTGTTTGCGGCTTATTTATCCTGTAGGGCCTCGACGCCGGGGAGTTTTTGGCCTTCCAGGAATTCCAGGGCGGCCCCGCCGCCGGTGGATATGTGGGTGATCCGATCAGCCACGCCAGCCTTAGTCACCGCCGCCACCGAATCCCCGCCGCCAACTACCGTGATGCCTTTTATACCGCCCAGTTCCCGGGCGATGGCTTCCGTGCCCTTGGCGAAGGGCGCCATTTCAAAAACCCCCATGGGACCGTTCCATACCACCGTTTTTGAGGCTTTGATGGCTTCTGCAAAATACTCAATTGACTTGGGACCGATGTCAAGCGCCATCCAATCGGCCGGAATTTTGTCCACCGGCACAATCGCCTGCTCAGCATTGGGATCAGCCCCCGGCGCCACCACCACGTCAACAGGCAGAAGAAGCTTGATCCCCCTGCTCTTAGCGTCAGCCATCAAGGTTTTGGCCATATCCACCCGGTCAACCTCCAGGAGGGATTTCCCTATAGTATAGCCTTGCGCCTTGAGAAAGGTATTGGCCATGCCCCCCCCGATAACAAGGGTGTCCACCCTGTCCAGCAGGTTGGAAATAACCGCGATTTTGTCCGAAACCTTGGCTCCTCCGATAATGGCGAGGAAAGGCCGCTCAGGGCTGGCTAAAAGCCTCCCCAGCATCTCCAGTTCCTTTTCCATCAAAAGTCCTGCCACCGCGGGCAGGTATTCGGCCACACCCGCAGTAGAAGCATGGGCGCGGTGTGCTGTGCCAAAAGCGTCATTGACATATACGTCCGCTAATGCTGAAAGCTGCCTGGCAAAGTTTTCATCGTTCTTTTCTTCCTCGGGGTAAAAGCGGACGTTCTCCAGGAGGAGCACATCGCCCTCCCGCATCCTCTCAACTGCCTCGCGGACAGCATCTCCGATGCATTCATCCACCTTTAAAACCGGCCCGCCCAATAACCTGGACAGGTGAGCGACCACCGGATCCAATTTATATTTTTCATTTACCTGTCCCTTGGGGCGTCCAAGGTGGGAAACAAGGATAACCCTCGCCCTTTGCTGAACCAGATATTCGATGGTGGGAAGCGCCGCGCGTATGCGGGTGTCGTCGGTGACCCGGCCGTTCTTATCGAGAGGGACGTTAAAATCAACCCGGACCAATACCCGCTTGCCGGCGACCTCGATATCCCTAATCGTCTTCTTGCTGATATGGAAACACCTCCTATCCATAATCCTCGCAAAGCGCTGTTAAAACAAGCCCGCACCTTTTATTAACCGGATCCGGCGGGCCTACCAAGACCGGGCCGCCTTTCCGTCCATTGCGGGATTGTCTTACAGCGCTTTTATAACCTAAATGAGTTTATCGTTAACAACGGAGGTACGCGAAAATCACTTGCACCTACTAAAATCCCTTGTTTGCAATAAAAGCAACCAAATCCAGCACCCTTTGCGAATAACCCCACTCGTTGTCGTACCAGGCAATGATCTTGGCCATGTTCCCCTCGATCACCATGGTAGAAAGCGCGTCAATGATGGCCGAGTGGGGGTTGCCCTTGAAATCGATGGAAACCAGCGGGAGTTCACAATAATCCACAATACCTTTGAGATACCCCTGGGCGGCTTCCTTTAAAACGTTATTTATTTCGTCCCGGGAGGCCGGCCGGGCCAGATCGACCACCAGGTCCACCACCGATACAGTGGGGACAGGGACCCGCATGGAAAACCCGCTCAGCTTGCCCTTGAGCTCCGGCAGCACCAACCCGACCGCCTTGGCGGCTCCGGTAGAAGTGGGAATGATGGACAGGTTGGCGGCTCTGCCCCGCCGCGGGTCGCGGTGCGGCATATCGAGAAGCTGCTGGTCGTTGGTATAGGCGTGGACGGTGGTCATCAGCCCTTTGACAATGCCGAAGGTGTCGTTTAAGACTTTGGCCACCGGCGCCAAACAGTTGGTGGTACAGGACGCGTTGGAAATCACATGGTCCACCGCGGGATCGTACCGGTCCTCGTTTACGCCCAGCACCACGGTCAGGCATTCGCCCGTTTTGGAAGGCGCGCTTAAGACTACCTTTTTAGCGCCGGCCCTGATATGCGCGGCCGCTTCGTCGGGCCTGTTGAACCTGCCGGTAGATTCCACCACAATATCGGCGCCGAGTTCCTTCCAGGGCAGGCGTGCCGGGTCCCCTTCGGCCAGAATCGGTATTTCATGGCCATCAACGATAATGGCGCCTGTCTTGGACTGTACATCCGCATCAAAAATTCCGTAGAGCGAGTCGTATTTGAGCATATGTGCCACTGACTGGGCATAGGTGTCGGTTACCTCGATCCGGCGGGATTTGTGATTGACCCCCACCACCTCAAAGTCAGGGCTTTTTAGCGCGCCTCTTAAAACGTCACGTCCTATCCTTCCAAGGCCATTAATTCCAATTTTACAAGCCATTAGTACTGCCTGCTCCTTTCATTAGTATGCCTTATTAGCCACTTTTTATGTAAATAGTATATACTCTATTCTCTTTAGGCC
>DNIT01000124.1:309-2133 GCA_003489345.1 Pelotomaculum sp. | reverse complement strand
ACTCTTTATATCAATACCTTTTTCGTTTGCGAATGGCGGGAATATTCAACTCATCGCGGTATTTGGCTACCGTCCGTCTGGAAATGCGGATCCCTTTCTGCATGAACAGCTCGGAGATTTTCTGGTCGTCCAGCGGGATCCTGGCGTCCTCACCGGCTACTATCTCTTGCAGCATTTTTTTAATGCTCTCGGCAGAGGTAGTGGTACCGGCCGAGTTGTTCAAGCCGGTTGAAAAGAAGTATTTCATATCAAAGACACCCTGCGGGGTCTGGATATACTTGTTCGAGGTGGCCCGGCTGACCGTCGATTCATGCAGGTTAACCAGAGCGGCAACCTTTTTCAGGTTGAGCGGTTTTAAATATTTCACGCCGTGGTCCAAAAAATCTCTCTGGAGTTCCACCAGGCACTTCGTTACCTTGTACAGGGTGAGACGCCGCTGTTCGATGCTCCGGATCAACCAGGCCGCGGCGTTGAGCTTGCTTTCCACGAAGCGGCGGGTCCTGGTGTCAAAGTTTTTGTCCTTGGAGAGAACCGAGCGATAGGCGGCGTTGATGGTAATACGGGGAATCGTGCCGTCGTTGACCAGAATGATGTACTCATCATCAACCTTCTCCAGAAAAATATCGGGGACGATATAGCGCGTGTCGTTCGGATTGGCAAAATTCCGCCCCGGCTTGGGATCCAGCGTTTTCAAAATATCGGCCGCCTTCTGGACCTCCTGCACGGTAATCCCCAGGTCCTGGGCAATCCGGTTGACTTTGCCTTTAGACAGATCTACCAGATGTCCTTTTATTAGTTCTTTCAGAATATCGTCTTCAATTCCTAACTGGTTTACCTGGATCAGGAGGCATTCCACCAAATCCCTGGCCCCCACTCCGACAGGATCGAAGCTCTGGATTAGATGCAGCGCCCGGCCGGCTTCCGATTCATGGATGTTCAGCCTGGAGGCCGCCTCTCGCAGGGAAACACGGAGATAACCGTTTTCATCTATATTGCCGATCAGGTATTCACCAATAATCCGGTCCCTGAATTGACAGGAACTCATGTTGAGCTGAAACAACAGGTGTTCGGACAGCGTGGGAGTCCTGGACAAAAAGTTCTCATAGCCGTAATCCTGCTGCTCCCAGACTCTTTCCTGGCGGACCATCCCCAGATCACTGCTGTCCTGGAAGTACTCCTCCCAGTCCAGGTCGTATTCTTTACGTTCGTCTGCCGGTTCAACCTGTTTATCCTCAGCTGCCGCGCTTTGCTCTCTATCGGCCTCTTCTTCTCTAAACTCAAGCAGGGGATTTTCTTCAAACTGCTGCTCAATATAGGTGGAAAGCTCCAGGGAAGAGAGCTGCAGCACAGTTATAGCCTGACGCAGTTCAGGAGTCATGATTAGTTTTTGCGATTGCTCCACGTTCAGACCATAGCCCATACGCATGACGTTCACTCTCCTTAAATACAACCCCTCAACATGAATGGACAAATTTCTTGATTATTATTAATTCTCTAACCATTGATGTTTTCCTGCCTGGCGGTCACTTATAGCATGATATTCGTCAGGTAATTGTTTCATGCGCCTGATCGCCGTCCTGCATAGGCTAGGACGCCCGCGAGCAATATCGTTAGAGCAAACGCCGAGAACCTGGCCAGGGTATCCTGTCCGGCCATAAAAAGGTAAGGGTGCAGGCCGGCTCCATAGTCCATCAGGTCGTTCACCAGCATCCAGGCGCCAGTAATCATCACCACGTTTATTTGAAACCTGTAAGTCCTTAAAAATATGGCTCCTTCAGCCGCCATGCCCAGGTGGGATAACCATAGCATTGTTTCGGTTGGAGT
>DNIT01000124.1:0-229 GCA_003489345.1 Pelotomaculum sp. | reverse complement strand
GCATTGTTTCGGTTGGAGCCACGGGACCACCGCTGGACCAGTAATGGGTGATCATAATAACCGCCCAAATCCCGTACTTAATGGATACGGTACAGGCCAGAACCTGAAACATGGTCTTGTCGGCGCCGCACAGGTGCAACAACAGCGCTGCCGCAAAAAGGGTGGTCGACAACGGGCTATCCGGCACAAAAGGCCAAAGATAAAATGGAGTTTCCGCCAACTGCTCCCG
>DNIT01000206.1:21699-22190 GCA_003489345.1 Pelotomaculum sp. | reverse complement strand
AAGCGGGCGGAATGCCAGGTAAAAAGGGAGCTGAGAGCACTGCGAATATGCTCTAAAATGTATTATGTGACGGTATGCGATGCGGCAAACAGAAAGGTGCCGCCAGAAAAGAAAAAAGCCCTCAAATCCGCTTGTATCGCGGCTTTAAGAGCATTGACTTCTGGTGCCGATGGCCGGAGTCGAACCGGCATGGAGGTTATCCAACGGTTTTTGAGACCGCCGCGTCTGCCAATTCCGCCACATCGGCATTGTTTAAGCAAAGCCTATTCTAGCAGAAATCAGCCTTTCAGTCAATATGGGACCTTTTTTTGTGTGTTTGTTCTTTGATAATGTCACCCTGAAATATTTCTGAGAAAATGTCACCCTGGTAAAATGGGAGGATGATATGTGAATAACAAAGGATGAACGAGACAAGCTATATGTGGCCCGTTGCTTATCGGCAGCAAAACGATCTAGCGAAGCAGTAGATATTTTACGTCATCGTCTTGTCG
>DNIT01000206.1:17209-21539 GCA_003489345.1 Pelotomaculum sp. | reverse complement strand
CCCTCTGCTTCCCTATAAAATTATTTTATGGTTAGCCGCGTTAGTGACTATATTTCTTTTCTTGTCATAGACTGTGATAGCCTATACAATGGAAGTTAGACGAAGTTCACAGGGCTGGCTGTTTCAAATAAGTGGCTGGAGCGAAAGGGGGTCAAGATGATGAAAGAAAAAGTCCAGGAAGCTCTAAATAAGGTGCGGCCTTATTTGCAAAGGGACGGCGGAGACGTTGAACTTATTGATGTTACTCAGGACGGGGAAGTCAAGGTGCGCCTGAAAGGCGCCTGCGGTGGTTGTCCTGGTGCGCAAATAACCCTCAAGCAGGGCATTGAGAGAGTGCTCAAGCAGGAAATCCCGGAAGTAAAACGGGTAACACCCGTTTAAGTTTAATCGCTAAGGGTTGAATTTCCCGCAGCTTGCTGCGGGGAATTCATTGAACAGGGAAGAAAAAACCTTGCTCCCGGGTTGGCGGTAAACCTCTAATAAATTCAGGAAACTACAAAGGAAAGGGCTTTTAGGAATCCCCAAAATCAATGGGTTTTCCAGAAGCCCTTTTCTCTCGAGTAGTATTTGTCAACAGGCCCTCCCAGCAGGGTTTTTTTAATGATAATTTAAATTGAAAATATTTATGAATAATAGGAAGAATATAAACGTTTCTTCTTGAACAAAATCCTTTAAGCAGTTAAAATAAGGTTATTGGTTGAACAGGTTACAGAAAAGAGTTTCTGATAATAATAATATCGTTAAGTGGAAAGGAGGTTTAACCGTGAAGGAAAAGGTTTCAGAGGTATTAAACAAAGTTCGCCCTTACCTGCAAAGGGATGGTGGTGACGTCGAACTTGTTGATGTAGATGCAAATGGCCTGGTCAAGGTACGCCTGAAAGGAGCCTGCGGTGGCTGACCGGGCGCGACAATCACCCTTAAGCAGGGGATTGAGCGGGTGCTCAAGCAGGAGATTCCCGAGGTTAAAAGCGTGATCGGGGTTTAAGTAGTTAGCCCCCTGTTGGACAAGCAGGGGGCTTTTCCTATTATAAGAGCTATCTTATCTGGTACAGATCCGGTCGCCGGTGTTTTAATAAAGGCAGCTCTCGCCTGATTTTGGCCACCAGGTCAAAATCAATATCTGCATAGATAATGGTTTCCTCCCCACCGGCACGCGCGGTTATGCGTCCCCAGGGGTCGACGACCGCTGAATGGCCATAACAGATGTAGCAAGCTTGTTCATTTGTGGCCTGCCCCGCGCCTACAACGTAAGCCTGGTTGTCAACCGCCCGTGCCTTGAGCAAAAGCTCCCAGTGGGCCGGGCCGGTGGTCATATTGAAGGCGGCCGGGATAATGATCAACTCGGCTCCCCTTAAGACCATTGAACGGCTCAGTTCTGGAAAGCGGATGTCGTAGCAGACGCATACGCCGATCGTACCCAGCGGGGTTTCGATAACAGTGGTTTTGCTGCCGGCTCCCAGTGCCTTTGATTCCTGAAAAGATGGGCCGTCTTCAATGTCTACATCGAAAAGATGGATCTTTTGGTGCTTGCCCAGCAGTCCGCCGCCGGGCCCAAAAATAAAGCTGGTATTGTAGATGACGCCGTCTTCCAGTTCGGGAATGGAGCCGCCAACCAGGTAAATTTGTTCTTGCCGCGCAGCCTCCGCTAGCATGGTCATGGTTTCACCGTCCGGGTACTGCTCGGCGAACTTTTGGAACACGGAAGTTTTGTAGGGACAGTTAAACATTTCCGGCAGGATCACAAGCCGGCTTCCCTGTGCGGCCGCCTCTCCGATCATGGAGCGCGCTTTGGCATTATTGATATCCTTATCCTCTGTCACCGGCATCTGACAAATGCCGATTTTGAAAGGGCTCCTCAATTCATCACCCACTTTTTATTTAAACATCTTATAAAAAATATCCTCAACAATTCAAAAAGTCAATCCCTTATTCCCATGTTGATAACAAACTGCTGCAACCTATTTCCTTATATTTGCATTGTTAAACATTAATATTCAAGAGGCTGCGACAGCCATGTCTTCTGTAGCTGGATGGAGGCGGAGCGGAGCAAGGGGCTGAGACCCGGGAGCCTTTTTCCCCGCGGCTTTGTCCCGGGCGGGCATAAGGCGGCAGCATCTGCCGGGGTTACTCAGAAGTGCCGCGTTCACCTGGGGGGCCGGACTGCCGGTCCAGGTGGCGGAACTGCTGCATTGCCGGCCTTGCCAATCCTTGCAGGAGAACGTGGGAGGGCTTGAAGCGGCTGAAAACAGATAACCCGGACGCGGTGATAATGCCCTGCGCCGGGTTATTTCTAGATGGTAGATTTTCAGGTTGGCAACTTACGCGCTATGCGCTGTTAAGGTGGCCGGACAGCTTCATGACTCGCTGGAAGCTTGCTTCAGGTAGTTCCCTATGCGTTTGTCGCGGCAGAGTAATGAGACTCAAAATGGCAGTTGCAGTATCAGTTTGCCGTATTTAAAAGGCTATTGATGACGGCACGATCTGCCAGGGTGGAGGTGTCACCAAGCTGCTCAATGTCTCCTGAGGCGATTTTCCTTAAAATTCTCCTTAAAATTTTGCCGCTCCTGGTCTTGGGCATGGCGCTGGTAAAATGAATTACGTCAGGTGATGCGATGGGACCGATTTCTTGACGAACATGCAGGGTAAGTTCATGCCTGAGCTCTTCTGTTAGTTCTACAGAGTCTTTAAGCGTTATATAAGCGTAGATGCCCTCACCCTTGATGTCATGAGGATAACCCACTACCGCTGCTTCCGCAACTTTGGGGTGCGCCGCCAGTGCGCTTTCCACCTCAGCGGTACTCAACCGGTGACCTGAAACGTTGATTACGTCGTCCACCCGGCCCATCAGCCAGATGTAGCCGTCCTCGTCCCGCCGGGCCCCGTCGCCTGTGAAATAAACGCCGGGATACTGGACAAAGTAAGTAGTTTTAAACCTCTCCGGATCGCCGTAGACCCCGCGCATAATCCCCGGCCAGGGCCTGGTGATGACCAGGTAGCCGCCCTCGTTCACTCCGGCTTCGCTGCCGTCCTGGCGGATGACTTTCGGGTTGACGCCAAAAAACGGCAGGGTTGCGGAACCTGGTTTGGTAGAGATGCATCCAGGCAGGGGTGTGATTAATATTCCTCCGGTTTCAGTCTGCCACCAGGTGTCGACAATAGGCGCTTTTTCACGGCCTATGACAGAATGGTACCACATCCAGGCCTCGGGATTTATGGGCTCGCCCACTGAGCCCAGAAGGCGCAGGCTGCTCAAGTCGCGTCCCAGCGGCCAGTGGTTTCCGGATTTAATCATGGAGCGCAGAGCGGTGGGAGCCGTATATAATATACTGACCTGGTATTTCTCCACGACTTCCCAGTACCTGTCCGGTTCAGGATAGTGCGGCACACCTTCAAACATCAGGGAGGTTGCCCCTGCCGCCAGCGGACCGTAGACGATGTAGCTGTGCCCGGTAACCCACCCGATGTCGGCCGTGCACCAGTAAACGTCTTCATCACGGTAATCAAAGACGTATTTGAACGTTGTTGCGGCATAGACCATATAACCACCTGTAGTGTGCAGCACCCCTTTGGGTTTTCCCGTGCTGCCGCTGGTATAAAGGATAAAGAGGGGATCTTCGGCATCCATACTCTCTGCTTCACAGAAAGGGGAGGCCGCGCTCATCAAATCATCCCAGTATTGGTCCCGCCCTTCGACCATGTTGCAATCTTTTTCAACTCTTTTTACCACGACACAGTTCTTTACGTCGGGGCAGCCTGCCAGGGCCAGGTCCACGTTGGTTTTACTGGGGATCACCTTACCGGCCCGCATCCCGTAGTTGGCAGTGACCAGTACCTTCGCCTTGGAATCCAGGAGCCGGTCCCGCAACGCTTCGGCGCTGAACCCTCCGAATACCACGCTGTGGATGGCCCCGATCCTGGCACAGGAAAGGATTGCGATGGCCAGTTCAGGGATCATCGGCATATAGACAGACACGCGGTCGCCTTTTTTTACGCCAAGACCCTTTAGCACATTGGCAAATTTGCAGACCTCACGGTAGAGCTGCTGATAAGTAAAAGTCCTGCTCTCCTCCAGCGGCTCCCCCTGCCAGATCAGGGCCGCCTTATTTCTCCGCCATGACTTCAGGTGGCGGTCCAGGCAATTATAAGAGGCATTCAGTTTGGCTCCACGGTAGTAGCGTACAAATACGTCGTCCTGGAAGCTGTACTCTTCAACAGCCTCCCACTTTTTGAACCAATCAATATGCTCCTCGGCCATTTCGCCCCAAAATTCATCCGGGCTTTCTATAGACCTTCGCCACATTTCTTCATACTGCTTGCGGCTGTTAATGCG
>DNIT01000206.1:7942-17029 GCA_003489345.1 Pelotomaculum sp. | reverse complement strand
CCTTTTTTCAATGAGCAGGGTATCTACACTTCCGCTTTTCTTATCGACCACGCTTTTTCACTCCTCTTAACGGCCGGCCATGCAAGCCGCTGTCCCATTGTGTTTCTATGGTTAGTTGTAAGCCTGCAACGAAATGGCTTACAGGTTCTCTTTATAGTACACGATTATGATTCTGTATGTAATAATTTTGCTTTCAGTAATCATAATAAGAAGTTAAAATGCATTATCGGCAGTTAAATGGTTGAACTATTTAGAAAAAGAAAGGGAAACCCCTGCGAAAAGGGGCGAGGAAATGGCGCTTTCGTGAGCGGCGGTCCATTGCGTTTGGGAGTATCAAGTAAAAAAAGACGGCTGTCGTCAGCTTAGCGGACCTTGGGGAGGACGGTAAAAGACCTGTTGTTGGGATGTTCCGGCCGTCTGCGGCAACCCCAATCCGGTTTGGTACGTATAAAGCGGGATATTTGACTGGGTATGCTGCTGTATTCCAGCCGGTTTCGCGGCGGTTCGCTGTATCTTCCGGAGTGCCTGGTTCCAGCTGTTCATGTGCCGGCCGACCTGGTCTATATCGGCCTGGGCAGGCTGGTACCAACCCCTGTTTTTCATTTCATTGAATATAGCAAAGTGAATTTGGTGCTCGTCTTTGAGTATGCTCATAAAGGTTTCTCTGAGCCGGTTGTCGGCTGACTCCATGATGGCCAGGTTGTAGCCTCCGGTTATGTATTTCTGGGTTATCAAGGTGTCTGTAAGACGTTCTTGCTCGTCCAAATGATACGACCTCCTTTATAATTGGGACGAATCAATCAGATTTTGTATACTATGAAGTATCTTCTCGTAGTGCGCACGGTGTCTGTTGGCGATATCTTTATAGAATTGCCGCAATCCCGGGTCGCCGGACTGTTCTGCCCAGGCGTCGCTTTTGGCGATAGCAGCGGCTTCAGCCCTCAGTTGTTCCCCAATGTGGAGGAGTTCGCCTTCCGTCAACTGCATCGATAATCAACTCCCTTTGATATTTGAGCTAGTTTGGCTGAAATTGTAGGAATTAATTCAAATGTTAAAATTTTAAAAAGATTTAATAAAATTCAGTTTGGCAGAAGGACTTTTTGTAAATATTCAGAATATAGTGGATAAAAGGGCTGACTTCCTAGGAGGGATAACATGAATGAGGACAACTGCGCTGGTGGGGTTAACTATACTTACCGTGAACTGGAAGATTTTCTGCTCAACAGCCCTGAAGTGCTGGAGGTTGCGGTGGTCCCCGGGCCTGACGTGTGTGGTGAGGTGTACGCCTTCATAGTACCCCGGTCGGGTGTTTTCAATCCAGTAAGGCTGGAACTTGCTTTCCAGTGCAAGCTGAAGAATTACGGTCTTAAAGGCTCCATTGAGTACCGGGAAAGTCTGCCGAAGAGCGGCACGGGCAAGCTTTACAGAAGGGAATTAATGAATAAAGCCGCCTGCTGGCAGCGCTGAGCAAGGTTCTCTTGGAACTGAAAATAATATGCAAGAAAAGCAGAATTGCAGGCAATTCATAAATGTACCTGCAATTCTTTGTGTTTTGCTGTTAACCTTCAAAGGTTACCTTGTAGCCTTTTTCCTGTAGTGCGGTCACCAGCGGCCCCGGGTCAACCGTCCCCAGGCGCAGCATGATTTCAACGTTCTCGTTGTCTTTATATACGACAATAGATGCCTTTATAAGCACTCCAAAATCCTTAACCACCTGGGTAATGTCGGCCAGCAAGCCGATCCGGTCCTGCGCTTCCAACAACAGGCGGGTGCCCGCCTTGCCGTAACCGAAAAATCTGATCAGAGCGTCAAAGATATCGGTTACGGTAATAATCCCCACCAGCTTGTCTTTTTCCAGGACGGGAACGCTGCCGATCTTGTGCTCCCGCATCAAGAGAGCGGCCTCTTCAAGGGTAGAGTTTGGTTGAACAGTGATAGGAGACTTCACCATAATCTCGGCCACGGTCATTTTAGCCAGGAGTTCATTCAACTCAAAGATACTTAGGGAGGTGGCGGGTGACGGGGACACTGTCAGAAGGTCTTTTTCGGTAACCAGACCTTCCAGTTTTTCTCCTGAGACTACCGGCAGTTGTCTGATTTTATGCTTCTTCATAATAGCCAGAGCATCAAAGACAGTCATTTTCTTGCTGATTGTGACAGGCATCCTGGTCATGTAATTTCTGACAAACAACGTGCATACCCCCTTTATATCTCTTGATACCTATTGTAATGCATATTTGGTCTAAGGGGCAATATGGAAAATGGTTCGGTGCTGCCTCCCGGCGTGGTTGTACAAAAACCCCGGCCTTGATGAAGCATTAACGTCTTCTCCTGGCAGGTTTCAGAGAACAATAGGCAGTGACAAGCAGTACAAAGCCAATTGCCAGGCCGGCGTAACCTGCCAGAAGACTGACCACGCCTCCGCCGATGAACGAGCCAACGGCCTGTCCTGCCGATTGAGTTCCCTGCTTTGCGGTTTGAACCGCTTGGGGACCGTAAAAAACCGGCAGGATCCAGGATGCCGCGGGTATGGCCAGACATTCCACAGCCAATAGCAGGCAGGCTCTGGACCAGATTTTTTGCACCGACGCAGCATTGTAGTAAAAGAGAAAAGCGCATATAGCCCAGCCGGCCAGGAATACCGGCCAAGTGGCCTTGATGGCTGCCAGGGAGAGCAACAGGTAAAGAAGAAGACCGGCTATGAACCCCGCAACGATAGCATTGAAGATTTTCATAAGTTCCCTCCTTTCCTTTTTGCTGTAAGTCTATGCTTGTCTCAACGCGAATATTTCCATTTTTATGGTGGACCGGGGTATAAAAAAAGACCTCGTGTAAGGTCCCAAAGGGCAATATGCAGCGAACTGATAGAGGGCGGTATGACAGGTTATGGTTTTCTGCGGCGGGGAGGCCTGTTTTGGAAATAAAGGACAGTGACCACGCCGATCAAAAAACCCAGCAGCAGGATCGATCCGATAATGACAGGCAACTTTCGATCACGCCTTCCTTTTTTGCTTGCATTATACCACACCTTCTCCCGATACGGTAGTGCAGCCGGGCTGGGCCGGAGCAGGCGGGTAAAATACATATTTTTTTTTGAATCCGGGGAAATTTTTTATAAGATTATCCAATACAGATATTGACACCGGAAACAGCGTGACTTATAATAAGGTCAAAGATAGTCAAAATCAATTTTTCGGGATAATTCCCCGAAAGAGTATCGGACGCATTTGCATATACTGCCGGGAGCCCATTGAATGTGTTCGATAAGGTTTGGCTGGCGGGAGCGCAACCCCGCCAAAATATCACAGGAGGTGCTCTTTATGGCTATTGTAAGATGGGATCCTTTCCGTGAACTGAACACTCTGCAGCATTCCATTAACAGGCTTTTTGACGATAACTTACGCTTCCTGAGGGTGCCTGAGACGGCTTTAGCCCAGGGAGGAGGGGCCTTCCCCGTTAATATCAAGGATACCCCTGAGGCTCTGCTGGTTACCGCGGAGCTGCCCGGCTTCAACAGAGAAGACATTAAAGTAAACTTCACCGACAACATGCTCTCCATTAAAGGAGAGCGTAACAGGGAAGAAAAAGAAGAGGGCGAAAACTATCTCAGGGTTGAACGCAGCTATGGTTCTTTCAGCCGTTCCTTCTCTGTGGATGTACCGGTAAAACAAGGTGAGATTAAAGCTCGCTACCAGGATGGTGTACTGGAAATTACCCTGCCCAAGCAGGATGAGGCCGCCAAGAAAGAAATTAACGTGGAAATTGAAGGTTAACGATACAGGCTCCCGGCAGGTTGATATTTTATAGATAAAACGAGGGAAAACCCTCGCTTTTTTATAAATCAAAAATTTTTACAACAGGAGGGGAAACAATCATGAGAACGGATAAATTTACCCTGAAGACCCAGGAGGCCTTTGAAGCTGCTCAGGGCCTGCTGTCTCAGCACGGCCACCAGCAGATGGAGGGCGTCCACCTCCTCCTGGGCTTATTGCAGCAGGAAGAGGGGATCGTGAAACAGATCCTGCAAAAGCTCGAGATTGATTTGAACAAGTTAAAAGCTGAAGCGCAGGCTGCCGCCGGCCGGCTGCCCAGGGTACAGGGCGCCGGAGGTATCTACCTTTCTAAGGAGCTATCCGAAATTATCGATTTGGCCTGGAAAGAAGCCGAAAGGCTCAAGGATGAATACTTGAGCACCGAGCACCTTTTACTGGGGATGGTTGCCCGGAGGGAAGGGGAAGCCGGCAGGATCTTACGCGCACATGGAGTTTCACAGGACCGGGTTTACAAGAGCCTGCTGGAAATTCGCGGTACCCAGCGGGTTACCGACCAGAACCCTGAGGATAAGTACCAGTCTCTGGCTCGTTTCACCAGGGACCTTACCGACCTGGCCCGCAAGGGCAAGATAGATCCGGTGATCGGGCGTGACGAAGAAATCCGCCGGGTGGTGCAGGTGTTGTCCAGGCGTACCAAGAACAACCCTGTTTTAATCGGCGAGCCCGGCGTTGGTAAAACCGCTATTGTGGAGGGTCTGGCCCAGCGTATTTTGGGCGGGGACGTGCCGGAGGGACTAAAGAACAAGCGCCTCTTAAGCCTGGATATGGGAGCGCTCATTGCGGGCGCCAAGTACCGGGGTGAATTTGAAGACCGGCTGAAGGCGGTATTAAAGGAAATAGGCGAGGCGCAGGGGGAAATCATCCTCTTTATCGATGAGCTCCACACCCTGGTGGGCGCCGGAGCGGCGGAAGGGGCGGTTGACGCGGCCAACATGTTGAAACCTGCCCTGGCCCGGGGGGAACTGCACTGCGTGGGCGCTACTACCCTGGACGAGTACCGCAAACATATCGAAAAAGACGCCGCCCTGGAGCGGCGGTTCCAACAGGTTTATGTTGGCGAGCCTTCGGTGGAGGACAGCATTGCAATTTTAAGGGGCTTAAAAGAAAAATACGAGGTGCATCACGGGGTGCGCATCAAAGACGCCGCCCTGGTGGCTGCAGCGACGCTTTCCCACCGTTATATTACAGAGCGGTTCTTGCCTGATAAGGCCATTGACTTAATGGACGAAGCGGCTTCCCGCCTGCGCATCGAAATCGACAGCATGCCCACGGAAATAGACGAGATCGACCGGCGGGTAAGACAGCTGGAAATAGAAAAGCAGGCGCTCGCCAAAGAACAGGACCGGGCCAGCGCGGAGAGGCTGCAGAAAATGGAAGACGAGCTTCATGATCTCAAGGCCAGGATGGAAGACATGAAGGAGCACTGGCGCAAAGAGAAGGAGCACATCCAGGGCATCCGCGAAATCAAGGAGAAGATTGAGGAGACCAGGTTGGCCGAGCAGGCCGCCGAACGAGAAGCGGATCTCGGCAAGGTAGCCGAACTGCGCTACGGAGTCATACCGGAACTGAACAAGCGCCTGCAGCAATATAATGAGAAGTTGGAGGAACTGCAGAAGGCCCACAAGATGCTGAAAGAGGAAGTGGATGAAGAGGATATCGCCGAGGTCGTGTCCAAGTGGACGGGAATTCCGGTGTCACGCATGCTGGAGGGGGAAATTCAAAAACTCTTGCAAATGGGAGGGCTGCTGAAAGAGCGGGTGGTGGGGCAGGACCGCGCGGTCGAGGCTGTTGCAAACGCTATTCGCCGGGCTCGCGCGGGCGTATCGGACCCGAACCGGCCGATGGGTTCCTTTATCTTTCTCGGCCCCACCGGAGTTGGTAAAACCGAGCTGGCCAGGGCGCTGGCTCATTTCCTGTTCAATGACGAGCGGGCCATGCTGCGCTATGACATGAGTGAATATATGGAGAAGCACACCGTTTCCCGCCTTGTAGGCGCTCCTCCCGGCTACGTCGGTTATGATGAGGGAGGCCAGCTCACTGAGGCTGTGCGGCGGCGTCCCTATGCGGTAATACTCTTTGACGAAATTGAAAAGGCCCATCCGGATGTGTTCAACATCCTGCTGCAGCTATTGGACGACGGCCGGTTGACCGACGGCCAGGGGCGTACTGTGGACTTCCGCAATACTGTGGTGATTATGACCTCCAACCTCGGCAGCCACTGGTTCAGAGAGATCAACCCCAACAACCGGACGGAGCTGGAAAACCACGTAATGGGTGAATTGAAGGATAATTTCCGTCCGGAATTTTTGAACCGTATCGACGAAGTGGTTATTTTCAACAACCTCGGTAAGCAAGAAATCATCAAAATTGTAGATATCCAACTGGCCTTGCTGCAGGAACGGCTAAACAAGCTGGGACTTGATCTGGAGGTCACCCCGGAAGCCAGAGCCCTCCTGGCCGAGGAAGGTTATGACCCTGTATTCGGGGCAAGGCCGCTCAAAAGGGCCATTCAGAAACGGCTGGAAAACCCGCTCTCAGTGCATATTCTGGAAGGCAGAAAGGACCAGCGGGCCGGCATCCTGGTCAAAGCCGGCACCACTGACAACAGCCTGGTTTTCGAAGACCGCTAAAGGAAGCAGGGGGACGGTTCTTTTGCTTCCAAATTGACGGCGCAAGAACTTATCCTTCAGAATGCTCTTGACTGAGCGAAGCGCCGCCGGCGCACAGGAAAATCATGCCCCGGGGTTCTTTTCTTGGATGTGAATCATTAGATACAACCTTGCGCAAGTTTCATATTGCATAAGAGCGGATGGTTAACCTTTACGTGTCTAAATTTGGCAGGCGTGTTTGGATTGTGTTATATTAGTAAGTGGTGATGCTTTTATACAAACGAGCCAGGGGGGGTAATTCCTGTAGCTGCGAAGGTATATTTTACCGATATGCGGGCTGGTCTCAATAAAAGCCTGCTGGATAAGGCGGAAATGTTGTTTAACCGGGCCGGCCTGCCGGAGGTTGTGCAGGCCGGCGACCTGGTTGCGCTCAAGCTGCATTTTGGCGAAAAGGGCGGCACGGCTTTTATCCGCCCGCAGTTTCTGCGCCGTATTGTTAACCGGGTTAAGAGCCTGGGCGCCAAGCCTTTTTTGACCGATGCCAACACCCTTTACCTGGGCAGCCGCGCCAACGCGGTCGACCACCTGCAGACGGCCGTGGAGAACGGATTTGACTACGCAGTCGTGGATGCCCCGCTGGTTATAGCGGATGGTCTGACCGGAAAAGACTATGTAAGTGTTGAAATTAACCGTAAGAATTTCAAAGAAGTCAAAATCGCTTCCGCCGCTTATCAAGCCGATGTCCTGATTGCCGTCACCCACTTTAAAGGGCACGAGTTGCTGGCCTTCGGGGGCGCTTTGAAAAATGTGGGCATGGGGCTTGGCTCAAGGAGCGGCAAGCAGATGATGCATGCCGACTTTCTGCCCAAAGTCAGATCTGAGAAGTGCACCGCTTGCAACAAATGCAGCCGGTGGTGCCCCGCGGCCGCTATTGGTGTAAAGGGCAGGGTTTCCGTGGTGGATGAAAAAAAATGTATCGGTTGCGGCGAATGTACCGTTACCTGCCCCGTGCAGGCTATTGGGATTAGCTGGAAATCGGAACCGGAACTGATTCAGGAGAAGATTGTCGAGTATGTTGAAGGGGCCTTGAAAAATAAACAGGGCAAGTACGGCTTTATCACCTTTTTAACCGGTGTTTCACCTGATTGCGACTGCTGTGGTTGGAGCGATGCCCCTCTGGTCAGGGATATCGGTATTCTGGCCTCCCGCGACCCGGTTGCCATAGACCAGGCCTGTGTGGATCTAGTCAACCGTGAGCAGGTTCTCCCCAATTCACGCCTGGGAGGCAGAGGAGATGTTCCGGATAAGTTCCGGGCACTATGCCCCCAAACCGACTGGACTCGGCAGCTGGTTTATGCTGAAAAAATCGGTTTGGGCACGCGTGAATACGAATTGATCAGCGTCTAACTACCCTGCCTCTAAACAGCGCACTCAAACCGGAAGCAGGGTGAAAAAGGGGCGACCTTTTTTGCAAAATACACCTGGCATGATGCCGGAAAAAGCCATTCTGGTGGGGTTCGAGTCGCCGGGGGACGACCCCGGACAGGCCACCTGCTCTTTGGAAGAACTGGCGAGACTTGTTGATACTGCCGGGGCGGAGGTCTTGAGCCAGTTAACCCAAAAAAGATCCGGGCCGGATGCCGCTACTTTTTTGGGAAGCGGGAAAGCTGAGGAAATTGCGGAACTCTGTCGTTCCTTGGAAGCCGACCTTGTGGTTTTTGACCGCGAATTGTCGCCGAGGCAGGCTCGCAACCTGGAGGCAATTACGGGAGTCAAGGTAATTGACCGGACCCAGGTGATCCTTGATATTTTCGCCCGCCGGGCCAGGACCAGCGAAGGAAAGCTTCAGGTTGAACTGGCTCAGCTCAACTACCTTTTGCCCCGCTTAACCGGCAAGGGTGTTGCACTTTCTCGTCTGGGTGGCGGTATTGGGACCAGGGGGCCTGGTGAAACCAAGCTGGAGGTCGACCGCCGGCGGATCAGGCGGCGTATTACAGATTTAAAAAAAGAGCTTGAAAATGTTCGTAAACACCGTGACCTGCTGCGCCGGGGCCGACAGGAGGCGCCCATACCGCTGGTGTCCCTGGTAGGTTACACCAATGCCGGAAAATCGACTATACTAAGGATGCTGACCGGGGCAGACGTGCTGGTGGAGGACAAGCTTTTCGCCACCCTCGACCCAACTACCCGCCGGGTGGTTTTACCCAATAACGAAGCCGTCCTGCTAACGGACACCGTAGGGTTTATTCAGCGCCTCCCACACCACCTGGTGGCAGCTTTCCGGGCTACTCTGGAAGAGGTGGTGGAAGCAGATCTTCTGTTGCATGTGGTAGATGCCTCCCATCCCGACAGCAAAGGGCAAATCAAGGCAGTCGACCAGGTCTTGGAATCCCTTGGGGCGGCTGCCAAACCAACGCTTATGGTTTATAATAAAATTGATCTGGTGGAACAAGCGGCACTGCCGCGTACGGGTAACGGACCGCCGGCTGTGCTGATTTCCGCTATAAGCGGCCGGGGCGCTTCTGATTTGTTGGCGGCTGTGGGCAGGCTCCTTGCAGCCAGGCGGGTGCGGACAACCTTTTCCATCCCATACAAAAAGAGCGGTTTGCTGGCCATATTGCACGAAAAGGGCCGGGTTTTACATC
>DNIT01000206.1:7620-7842 GCA_003489345.1 Pelotomaculum sp. | reverse complement strand
AAAGGGCCGGGTTTTACATCAGGAGCACGGTCAGGAAGGTATAACCGTAGAGGCGGAGATTGAGGTGGTCTGGGCCAAAAGGGTAGAGTCGAAGTTGTATGAATAATAAGGACTTATGAATGCAGGCCAATGAGCCTGCATTTTTATTGTATAGCGAATACCACCTGCATAAGCACAGGTGGTATTCGCTATACAAAGAAAAAAGGCGCTGATTTCTCAACG
>DNIT01000206.1:735-7488 GCA_003489345.1 Pelotomaculum sp. | reverse complement strand
TTTTATAATAAAATAAATTACAAGCAACCATATTGCCACAATTGGTAAAGCGAAATACCATTTCTTAGGTTTCCCGTTCGCCCATAACCCCTCAGCATGAATACGACATTCCGTAAATATATCAGGAGGAATCAATCGTACCGTCAGAGCAACAAGACCCGGCAATATAATTACGTCATCTAAATAACCTAATACAGGTATAAAATCTGGAATAAAGTCAATTGGAGATAAAGCGTATATAATTATTATTCCGGCAAGAATTTTCGCTATCGCTGGAGTTTCTTTTTTCCTTAATGCTATGAAAACAGCAGGAATATCTATTTTTAATTGTTTAGCTTTTTTTTTTAAGATTCACAAATATACCTCTCGTCTGCCTATATAAATAATTCGCAGTTTAAAACAGCCCAACAAATTGGAATTTGAAAGTTCTTCGTTAAGTTCATACCCTCTTTTTTTCGCTTAGCAATTTTTCCTTATTGGGCCGATTGTCATCAATTAAAAAACGCGCCCATTTGAAATCAAGCTTATCGGTGTTTTCTTGCCAATAGATAAGGCGATGACAGTAATACTCGATTTTCTCGCAAACCGGCCTCTGATATTCGCCTTTTCCGAACTTGAGGACAAGCGCTGTCAACTCATAGAAAGGAAGCCCTAAAGCGTGGGTTTCAACATGCACGGTTGCGCCCGCGTGACCAATCGCATGGCACAATGCGCCGTATACCCCGTCGTCAATTTCTTTCGCGACTGCGTGGGCATCCAAAATTGCCCGTTTTGCGGCAGGCATCTTTACTGTGCCTCTTGACCAGGCTTCGCAAAGTTCCAGTGCCGCTCTTGGTCTTAACTCGTACGGATATTTTTCTTCAAATTGAGCAAGTGGAGCCTTAGCGCAATCCAGCGCCCACATAACGAGTGTGCGGTGCTTTTGCTGTTCTATCAGCCCTTTAAGCTCCCGCAAACATTCGCTGTCACGGGAAAACAGCACCGTATTTTTTTTCTTTAATCTCTGCTCAACGTCAGTAAACATGACAAGCCCTTCCCAGCAAAATATAAATAATTGGAAATGCAAGTTACTTATAAACCGCACATTATGCTCATAATCCACAGTTCCAAACTGCCGTGCAAATTCTGTTTGCCTGCGTGTTATATTATAATGAACATTGCTATAATTTTTGTGTCACATCCACTCTCCATACCGCCGTACATACAGCTTCTTGATAAACTGTACGCATAGAAGATACCCGGCCAGAACCGCTGCCAGCCACGGGATAAACAATGTCGGCAAGCGCAGCATGTCAAGGCCGATTGCAAAGTCCGTAAAGCCGGTTGTCATTGCAACCGCCGCTACAATAAACGTGGACAGGAAGAGCGGCATGGACGGTTTGCTTTGCAGGAACGGAATCTTAGCTGTACGGATCATGTGAATGACCAACACCTGTGATACCGTTCCGAACACGAACCATCCGCTTTGAAATAAAGGAGATAACTCAACCGTATTTGCTCCAATAGCCCACCACATAACAGCGAAGCATAAAATATCAAATACGGAACTAAGCGGCCCCATATACGCCATAAAGGACTTAATTGACCGCGTTTCCCAATTACGCGGCTTTTTAAGGTATTCCTTGTCTACGCTGTCGAACGGTATGCCCATTTGGGAGAAGTCGCACAGCAGGTTTTGCGTCAATATTTGCACCGGCAGCATCGGCAAAAACGGCAGGAAGATGCTGGCTATAATCACTGAGATCATATTGCCGAAATTACCGCTAGCCGCCATCTTGATATATTTGATAATGTTCCCGAAGGTGCGGCGACCTTCTATGACACCTTCTTCAAGCACCATCAAATCCTTTTTCAGCAGAATGATGTCCGCGGTTTCTTTGGCGATGTCAACGGCGCTGTCCACGGAAATGCCTACATCCGCCTGACGCAGAGGGGGCGCATCGTTGATGCCGTCGCCCATATATCCAACCGTATGCCCTGCGGTCTGAAATGCTTTCACCACGCGCTCCTTTTGGGAGGGCGACAACTTCGCAAACAAATCGCAGGCCTTAACCGCATCCAACAGGGTGGCATCGTCCATCCGCTCTATGTCACGGCCTGTCAGAAGGCGGGAAGTATTGACACCCACTTTGCCGCAAACCTTTACGGCCACGCCTTCACTGTCTCCGGTGAGGACTACCGTTCTTACCCCGTGTTCCCGGAGCGCAGTAATCGCTGCCTTGGCGCTCTCCTTAGGCGGGTCAAGGAAGCCCACAAAGCCAATGAGAACCATGTCCTTTTCATCAGCTACGCTGAAAGCTCCGCTGCCGGGGACCTCGTTTTTCTGCGCCACGGCAATCATCCGCAGACCGTCGGCATTGTGCCTTTTGTAGATTTCAAGGGCGGCGCGCCTTGTTCCTTCATCCATTGGTAAAATGCGCCCGTGCATCTCCACAAAAGATGAGATGCTGATCATCTCTTCCACCGCGCCCTTTGTAATGAGTTGCCGCTTTCCATTTTTATCCGATAAAACAACGCTCATCCTGCGACGTGAAAAATCAAAGGGGATTTCATCCACGCGAGTATAAGAGCCAAGGATATTCTCAAGCTCATTTTGCTCAGCCCGGTTGATAATGGCAAGGTCAATCAGATTCTTTAGACCGGTCTGAAAGTAGCTGTTGAGATAAGCATGGCGCAGGATGCGGGTGTCGTCCTCACCTCGCAGATTCATGTACTTCTCCAGCACGATCTTGTCCTCGGTCAGTGTGCCGGTTTTGTCAGTGCAGAGCACGTCCATTTCTCCAAAGGTCTGTATCGCGCCAAGCGTACGGACAATAACTTTGTGCTTAGACATGGAAACCGCGCCTTTAGCCAGCGTTGAGGTCATAATAACGGGCAGCATTTCCGGGGTTAGCCCTACCGCGATGCTGATGGCAAAAAGCAGAGCACTTGGCCATTCCCCTTTCGCCAGCCCGTTGATCAGAAACACGATAGGAACCATCACGAGCATCATACGGACGAGGAGCCTGCTGACCGAATCCACGCCGCGCTCAAAGCTGGTTTTTGCCCTGTCGCCAGACAGAGATTTTGCCATCGACCCGAAATATGTGTCGTTGCCGGTCGCCAGCGCCACGGCTGTGGCGCTGCCGCTTACCATATTGGAACCCATAAATCCAATGTTTCGCACATCCGTCAGCCCGTCATCGGGATTATTTCTTATGTCACTGAATTTCTCTACGGGATTGGATTCACCGGTCAAAGCTGCCTGTGCGATAAAAGCGTCCTTTGTGGTTAAAAACCGCACATCCGCCGGGAGCATATCGCCTGCCGAGAGCCGGACGATATCACCGGGAACAACCTCGTCCATTGGAATTTGGGTCAGCTTCCCGTCCCTCCAGACATCCGCTTTGTTGGAGATCATTTTTGACAGCTTCTCGGCAGCAGCGTTGGATCGCTGGCTTTGTACGAAAGCGACCAGACTAGACAGGAACACCAACGCTAAAATAATGCTCACGGTGAGATAATCGGGCTTTGAGGAGGCAACAACATCCGTAAAATAAGTGATCACTGCGATGAGAAGCAAAATAACGTTAAAAGGGTTGATGGTCGCTTCCCTCAACCGGCGCAGCACTGTGTTTTTATTTCCTACGGTGATTACATTTTTCCCAAATTCATCCTGTCGCCTTTCGGCTTCTTCGCTTGTAAGCCCCACCTGTGTAGCGGACAGGCGTGCGAACAACTCCTCCGCTGTCAGGAAAGTATAGGAACGGAGCTTTAGTTCGGTATCATGTTTGTTTTTTTGAATTTGCCTACCATAGGTTTTCCTGTTCATGAAGTTCACTGGAATCATTCCTTTCTTTTTAGGATTCCCCAGTGAAAACACAATATGGTAACAAAAAAGCCGCCCCAACGGACGGCGGCAAATACACAGGCAAATTAACCCATCAGCATAAACGCACAATGGACAACAGCTCGCGATAAGCACCGGCACATTGGTCTGTGTCTCCACATTGGGGTTTGAAGCCGTCTATCGGACTTCGGGGTTTGCCGTCCATTGTCTCACTTCCTTTTGATTAATTGCAGGATAATTCTATCCAATTTTTTGATTATATCATACGCACACAGGAAAGACAACGCCTATTATATTCTTCCCCGAATTCCATCTTCTTTTAGAAAGAATAATCCAATGCGATGATATTTGAAAAACCATTATGCCAATTATATAAATAATCCGAAATCTAAGCTTTATCATAAATTGAAATTTGACGCTTACCTCAAGGTGGAATTTGCCATTCCCGTTCTGCTTTTACCGCGTTAATATCATTTGGATATTTCAGGTTAATTGTCTTGATTGTGTAGTCAGATGCAACCATAGTGTGTTCTCGCATATGCCCGGTGCCAACAGCCTGACCTGCGACACGCAAAGCAGCTTGTACAACAGGATCGTTACATACTTTTGCCAGTTGATGCACCTTTTAACCTTAGTTATTCAGTTTTGTAATCTCAGGATACTCTGATAGTAATTTTTCATTAGCAATTTCAAGTCGTTGATAATACTTCGCATAAGAATCACTTAACTTTTTCATTGCAGGGATAAAAACATCATAGTATCCACTTATAGTATTAAACTCTTTAAGCATCTTTTGAATTTTGAAAGCAGGAGAATTTTTATATTCATCAGACTTTTTATATTCAAGATACCATGTCAGCATTTCCTTGTTTTCTGATAAAAACTGTTCAGGATCTTCAATAGACCTCTTTGTCTGTTCATTCATCTCCCGAATATTCTCCGCGCTGATGTGCCGAGTGCTTTCAACCAGAAAATCCTGCAACTCTTTGGGAAAGGTCAGGGCAGGGGCCTCATCCAGAAACGCTGTGATTTCCCTAACGTTATTTTCAAATATTCGTTATAATCCTTTAGGGGGTGGTTTGTGATAATTATGCGATTGAAAAAGCTTTCAATGAATCTTAAGACTCGGCCGGCAACGGCCCTTCCATAGCAGGGCATGATTTTTATGAGATAATTTCATAACAGGTATCAATAAACAATCAAAAAAGCCGAATAACATATTGGGTGTAGTTTTCTGATTCTACCGGGGCGCTTAGCGGGCAGCCTTTTTTATTAAAAGTTCTGGCCCAGTATTTTGTTTAGTCAGCCAAGGGAGGGGTTTGTTGCGTGGGCGTAACCACTATTATCGGCTTTATAATAGCCGCCGGTTGCCTGATATGGGCTTATATTCTGGATGGCGGGCACATCTCATCTCTGCTCAGAGGCACCGCGGCGTTAATTGTTTTTGGCGGCACCATCGGGGCAACCACAATGTGTTTTTCTTTACAGGAGCTAAAGACTGTTCCCAAGCTCATCAAAATCATTTTATTTCATAAGCACCCGGACGAGGTCGCGTTAATTGAACAGATCGTGGATTTGTCGGATAAGGTTCGCCGGGAGGGCGTCTTGTATCTCGAAAAACAGCTTCCTCAAATTGATGACGATTTCATGCGCAAAGGGATTCAGCTTGTAGTGGACGGCACCGACCCGGAGCTGGTTCGCATGATCATGGAAACGGAGTTGTATGCCATGCAGGAGCGCCACAGCGCCGGGGCCGGTGTCTTTGAGGCAGCCGGCGGCTTCGCCCCCACCATGGGGATTATTGGAACGGTGCTGGGTCTGGTGCATGTGCTTGGGAACCTTGAAAGTCCGGAAACTCTGGGCCCGGCGATTGCACTGGCTTTTATCGCTACCTTGTATGGAATTGGCTCAGCCAATATTTTGTGGCTTCCCATTGCTGAAAAATTAAAAAATATCGGCAAAAAAGAGGATATATTGCGAGAATTGATGCTGGAGGGGATTCTATCCATCCAGGCCGGTTACAACCCCTTGCTGGTTCGTGAGAGACTGACAGCCTTTTTGAGGCCCAAGACACAATTCACAGAGGAAGAATAGGCACGGAAGGCAGGTAGGTTTGGATGAAGCGGCGCGGGCTCACAAAAAGAAAGGACAACAAAGAAAGGTGGCTGCTAACCTATTCCGACTTGATTACCCTGCTCATGGTCTTTTTCGTGGTGCTTTACGCGCTCAGCAGCATAAACGCGCGAAAATTTCAGTCCATGGCCTTTTCTTTAGCAATGGCGATGGGCGGCGGCGGCCAGTCGGTGCTTAGTGAACCAGGCGCAGCCCTGGCGCCGGGTATCTCCAGCAGTAGTTTTGAGATAGACAAAGAGATGCAAGAGCTCAGTGAAATGGAGCGGATTAAAAATGAGCTGCAGGCCTATATAGATCAAAACGGTTTAAACGGGAAAGTAACGGTTAATTTGGAAGAGAGAGGGGTTGTGGTGAGCTTTCAGGATGTAGCCCTGTTTCCCTTGGGCTCGGCCGGGCTTTTGCCGGATGCCAAAGAGAAGATAAACAAAATTGGCCAGATTCTAATGAAGACTACTCATTATATAAGAGTTGAGGGACATACGGACAACCTTCCTATTAACACCAGATCATTCCCTTCCAACTGGGAACTTTCCGTAGCGAGGGCAACCAGCGTGGTCCAGGAATTAATTTATTCACTGAATTTCACGCCTTACCGCCTGTCCGCCACCGGTTACGGCGAGTTTCGCCCGCGGGAGCCCAACGACTCGGACGCCCAACGCCAACGAAACCGCCGGGTGGATATCGTAGTTTTAAAGAGTAAGTATGAGACGGCTGAACCGGGGTCGCAAATACCGTCTTTTGATAACATAAATATACTACCGTGAAATAAGAGTCCGGCATACGAAGCGATA
>DNIT01000206.1:387-613 GCA_003489345.1 Pelotomaculum sp. | reverse complement strand
AGAGTCCGGCATACGAAGCGATATCCCCAAAATGCAGTGCAAATTCACTCGCACATATGTTACATTAGATCCGACAAGTTTGGCGCTAAAGCACCGTGTGCGTTGAAATCATACCCGGATTGCTGATAATGAGCCTGCCAAATTTATTCAGGGCTCGGAGATTAACACTAAAGTTTTTTTAAATTCTGACGAGATTTATTACAGAAACGAAAAAGAGGTGGGCCCG
>DNIT01000206.1:0-205 GCA_003489345.1 Pelotomaculum sp. | reverse complement strand
AAAAGGAAACCGATGAGGTGAAAAATAAACCAGGCGGTCAAATCCGTGGTGATACCTTGGAAATCTCAACAGAGGCCAAAAAAATACAAAAATATAAGGGGATACTTGCTGAGATACCCGCAGTGCGGGAAGATCTTGTGGCCTCGCTGAAGCAGAGAATCAAAGACGGCTCCTACCGGCCCGACAGCGAAAAAATTGCCGACGG
>DNIT01000025.1:15508-20050 GCA_003489345.1 Pelotomaculum sp. | reverse complement strand
TTTGGGACTGAATGATATGGTAGCCGTCTCCGTGCCAGTCCTGCCAGGGATTGATAAAAATAATCAGGCGTTCTAACTGGTATTCCTTTAAAGGTATCCAGAGATTAAAACCGCTGTGGGCCTCCAGCCAAAAATGAGCCCAGATCCACAGGATAGCCAGGGTCAAACCACCCAGGAGCAAACCGATTAACAGTGAAGGCCGCGCTCCCGCTGCAAAAAGCATCCCGAACATGATGGCCATAAACACCAGGGAAGTACCCAAATCCGGCTGTTTCAAAATAAACAGCAGAGGCACGCCGATAAAGGCAAAGCAGGGCAAAAGGTCCCTGAAGCTGTTTAACCTGCCCTGTCGCGAATTCAAAAAGGCAGCAAAACAGATGATAATGATGATCTTTGAAAATTCCGAAGGCTGAAAGCGGAAAGGGCCGATTTCTATCCAGCGCTGTGCCCCCAGGGCCGAGTCACCGGCAAAGAGCACCGCGCCCAGCATAATCAGGTTGAGGATATAAAGGGCTTTGGTGTGCTTGGCCAGGTCCTCGTAATGGATGTACAGCGCCATCCCCATAGCCACAAAACCAAGGATGATGTTTATAAATTGTCTTTTGACAGATGCGAATGCATCGCCGCTATTGTTTATACCATCAACCACCGGCAGGACTTCGGTGGGTTTGGTGGCGCTATAAATAATCACCAGGCTGAAAAGGATGATCGTGGTGACCGTCAATAACAGGGTATAGTCTACTTTTTTTAGAAGTCTGCTTTGTGTAAACATAGTCAGCACGCTTTCTAATAATTTTAAACATACTACACTATATTATATTACACTGTTTTATACAAAAAAAGCCCGCTATATGCATAACGGACTGGTATTAATTCACTACCGAAAACTAATAGGCTGTACCAGTTCTTTTCATGCCCACCACAGGAATATTGGCCACCAGCGCCACAGTATTGCCGCTGGAGTCCAGGCTGACCTCCAGGCCGTTTTCATCGATGTCCATGTAGTTGGAGATAACCTGGATCAACTCGGACCTTAAAGTCTCAAGCAACTGGGGTGATATGCTGCTCCGGTCGTGTACCAGAACCAGGCGCAGCCTCTCCTTGGCCACGTGCTTGCTTCCGCTATCCCTACTAAAGACCCTTTTCAGTAAATCCAGCACTTAAAGCGCCCCCTTCCTGCTACTTCAGGCCAATTATTTTCTTCAATTTTTTAAAGAAGCCGCTTTCTTCATCCAGGTTCATCATCGGCACTTCATCGCCTGCAACACGGCGGACGATATTTTGGTAGGCCTGCCCCGCCCGCGTGTTTTGGTCGGTAACCACAGGCTCGCCACGGTTGGTGGTGATGACGATCATTTCGTCTTCCGGAATGACCCCCAAAAGGTCCACGGCAAGAATATCAATAATGTCTTCAATGCCCATCATGTCTCCCTGCCTGACCATTTTAGGCCGGATCCGGTTGATGATTAACTTCGGCTCGCGCAAATCCGCAGCTTCCAGAAGGCCGATAATGCGGTCGGCGTCCCGCACCGCCGATACCTCGGGGGTGGTCACCACCACGGCCTTGTCAGCCCCGGCTATGGCATTGCGAAAACCCTGCTCTATTCCCGCCGGGCAGTCGATGATAATAAAATCAAAATCGCTTTTTAAGTCCTCGCAGAGTTGACGCATCTGGTCAGGGCTAACCGCGGTCTTATCTTTGGTTTGGGCCGCCGGCAGAAGGTGCAGCCCTTCCAGGCGCTTGTCTTTGATCAGGGCCTGCTTAAGGCGGCAGCTGCCGCTGGTGACATCCACAATATCATATACGATTCTATTCTCCAGTCCCAGGACCACATCCAGGTTTCTCAGGCCGATGTCGGTATCGACCAGCGCCACCTTATAGCCCAAAGCTGCCAGGCCTGTGCCGATATTGGCCGTGGTGGTGGTTTTGCCCACTCCGCCCTTACCGGAAGTAATAACGATTACTTCACCCATTCGTAAAGCTCCTCCTCTATTAAGTGGTGACACGCCGTTATCAAAAACACGGCTCCTTAGACGACTGATAATTTAAGACTCGTGGACACCTTAGATAGCCTTCCCTTGACGCTCTCCGCTGGTCTGAAAAGCTTCAATGGTGACAACCCCATCCTTGATCCGGGCTATCTCCGGCAAATCCATATCCACCGTTTCGTTATCCGGCGGGCGGGTAATGTGATTGGCAATTCTCAATTGCGTCGGATTCAGACGGAAGGCCATCACTACTGCTGTTTCGTCGCCGTTGGCCCCGGCATGCACCACACCCCTCAGGGCGCCCATAACGATTATATTGCCGGTTGCCGCCACTTCGGCACCCGGATTGACATCCCCAAGGATAACCACATTGCCGCTGTAACGGACACTCTGGCCGGAACGCAGGGTGCGCTGGACCAAAATCGTATTTTCGTCAACCAGGTTATCATCGGCCTGGCTGCTCTGACCAAAACCCGAAAGGATATCTCCCTGGGCGTTCCCTCTTAAATAGGCCACAGTTATCTCCTCCATAAACAGCAACTATCAGTTTATTCTACGGGAGGCAACCAAATCCTTCTAAGGAAAGAAAAACGTTTTGTGACAATTTCTCACCTTAATGAGCATAAAACGGGTCAGATTTCATTATTCGGGACTATTTATCGTTTTCTGTCCGGGTATGGGCAAGCCCAAGTAGGCCGCCAGCATCGCCTCGGCCACCGGCCCGCCAATGGTCCCGCCATGACCTGCGTATTCCATCACCACCGCTACGGCAATTTCCGGTTTCTCATAGGGGGCAAAGGCTACAAAAAGAGCGTGGGAGTCGCGATTGTAAACCTCGGAGGTACCGGTTTTGGCGGCAACAGGGGGGAACCCGTTGAAGAACCCGTACGCAGTCCCGTCAGGCGGCAAAGTCACCTCAAGCATGCCCTGCCTGGCCGCGGCCATAGCTTCCGGGGAGACGCTCACATGTCCCAGCTCAACCGGATTGTTTTCCTGGATAAGCCGGCCGTCCGGGCTGACTACCCTTTGCACCAGGTACGGTTTATAGCGGGTGCCTCCGTTGGCCAGGGTTGCAATATAATTGGCCAGTTCCAATGGTGTGTAGCGGTTGTCGCCTTGCCCGATGGAGGAATTGATGGTGTCATAGTCATGCCAGTCCAATTCCCATTCGACCGCCTGTAATTCAGCCGATCGTTTGCTCATAAGCGTCTTGCGCTGGGCCTCGTCCGTGGTTTTTTCCAGCAGGTCATTATACCGCTGTTGAATTTCTCTAACCTTTTTTGTATCCGCCGCGCTCAGATAGGGAATCCATTGCTCGATCTTGGCGACCGGACCAGGCACTACACCGCTTTCTTCCCCGGGCAGCTCGATCCCTGTCTTTTCACCCAGACCGAATTCCCTGGCCACACGAGCAATGTCATCGATGCCCATCCTCAGGCCCAATTGATAAAAATAGGTATCGCAGGAAACCTTGATCGCCCTGATCAGGTTTACCGTGCCGTGGCCATCCAGTTTCCAGTCATTAAAAGCCCTGCCCCAGAAAAAATAGCCGGGGTCGGAGATGGTTGACTCAAGGGTGGTATTTCCGGTATCCAAGCCGGCCATGGCTACCACCATCTTAAAGGTTGAACCTGGCGGGTAGGCCAGCAGCGCCCGGTTTAACATGGGCTTCCAGGGCGAGTTGAAGATTTCGTCGGATTCTTGTTGGGTTAACAACCCGGACAATTTGACCGGATCGTAGCTTGGGTAGCTGGCCATCGCCAGCACCGCGCCGCTGTTCACATCCAGGGCCACCGCCGCCCCGGCGCGCGCTTCGCCATAGCCCTGGCTGACAGCCAGCTGGGAGCTCCTATCCAGGGCTTCTTCCGCTGCCTTTTGCACCCGCTGGTCGATGGTAAGGACCAGGTTGTTGCCCGGCACCGGTTCCTTAACCCCCAGGTCCCTTACCGGCCGGGCCTTTGCATCAACCTCGACCTGCCTGCCCCCGTCCTGCCCGCGCAGGTACTTTTCGTAGGTATATTCCAGGCCGGACTGCCCGAAGGGATCCCCCATCTTGTAGCCTTCGCTCTGGTGCGCCGCCAGCTGTTCCGGGTTGATCTGCCGCACATAACCCATCACATGGGCCAGGATGCTGCCGCTGGGGTATTGCCGCTGGGGCTCTATATCAATTACGACCCCGGGGAGCTCCAGCCGCTGCTCCTCAATTCTGGTTACAATTTCCGGGGATACCCTGGTTGCAATCTTTACCGGCTCATAGAGCTGCTTTCGATCCGCAATCTTTTCTTCAATTTCCACAGGGTTTATACCCATTATGGAGGCCAGCCTGGATACGACATCATCGTCGCTTTCACCGGCAAGGTTAACCAGGGAAACTGTATAGACAGGTTCATTGCCCACCAGTTTCACCCCATAGCGATCGAACACCTCTCCCCTGGGGGCTGTTATATTGGTCAGTCTCATCCGGTTTTCCCTGGCCAGGGTTGAAAATTTATCGTTTTGGAGCAGCTGCATGTAAAACAATCTAACTGTAAGCAGGCCGAAAATAGCGCAGAC
>DNIT01000025.1:13943-15429 GCA_003489345.1 Pelotomaculum sp. | reverse complement strand
CGAAAATAGCGCAGACAATCACCAGGAAGACCTGCATTTTTCTCTCCATCAATTTTCTTTCCACAATAATGTCCCTCCTTTCCGGATAAGAGGTGATATCAAGTAAAAGTGAGGAAGAGCGAACTTAAGAGGCGGATTGCTGAGCTAATGCCAGCCCCTCTGTCGCGATGCCGCGGAGCATAGAATGCACGCCTGCATTTTTATGGTACTCCTTATGGGTACGAAGGCCGTTAAAAATCTTTGCCGCGCACCTGTAAATAACGAAATATGCGACCAAATATGAAAGGAGCCAAAAGTGAAGTATAAACCGCGGTCGGCAGCGCCAACCTCAGCAAAGCATAGTATGGGGACACATGCAAGTCCAGGTAAAAAAGCAAAAGGTAGTGAACCAGCAGTCCGGCGCCGGCAGAAAAAAAAGTTACACCGGTGGCAACCAGCATATTCTCTTTGTAAAGTCGTTCTCCGGCAACCCCGGCCAGGTAACCCGCGGCCATCTTGGATATAGCGTTAAGGCCGATGTACTCCCCTAAAAAGAGGTCCTCAACTATGCCGCTGATATAGCCCAAAAAAGCCCCCTCCCTGGGACCCAAGAGGAAGCCGTTGAGTACTACAATAAGCATGATCAGGTCGGGTTTTACTCCCGCCACAGACACAACTTCTAGCACCGAAGTTTGCAGCAGCAACGTTGCCAGCAACAAGATCAGCAAAAAAGGAAGCGGCATTTCCTAACCTCCTCCCGCCGGGGTAGTACCGGCCTCGGGGTATACTTTGGTAACGATTAACACCTCTTCCAACTGGTTCACGCCGGCAAAGAGTCGGATATCCGCACTTTTAAACAGGCCTGCCGACTCTATACTGACACTGGCAATCTGACCGATGGGTATACCTTTGGGGAAAATACTGCCAAGTCCGGATGTCACTACAACCTGTCCCTCTTCGACCTGCGCGTCATTGGGTATATGTATGATGCGGGCCGTTCCGGAACTGCCGACAGTCCCTTCAACAATGCCGGGGGTACGGGTTTCCTGTATGAGTGAACCCACTCCGCTGCGCGGGTCAGTTATTAGTAAAACCTCACAATTTGTGGTGGTAACCGTTATAACCCGGCCCACCAACCCCTGCGGGGTCAGGACAGTCATGTTTTCACGCACGCCGTCACGGCTGCCCCGGTTCAGTGTTACGGTAGCAAACCAGTTGCCCGGGTCTCTGGCAATTACCGAAGCAGCCAGCAGGTCGTACTGTTGAGCCATCACCTGCTTGTAGTCTAGCAGGTCGGTCAGCCTCTGATTTTCAGCCTTATATTCATTCAACTGGATAATCTCGCTCTGCAGGCGTTCTACCTCCTGCTCCAAGGCTTGGCTGCGCTCGGCAGCCCCGTACAAAGAAACAGGCAGGGAAACAACATGGCGGGCCTGCCGGCTGAGCCAGGTTAGGCCGGACTGTGCCGGCGCAAGAACATCCCTGAGTTTGGACCCCAGAGGTGTGA
>DNIT01000025.1:13441-13867 GCA_003489345.1 Pelotomaculum sp. | reverse complement strand
TGGCCGGCTCAGGGACGGTAAAACGCATGGCCGCCAGAGTGACCACCACCAGGATGACAAGGAAAAACAGCCTCTTGGCAGTAACCCAACCCACCCCATCGCTCACTCCCAACAATACTTAATAATTAATAACAAACAAATCCCTGTGAATGAATGCGCACCCGCATTTATAGGTATTGCTTAAGATGCCGGACACCAACTTCCCGTGCCGCGAGCAGTACCACCAGTTGTATAAATATTGACCCTAAAGGAATACAACCCATACTTACGGCCTACGTCCAACGCCCTACGACTATTTTAGGCCAGCTTTTTTGGCTGGATCAACACTTTGCGCAGGACGTCGATGTTTTCCAGGACACGCCCGGCCCCGTAAGCTACGGCCAGGAGAGGTTCGTCCGCCAGATGTACCGGCATGCCGGTCTGCTC
>DNIT01000025.1:9829-13378 GCA_003489345.1 Pelotomaculum sp. | reverse complement strand
CCAGATGCACCGGCATGCCGGTCTGCTCGCTGACCAGGTGATCCAGTCCTCTTAAGAGCGAGCCGCCGCCGGCCATGACAATGCCGCGATCCATAATATCGGCCGCCAGTTCCGGGGGAGTCTGCTCAAGAGTTGCCTTGATCGACTCGATGATGCTGGACACAGGTTCGGAGAGAGCCTTATAAATTTCCTCAGAAGTTATTGAGACTGTTTTGGGTAGCCCGGTAACCAGGTCACGGCCCCTAACTTCTTCTGTTTCAACGGTTTTAATGGGATAAGCCGTGCCGATTTGCATTTTTATCTGTTCCGCCGTACGCTCACCAATCATCAGGTTGTAGGTTCTCTTGACATGGTTGATAATGGCTTCATCCATTTCATCGCTGGCAATACGTACGCTTCGACTGGTTACGATGCCGCCAAGAGAAATAACAGCTACCTCTGTAGTACCCCCGCCGATATCTACAATCATGTTGCCGGTGGGCTCGTGCACGGGCAACCCCGAACCTATGGCGGCGGCCATCGGCTCCTCGATCAGGTAAGCCTCCCTGGCGCCTGCTTGTAAAGCCGCCTCGCGCACCGCCCTTTCCTCCACGGCGGTTACACCGGAGGGAACCCCCACAACCACGCGCGGTCGGACCAGAAAAGTACGGCTGCGCAGTGATTTGTTAATAAAATACTTGATCATGCTCTGGGTGACGTCAAAATCAGCAATGACACCATCCCTGAGCGGTCTGATAGCAATAATGTTGCCCGGGGTACGGCCAATCATCCGTTTGGCCTCTTCACCTACAGCCAATACCTGGCCGCCGTCCTTTTGGATGGCTACCACTGACGGCTCTCTGATTACAATTCCTCTCCCCTTGACATAAACCAGGGAATTGGCGGTACCTAAATCCATCCCCATATCTTTTGAAAACAGACCGACGCGCATGTTCCGGCCCCTCTCGTAAAATATTACTCTATTAGCCCCTTGGCCTTGAAACTGGTAAACCTATTATCTCCAATAATAATGTGGTCTAGGACATCAATGCCGACAATCTTCCCCACTTCCCTGAGCCTGCTGGTAATATCCAGATCTTCCCGGCTGGGGGCAGGGTCGCCGCTAGGGTGATTGTGCACCAAAATGATAGATGCGGCGCTTCTCTTGATCGCGTTGCGAAACAACTCCCTGGGGTGAACGGTGGAACAGTTAAGGGTACCAACTGAAACCTTGTCCACACCGATGACCTGATTTCTGGTATTGAGCAGCAGGGCCCTAAAATGTTCCCGGTCAAGACGGCGCATTTCCTCCATAACCAGGCCGGCTGCGTCATCCGGCGAGGTAATCACAGGGCGCGGCTGGTCAGTTAAAAGAGACAGTCTCCTGGCCAGTTCCAAAGAAGCCTTAATCGTACAGGCTTTGGCAAGACCGACTCCCTTAACCCCGCTTAGCTCCTCCACCGTAGCGTCCTCCAGCAAACGGAGGCTGTGAAAGCGGGATATAACCAGGGAAGCCAGTTCCAAAGCGGTGGCTTCGCGGGAACCAGTCGCCAGGAGGATGGCCAGCAGCTCAATATCTGACAGGACCTCGACTCCTTCCTTCAACAGCCTCTCCCGGGGGCGGATGTCCTCGGGAAGCTCTTTCAGGGTAAGCCGGTATTTAACGGAAACCATAGACGGCCGCTCCCCATAACAATACGAAGATACCTACAATTTTAGGTGGTATTAAAGAACTTCATAGCCTATCTGTTTCAGCATTCTTGCCAGTCTGGCCAGGGGCAGCCCAACCACGTTGGTATAGCATCCTTCCAGACGGTAGATAAAGAGAGCCGCCAAACCCTGAACACCGTAAGCTCCAGCTTTATCCAAGGGCTCACCGGTAGCTACGTAACGGGAGATTTCTTCTTCTGTCAGGGAGTTAAAAAACACACGTGTCAGCTCATGCCCTACCAATGTTTCGCGTGAGGCGGCATCCATCAGGGCAACTCCAGTATAGACTTCGTGTCCGCTTCCCTGCAGGAGTCGTAACATAGCAGCCGCTTCCTGCGGTCCGGAAGGCTTGCCGAGGATCCGGCCGGCCTGAACAACCACAGTGTCGGCGCCGATGACGAGCCCGTTGTTCAACCCGGCTGCAACAGCGTTCGCCTTTCTTAAAGCAAGCAGTTCGACCAGTTCGTCCGGGGCCAGGCCGGGGTCGGGGGTCTCGTCAACCGCACTGACCATAATGTCGAACACCAGCCCGGCTTGCTTTAAAAGGTCCGCACGACGGGGCGATGATGAGGCAAGCACAATTTTAGCGTCCATCTTATAATTTACGGTAAACAATGTAGCCCAAGATCATCCCCAGGGCGGTCAGCGGCCCGAGAGCAAAAGTAAACCCGAAGGTCAGGTTGAAAAACTGCAGGTCCAGAGTGGTGGGCTTTAAACCTACCTGTGTGGTCGAATTCAGCCACGGGAGGGACGGCGCCAAGGCATTGCCGAGTGCTCCGCCACTCAACCCACCCACCAGCAGCAACAGGACAAGGACCCAGATACTTCCCGTATTTTTTATGCTTCTGGCCATAAAAATACCCCCGGATCAAAAAAAAGAGCTCGAATAAGCACATACTTCTATAACAGTTTATCATTTCAAGTATTTAATGACAAGCTATGGTCGAGATTTAAAATCAGGTCAGCATCCTCTCTATAAATTGGGTGACCGGCTTAAAAACCGCATCGATTCCTTTGGTGGGGTTGGGCACAGGCAGCTTCAATACCTGCCCGAAGCTGAGGACCATACCTATGAGCAACAGCACGCTGAAAGCAGCCAGTTCCCGCCACATTTTCTTCTTCACCAGGCCCGGCGCCTCAAAAGCAATGATGGCAACAAACACCAGGATGAGTAAAGCTATCATCTCTAAAGCCTCCATGTTGTCATGTTTTTGTCAAGCCCCAAATGTTTCCGGCCAATCCCGCTATAGCCGTCTTATCAGGCCTTAACTGTGCACTTGCGCCGGCTTGTTAACCAGCCCGGTGCGGGGGATGACGGCATTGACCTCAATATAAACCGGCAGGCCGGGATAAATATCCATCCAATTCTCCTTTATTTCTTTCCAGACTACCGGGTACTTTCGATGAAATACTGTCCCAAACCCGAACACATCGGTCTTGTATTCCCTCTGCGCTTTGGTCAAAGCATCCTCCACCTCACCTTGGACCTCGGCAGCCAGTAATTGATCAATGGCTGCGATGACCTCCGGCTTATCCAGTTCCTCCGGGCATTCGGCCTCAAGGATATTTGCCTGTAGATCAACCTTGACCGTAACACCCAACGCACCGTCGGTAAGCTCCGGCTCAATTTTGGAATTGTTACGGATTATTTCCAGGGAAAAGCGCTGACCTTCTACGCTTCCTTTGCCGCTAAGGCAGGGCACGGTAATTACCCCGCCTTTAACTTTGCCCTTGACCCAAAGCAACCCCCGGCTTTCCCTCTCGTCTAACCAGCCCACCATTTTGTTGCCTTTAAAAACTGCCGTGCCACCTATTTTTATAATTGCTCCGATTGGCTTTGGACGCCCTTCCAGAAGGGAC
>DNIT01000025.1:3980-9715 GCA_003489345.1 Pelotomaculum sp. | reverse complement strand
CCCGCTTATATTGCCTCGAACTTCGGCCTCATTAGGCTCCACCTGTATTCCGGCAACGTAAGCATCGCTGCCTCCAGTCTCCAATGTTTCCAAAAAATCCCCCAACTGTATATCCGGATAATAAGAACTGAGCCTTTGCTGCCTGATCGTACTTGCAATCATTTGCGACGGGGGAGTGACCAGCTCTCCGGGTGTTTCTAAAATGCTGCTGATATCGCTGCGGGCAATCAAGACATAGTTGTTGCGCCTTATCTTCGGGTTGCGTTCAAAAAAATCCATAATCTCCTCTATTCCTCTATTTCTGGCAAATTCTTCAGAAATCATAATAGCCACATTGTGGGCAAAGTAAAGCTCACGGGGTGATTCCATGGAAAGCCGCCGGATGCACTCAAATATGGTGTTACCTTCCGCACTAACGTTCCGAAAGCCTCTGACTCCCCCTACCCCTCCGCCGGCCCCGCCGACTCCGCCGACTCCGCCGCCTACCAGGCTCTTAGGGTTGACAACCTGGACCGTAACCATTACCCTTCCGTCCGGCGCCAGATCTATTGCCGTGACCAGGACGATACCCAGCCGCTCAACCTCCTGTTGATCCCAGCATCCCTGAAGACTTAAAACCGTAACAACTATCAGCGCACATAAAACCAGGCATTTAAGACCTTTGCCCACTCCTGCCGCCCCCTTTCTCCCCGGCCCTAAATACGGCAGGTGTCCTGACCCGGTCATATTTGCCGGAGCCATTCGTACCCGAATTGGGACCGGCGCTCCCATCGCCTGATGCAAAGGCCCTTTCAGCACCACTCTCCGGGGGAGGCTGCGGCTTTAAGTCCGGAGCAATCCGCCATACATTCCTTTTTACAAGCTCCGACGGACGTTTATGCATAGCCCACCACGGCGCGCGGACCAGGAAGTCTTTCAGATCGGAAATTTTCAACGGAGTCAGGGGCGACAGGTAGGGTACACCAAAAGAACGCAAGCCGGCCAGGTGGATCAACAACGCCAAAACGCCGGTCATCACCCCGAACAGGCCCAGGGTAGCGGCCAGAAACATGAGTGGAAAGCGGATCAGTCGCAGCGCCAGGGCCAGGCCATAAGAAGGGCTCATAAATGAAGCTATTCCCGTTAAAGCGACTACAATCACCATCAATGGAGATACAATACCCGCCTGCACCGCCGCCTGCCCGATGACCAGCGCCCCGACGATACTGACTGCCTGGCCAACTGCCCGGGGCAGCCTCAATCCGGCCTCTCTTAATGCTTCAAAGGTGATTTCCATGATCAACGCCTCCACCAGGGCGGGGAAAGGCACTCCTTCCCTGGAGGCAGCGATACTGATCAGCAACTGGGTGGGAATCATCTCCTGGTGAAAGGTGGTTATGGCAATATAAAAAGACGGCAGGAGCAGAGCTACCGCCAAACCCAGGAACCGTATAAGCCTGATCATGGTAGCAAAGTGGTATCGTTCGTAGTAATCTTCGGGATTCTGGAACAGGTCATTGAATGTGGCCGGCATAAAAAGCACCATCGGAGTGCCGTCGGTAAAGACACATACCCGCCCCTGCAGGAGAGCCGCCACCACCCGGTCCGGCCTCTCGGTATAAACCAACTGCGGGAAGGGGGAGTAAGGATCGTCCTGGATCAACTCCTCGATATAGCCGCTTTCCAGGATCCCGTCGATATCGATCCGGTCGATCCGCCGCCTTACTTCCTCGAGAAGTCCGGGAGAGACCACTCCTTTCAGGTAGACGACGGCAACCGAAGTGTGGGTCATGCGGCCCAGATGAAAACCCTCGATGACTAGATTGGGTGTGCGCAGCCTGCGCCTGACCAGGGAGGCACTCACACAAATGCTCTCGTTGAAGCTTTCCTTTGGTCCACGGACCGTCCCTTCCACATCGGCTTTATCTATTGGGCGCTGAGGCCACTCTTTCAGGATAGCAATAACAGCTTCTTCACAGCCATCGATAAATATAGCCGTACCCCCGTACAGTATTTCACTGACAACTTCCTGCATAGTATAAACCTTGGAGCGAATTTCGGCGGCGGCTAAAATGGATTTTTTAATCATATCTATTAGATTATTGTCAGCACTGTCAATTTCAGACATTCCCAGCAGCAGTGGTTTTAATATATCTTCGCTGATCCGGGCCTCGTCGCTGAGGCTGTTCAGGTAAACCAGGCCGGCATTCTCTTTTTTTCCTGTGCCCAGCCTGAACTCTCTGAACACGACGTCTAGATTGCGGCCAAAGATGCTATCCAGGTAGTCCAGGTTTTTTTTAAGGCTCCTGGAGATCTTTTCGTTTTTCAATTCTTCATCCTTAAATTCTTTGCCTTCTGCAGAACCAGGCTTGCTTGTACCAGGCTCCGGCTTTTTAGCTGCTTTTCTGAGCAACCAGGAAATATAAGACCCCAAAACGCATCCCCCGTTGGAATATCCAATAAGAATAAAGAAGTTTCATCTAGTCCTTCATTATTATGGCTAATAAATCTTCAATTATTAGCAGTTCCGGAAATACCGGAAATATAGCAGCAGGGTTATCACCACTTATTGCCTGCTAAAAGAATATATCCCTCTGTGCAAGGGATACTATTGTAATGGCCACATGATTATATGATTTACGGGAGCGGGAAAGCTTGCTTGAAAAGGGAAAAATATCCAGTATTGCGCTGGTATTCTTGTTAATAGATCTCGTGGGAGCGACCGCGGTGGTGTTTTTACCAGCCTTAACGGCTAAATTTGCCGGGCGGGACGCCTGGCTGGTACCCGTTATCAGCACCATCCCGGGAATCGTCGTGATCCTGCTCGTTACCGCATTGGGCCGCAGGTTTCCCGGTAAAACAATCATCGAATACCTGCAGATTATCCTGGGCAACTGGCCCGGAAAAGCCGTTGCCGTTCTTTATATATTCTTTTTCATCCATACCAACGGGGTCATCATCAGGGAGTTTGGAGAACTGATTGCAACCATGATGATGCCGCGCACACCCCTTTTAGTACTTCACACAACCTTTGTCCTTTTGGCTGCTTACGCGGTGCGTTCCGGTTTGGAGGTAGTCGGCAGACTGTGGGAATTAACTTTCCCCTGGATCTTCATATTGTATGTCATTTTATTGTTATTTTGCTTCCAAAAGGCAGAATTTCACCGCCTCCTGCCTGTGCTGGAAAACGGTTTCAAACCCGTTCTTCAAGGCTCGATCACAACTTCGGCGTGGCAGGGGGAGGTTATGATTCTGGCCATGTTTCTGCCCTATCTGGCAGAGCCCTCGCAGGGGAGGAGGATGGCAATATGGTCGGTGATCATTATAGGAGCCATATTGACAGCCGACGCCGTTCTTAACACTGCTATCTTCGGCTTGTCCACCGGCCGGCAGATTTTCCCCAGTTTTACCATAGTAAATGAAATTACAATCGGCGGGTTTTTACGTGTCGACGTTGCGATTGTTATTATTTGGCTGGTGACGATGCTGATCAAGATCGTCTTGTTTTATTACGCCGCGGTATTGGGTACCGCACAACTGCTTAACATGAAAGATTACAAACCAATAACTCTACCCATAGGTGTAATCCTGACCGCCTTGTCAATTTTATCTATAGAAAACGTAACGGGTATCTCCGCCTATGCGACAACCGGTTACCCGCCGTTCGCCTACCTTATGGAATGGGTAATCCCGCTGGCTATACTGCTTATCGCTGCTGCCAGGGGGGTTAAACCAAAATATTAAAACAAAAAATCAGCCGCTGAAGTCAAGCTGGTTTTTGAACGAATACGGACTTTGGATAGAGGAGTAAAATAGATGCTTGAGAGAGGCAAAATATCCGGCATAGCGCTGGCGCTTATTTTAATGAACCTGGTTGGCGCCACTGCTGTAGTGGCTCTCCCTGCCGTAACGGCCAGGTCCGCCCTGAGGGACGCCTGGCTGACGCCTGTCGTCTCCGCTGTTTCGGGAATCGTTGTAATCATGCTGGTTACGGCGCTTGGCCGGAGGTTTCCCGACAAGTCCTTGATGGAGTACACGCAGGATATCCTGGGTAGTTGGCCCGGCAAAGCCGTAGGCGTTCTTTATCTGTTTTTCTTTTTTCAGAGCACCGGGGTGATCATCAGGGAATTCGGTGAACTGCTCAGCGCAACGATTATGCCCCGTACGCCCATTTTATTGTTCAGCACAACAATCGTCCTATTAGCGGCTTACTCTGTACGTTCCGGCCTGGAAGTGATCGGCAGGTTATCGGAATTGCTTTTGCCCTGGGTGCTCATTCTTTATTACGTTATTATCTTACTCGGCTTGCAGAAAGCGGATTTTTCCCGCCTTCTGCCCATGCTGGAAAACGGTTTTGCGCCGGTTTTACTGGGTTCGCTTACACCTTTGGGATGGATGGGCGAAGTGCTGCTCCTGGGCATGATCCTGCCTTATCTGTCGAAACCCCATCAGGGAAGAAAAATAGGTATCTGGTCGGTAATCATTCTGGGGTTTTTACTGGTAGTCGATGAAATCGCCAATATCACGGTATTTGGACAAGAGGTCGCCCGGCTGAAATATCCGACTTTTATGATTCCAAGTGAAATTTTACTGGGCGGATTTTTAAGAATTGACGCTTTGTTTGTGCTCCTTTGGACGGCGGGACTGTTGACAAAGCTGGCAATATTTTATTATGTTTCAGTTTTGGGCACTGCCCAGCTATGCAACCTGAGGGATTACAAACCCATCGTTTTGCCTATCGGTGTTATTCTAACCGCCTTTTCAATTTTATCCTTTCAAAACGCCGCTGAAATTCCCACCCATATCACAAAGGGGTTCCCCCCCTTCGCTTATCTTTTTGAATGGGCGCTCCCGCTGGCTCTGCTGCTCATCGCCATCATCAGGGGGGCTAAACCGAAGTATTAGATAAATAGGCCCCGGACTTCAGCCACCATGTAGAGCGAACCGGTGACGCACACCAGCTCTTCCGGTCCGGCCAGGGAGAGTGCCTTATCCAACGCATCCCCGATGTTCTCTATCACGTAGACCTCCGGAGTGTAGCGTTTGGCTTCCCGCGCCAGTTCCTGCCAGTTTCCCGCCCTGGGGCTATTGGGCCTGGTCACCACCACCAGCCTGGCCAACGGCGCCAGCTCCGCGGCCACTCTGGCCCGCTCCTTGTCTCCCAGCATGCCGATTAAGAGCACTATGCTCCTGCCGGGAAAGGTTTCTTCCAGCGCCAGGCGCAAGGATCTGGCGCCGGCAAAATTGTGGGCGCCATCTATGATCACCAGGGGTTCCCGGCGCATGATTTCCAGCCTGGCGGGCCAGCGAGCTGCCGCCAGCCCGTACCGTACCGCTGCCGGGCTGATTGACACACCCAGCTCCGTCAAAATTTCGGCGGCCGCCACGGCGGTGGCCGCGTTGACCTGCTGGTGCCTGCCGATCAGGCAAAGCTTAAGGTTTTCATAAATACCTCGGCGCCCCCGGACGGTAAATCTCTGGGCAACCGGAGAAAGTGAGATATGCTCCCATGTAATATCCTGCCCCACTCTGATTAAAGGGCAATTATTCCCACGGCTGACCTCCTCGATTACTTCGAGACCTTCCCCTTCAGCTGCCGTCACCACCGGAACCCCCGGCTTTATGATACCGGCTTTTACCCCGGCAATTTCCCTAATCGTATCGCCCAGGTAATCCATGTGGTCCATCGCCACATTGGTAATGATCGAAAGCAGGGGCATGGCTACATTGGTCGAATCGATGGCCCCCCCCAGACC
>DNIT01000025.1:0-3894 GCA_003489345.1 Pelotomaculum sp. | reverse complement strand
TCGATGGCCCCCCCCAGACCCACTTCAAGGACCAGATAATCGATCTTCTCCCGGTAAAAATAAAGAAAAGCCACGGCAGTAGCCACCTCAAACTCGGTCGGGTGTTCAAAACCTTCCGCCACCATGGCGTCCAGGTGCGGGCGAAGCTCATCAATCAGCGCGGCTATGCTTTCCTCCGGTATGTTGACCCCGTTGATACGAAACCTTTCCGTGTAAGAATGGAGGTGCGGTGAGGTAAAGGTCCCCACCCGGTAACCCGCCTCCTGCAGGATAGCGGCCAGCATCGCTGTGGTGGAGCCTTTGCCGTTGGTTCCCCCAATGTGAATAATGCTTAGCTTAAGATGGGGATTGCCCACCCGGCTTAAAAGCTCCTGAATACGCTCCAGCCCGAAATTAAAACCAAACTTGCCCAGGCTTGCCACATACTCCATAGCCTCATGAAATTTCACATCATCGCACCTCATTTAGAAGGAAGCAAGGGGACGGTTCTCCTGCTTCCTTTGATCATAATCACCTAATATAATATAACCCATTAGTCTCCTTGAGCCGGGTTTAATATGGGCGAGATTCCATCACACACGGCTGTAACTTTGGTCGAATGAAGAATGAATTTGCACTTGCATTTCTAAAGGCAACCCGAAACGTCATTTTCAATGCAAGAAAAGCAGGATAAACTACGCCTTACGCCCTATTTGCCCCCTTCAGTACGGCCAGCCTATCCCTGATCGCGGAGGACTTTCCGGCGAGTGCCTCTTCTTTGGTCTTTTCCTTTTCCACCACGTCAGCCGGAGCCTTGCCGAGAAAGTCCTGGTTGCTAAGCTTGCCCTTGACCCGGACCAGGTCTTTCTCAACCGAGGCCAGTTCCTTCTCCAGACGTACAGTTTCCTTATCCACATCGATCAACCCTTTGAGCGGGACGAATACCTCAAGGCCGCGGGTGACAGCGTGGGCTGCCTGTTCCGGTACAACCGGCAAGGATATCATTATTTTCAGCTCAGCTGCAGCCAGCCCTTCAATATACCCTGCGTTCTTCATCACCAATACCCGCGTGGTGTCCTCGGGCGCCACTATAAGAGCTTCAGCTTTGCGTCCCGGCGGGACGTTCATCTCGCTGCGAATATGCCTGATGGCCTTGGTGACATCCATCAGCAGTTCCATTTCGCTTTCCGCCTCCGGATCCACTAGTTCACCGCGGACGACCGGCCAGGCAGCCCGCATGATGGTTAAGCCGCGGCCGGGCAGGTTTTGCCAGATCTCCTCGGTGATAAACGGCATAAAGGGATGCAGGAGCTCCAACGTCCCTTTTAAAACCGAAGATATCACGTACTGGGCGGTAACACGGTCGGTTTTACCGGTTTTACCATACAGCCGCGGTTTGTCCAGCTCAATGTACCAATCGCAAAACTCGCTCCAGATAAATTCGTAGAGCACCCTGGCCGCTTCACCAAGTTCATAAGATTCCAGGAAGCCTGTCACCTCAGAGACCGCCTTCTGGTAACGGCTCAGGATCCAGCGGTCGGCCAGGGAATACTTGCCGGGCCCGCCTTCCGGCTCAAAGTCCTCCAAATTCATCAGCACAAAGCGGGAAGCGTTCCAAAGCTTGTTGGCAAAGTTGCGGGCGCCGTCCAACCTTTCAAAATGGAAACGCAGGTCATTGCCGGGTGTGTTGCCGGTAACCAGCATGAACCGCAGGCTGTCCGCTCCGTGTGACTCGATTACGTCAATGGGGTCGACGCCATTGCCCAAAGACTTGCTCATCTTGCGTCCCAGGGCATCCATGACCAGACCGTGAATGAAAATTTGCGGAAAGGGGACTTCGTTCATAAAAGCCAGGCCGGAAAATATCATCCTGGCGACCCAGAAGAAAATGATATCGCGCCCGGTGACCATGACCGAGGTGGGATAGTAATAAGCCAGATCCAAGGTCTGTTTTGGCCAGCCCAGCGTCGAAAAGGGCCACAGGGCAGAGGAAAACCAGGTATCCAGCACGTCAGGATCCTGCTCGCAGTGCCCGCTGCCGCACTTGGAGCAGCTTTTAACCGGTTCCTTGGATACGATTATTTCACCGCAATCCTGACAATACCATACCGGGATGCGGTGTCCCCACCAGAGTTGACGGGAGATACACCAGTCGCGGATGTTCTCCATCCAGTGCAGGTAGATCTTGGTAAACCGTTCCGGGATAAACTCTACCCGTCCTTCCCTGGCCGCTTGAATAGCCGGTTCAGCCAAAGGCTTCATTTTAACAAACCACTGACGTGAAAGCATCGGTTCTATAACAGTGTTGCAGCGGTAACAGTGCCCCACCGCGTGGGTATGGTCTTGTGTTTTGATCAGAAAACCGTCCGCTTCCAGATCCCGCACAATTTTCTTGCGGCACTCGTAACGATCCAGCCCCTTGTAGCGCTCACCTGCGGCTTCGTTCATTTTCCCTTCCTTATTAATTACAATAACTTGAGGCAGGTTGTGACGGTGCCCAACCTCAAAGTCGTTTGGATCATGAGCGGGAGTAATCTTCACGGCGCCCGTTCCGAAGGAGGGATCGACGTATTCGTCGGCAATAAGCGGCATTTCCCGGCCAACTATGGGCAGGATTAATGTTTTGCCCACTTGTGACGTATAGCGTTCATCGCCCGGGTGTACGGCGACAGCCACGTCACCCAGAATAGTCTCGGGGCGTGTGGTCGCTACCACAATGTAACCGCTTCCGTCTTTATACGGGTACCTTACGTGATACAAGTGACCCGGGCGGTCCAGGTGCTCAACTTCTATATCGGAAATCGTGGTGGCACATTTGGGGCACCAGTTGGTAATGTAATAGTCGCGGTATATCAACCCTCGCTGGTAGAGCTTGATGAATACCTCCAGCACCGCCTCCGAGCAGCCCTCATCCATGGTAAAGCGCTCACGCCGCCAATCGCAGGAAGCACCCAACTTACGCAGTTGGGCAGTAATTCGGTTGCCGTACTGTTCCTTCCATTCCCACACTTTTTCTAAAAAAGCCTCCCGGCCTATATCGTAGCGGGTCAGTCCTTCCTTGGCCAACTGTTCCTCAACCTTGGCCTGGGTGGCAATACCCGCATGGTCGGTGCCCGGTACCCACAGCGCGTTATAACCCTGCATGCGCCGCCAGCGGGTCAGGATGTCCTGCAATGTATTATCCAGGGCATGACCCATGTGCAGTTGTCCCGTTACATTTGGCGGCGGCATAACAATGCAAAACGGTTCTTGTTCAGGGTTGACCTCCGGGTGAAAGAACCCGTTTTGCTCCCAATAACTATACCATTTATCTTCCACCGCACGGGGATCATAAGTACTGGGCAAATCAAATTTTGGCAAAAAGCCTCACTCCCCACATTACATATTAATAAAATTTACCTCTACACTTACAAAAACAAAAGCCCCTTCCGCCTCAAGGACGGATAAGGGGTTCATCCGCGGTACCACCCTGAATTCCACCAAAAAAAGATCGGTTCGCGGGTTTCCTGCTTCTCACGTCCCACGTCCCATCCCCATAGGCGGCTCTTTTAAAAAGCTGTAACGGGCAGGCCCGCCCGTGCTTACTTACAATTCAGCGCGGGGACTCCGGGGCGACAGGAGTAAACACGGGCAGGAAACCTTACAGCCTGGGGCCTCCCTCTCTGGGGGCTAAAAGCCGGTTCCCGTGGGACACTCCCCTCCCTTTCTTAGCCGATAAATATAACTATTTTCCAACATCTTAACTATTTTAAAGGGCGGTGTCAACAATAGAATAAGTTTCCCAAAGGGCCCGGGGAAAGCTCAGACCGGCTCCACATGCCGCTGCCACTGATGCAGCGTCAAATAGGCTGAAAACCATGTGCGTCCATGATTTCTCCGGTATTTATGTGTGTGCGATTTCAATTGCACACGGCA
>DNIT01000232.1:4696-5088 GCA_003489345.1 Pelotomaculum sp. | reverse complement strand
CGGATAAGCTCGTCATAAAATTCGCCGATGGCCTCAAGCGCATGCTCCCCGTCTCTGGCCTCAATCGTCCGGCAAAGGCACAAGCGTTCCGGCAGGGCGATCTCATGCACCGTCAGGTCTCCGGGCGGCGTTCTGCGGATTCTCAGATCCTCGATAATCCGGTTCAACAGATCGCGCCGCTCCTCCAGCACCCCTATCTTGGTCTCTATATCCATATTGCCGTCCAGATGGGCCTTGATCTCCAGCAGTGACAAGCCTGCTTTCTTCAGCCCCAGCATTGTGCGCAGCCGGTGCAGATTTTCCCGGCTGTAATAGCGGTAGCCGGACTCGGGGTCTGTGTACGCCGGTTTCAAAAGTCCCTTTGCTTCATAAAACCGCAATGCGTTGATGCT
>DNIT01000232.1:3453-4632 GCA_003489345.1 Pelotomaculum sp. | reverse complement strand
CGCAATGCGTTGATGCTCACCCCACAGGTAGCGGCAATCCCCACGGATAAAAAACAAGCCCTCCGGTTTCGTCATAAAGGGTGCCTTTCTTTCAAAAAATCTCAAAAAACTCAAAAATTTTTCATAACAACTTGACTCTCGTGTTAACACGAGGTTTACGCTGAGAATAGCACGTAAAGTCCACGAAGGCAAGAGTGGCTTTCACAGAAAAAGGGGACCGACTGCGACTATGACGATTACTACGGAAAATATGTGGACTGGTACGCAGGAAACGGCATCCTCGAAGGAAACGGCGGGAACCTGTTTGCGCCGGGGCGGGAAATCACCCGTGAGGAGATGGTGGCGGTCCTGTATCGCTTCGCGGACTTCCTTGACGGCCTGCCAAAGGACGCGGATACTGTGCTGAACTATCCCGACTCTGACAGCATTTCCGGCTGGGCGGCCGATGCCGCGCTGTACTGCCAGACCACCGGCGTCATCTCCGGGCGCACCGGCGGGGTGTTTGCCCCAAAGGAAACAGCCACCCGCGCCGAGGTCGCGACCATAGTTCAGCGGTTTATTGAATCGGTTATGGAGTGAGAGCAGGGGGATTGACTAAAAAACCATGGCAGTCTTTATTACCTGACTGATTGCAAAGAGTGCAAAACTCTGACGGGTGTTCGGATTGCAGCCAAAGAGCTGACCCGGACACCCGTCAGTCATTTTCAAGAGGGAAATTGAAATGAAAAATCAGCTATCATACGGATACTGCCCACCTCACAGCGGGAACGCCCTATGAGCGCCAACACGATGGTTCAAGCCCCTATCACTAGCGGGAGATGGGCTGGAAGCCCACCTCCCGCCAGGATAACTAGATTTGCATTAAACTAACTTGCCTTCTCCACCTTCACCGCGCAGACCTTGTATTCGGGAATTTTGGAAATCGGGTCACGCGCCGCGTTGGTTAACTTGTTGATCGGCACATCCGGGTATTGGAACGAGGTAAAGACCATACCCGGCATTACAATTTCAGTAATCTTGGCAGCCAATTCCACTTCACCGCGGCGGGAGATCACCTTGACCTTGTCGCCTTCCGCGATCCCCAGCCTGGCAGCGTCAATGCAGTTCATCTCAAGGTGTTCCGCAGGGTAGAATACCTCCAGGGCACCGGTCCGCTGGGTCATGGTGCCGGTGTGATAG
>DNIT01000232.1:172-3356 GCA_003489345.1 Pelotomaculum sp. | reverse complement strand
GCTCCTGCGTCCGGTACTGAGGATGAGCGGATACTCCTCGTCGGGCATCTCGTTGGGCGGGATATGCTCTACCGCGTGGAACTTGCCCAACCCACGGCCAAATTTGCCGGCGTGGAGGAACTTGGTGCCGGGATGCTCGGGTGTCGGACAGGGCCATTGCAGGCTCCCCTGTTCCAGCCTGGCGTAGCTGATGCCCCCATAGGACGGGGTGACCTTGGCTATCTCTTCCATAATCTCACTGGCTGAGCCGTAATGCATGGGATATCCGAAGGCATTAGAAATCATGCAGATAATTTCCCAGTCGGGCTTGGCCTCTCCCGGAGGATTGACAGCCTTGCGCACACGCTGCACCCGCCGCTCGGTATTGCTGAAGGTGCCGTCCTTCTCGGCAAAGCTCGCCGCTGGCAGGACCACATCGGCCAGCTGCGCCGTCTCAGTCAGGAAGATGTCCTGTACCACCAGAAGATCAAGCGACTCCAGGTTGTGCGCGGCGTGGTTGGCGTCGGGGTCGGACAGGACCGGGTTCTCGCCCATGATGTAGACAGCTTTTACAGATTTGCCTGCTTGATCGATAATTTCGCCGACAGTCAAACCCGGCCTGGACGGAAGCTGGTCAACACCCCAGGCGGATGCGAACTTGGTCCGGTTCGCCTCAAGAGCCACCGGCTGGTAGGCGGGGAAGAAGGCAGGCAGCGCGCCCATATCGCAGGCGCCCTGAACGTTGTTCTGGCCGCGCAACGGGTTAACCCCGCTGGACTCCTTGCCGATCTGGCCGCAGAGCATGGTCAGGTTGGCCACGGCAAAGACGTTGTGCGTGCCGCAGATATGCTGGGTCAAACCCATGGTGTAGAGGATAGTGGCGTTTTTGGCCTTGGCGTAGCCCCTGGCCACTTCCTTGATGGTTTCCGCCGGTACGCCGGTTATTTCCGAAACATAATCAGGCGTATACCTGGCGACTGTTTCCCGTAAGGCTTCAAAATCCTCGGTGCGTTCGGCAACAAATTCCTTGTTCCAGAGCTCCTCGGCAATAATCACGTTGGCCAGACCGTTTAACAGGGCAATATCGGAACCGGAATGAATCCGGAGATGATAATTGGCCAGGTCGGCTATTTCAGTCTTACGGGGGTCAACCACAGCCAGGGTGGCCCCTTTACGCAAGGCTTTTTTGACCTGGATGCCGATGACGGGATGTCCTTCGGTGGTATTGGTCCCGGTGGTAAGGATAAAGTCAGCATCGGCAATTTCCTGAATGCTGTTGGTCATAGCGCCGCTTCCAAATGCTGCCGCCAGACCGGCGACAGTAGGAGCGTGTCAGAGACGGGCGCAGTGGTCGATACTGTTGGTACCGAGCACTGCGCGCGCCAGTTTGTTCATTAAATAGTTTTCTTCATTGGTACAGCGGGCCGATGAAAGAATGGCAATGGCTTCCGGACCATAGTTTTCCTTAACGACGTCAAATTTCTCCTGCACCAGGGCGATGGCCTCATCCCAGGTGGCTTCCTCAAACTTGCCGTCTTTTTTAATCAACGGCTTTTTTAGACGGTCCGGGTGGTTGATAAACCCGTAACCGAAGCGGCCTTTCACACACAGGGCACGCCCGTTGACATCACCGTCGGTCGAGGTTACCCCGATGACTTTATCCTCCTTGACATTCAGGTCGAAAGAGCAGCCAACTCCGCAATAAGGACAGGTAGTGGTCACTTTCTCAATTTCCCACTTGCGGGCTTTGCCGAGCATCCCTTTTTCACTCAGGGCGCCGACCGGGCAAACCGATACGCAGTTGCCGCAAAAGACACAGTTGGAAATATCCGTGTCGCTGTAGGTCGAGCCCATGGCGGGGGTGATAATGGAATTGAAACCGCGGAAAGCGAAGTCGATTACGTTGTTGCCCTGGATTTCCTGACACATCCGGACACATTTGCCGCACAGGATGCACTTGTTCATGTCCCGTACGATAAACGGGTTGTCGTCTTCGACCGGGTAGGCGTGTTTTTCACCAGGAAAAGCATCCGCCTTGACCCCATAATAGTATGCGTATTCCTGCAGCTTGCACTCGCCGTTCTTGTTACAGGTCAGGCAGTCCTCGGGGTGGTTAGCCAACAGGAGTTCCAGGTTGATCTTACGCGCTTCCAATACCGCCTCTGAAGCGGTGTAAACAACCATGCCCTCGGTGGCCTCGGTCACACAGGAGGCCGGCAGGTTGCGGGCGCCCGGTATTTCCNNCCCAGACAATCTTTTGGATGATCGGAGAGGATCAGTTCATAAATTACTTTGCGTACCTTACGTACTTTTTCGGTATTGGTGTAGACCTTCATTCCTTCTGTGGCAGCGGTTACGCATGAAGCCATCAAGGTTCTTGCGCCTTCAACCTCCACCACACAAATGCGGCAGGCGCCAGGTTTGCTGAGTTCCGGGTCATGGCAGAAGGTGGGGATGAAGATACCCACACTCTCTGCGGCTTCCAGGACCGTGGAACCTTTCGGCACCGTGACCTGGACACCGTCTATGGTAAGCGTAACGGTTGCCACCATTTATAACCTCCCTAAAAAACTTCACTCCTTTCCAAAATGCGGGAGGCGCAGCAGTTTCCCACTGGACCCTATCGGCCAACTATCATGCCCCGTGGTTTAGACAGTATGGCTCGGAGTTCAATTATATAGTTTAAGAATCAGTGGTTTTACTTCTCCAGCTCTTTGAGCCTGGACAACACATCTTCCAGTTCCAGCGCTTCCGGCCAGGATACTTCAACATACTCTCCGTCTTTTTTGAGCATCGGCGTAAGTGGCTGGTCGCTGTAGCGCAGCTCCATGCCGAGACGTCCTTTAAGGCAGAGCGGGCGNNGAGATAGCAAAAATGAGGGATGAGGATGTTGTGCCGTTTGGCCGCTTCAAAAATAGTGGTTCCCTCCTCGACCTTTATGGGTTTGTTGTTAATGGTAAGATTGATCATAGTCATAGAAATTGTCAAAATTCGTTTAGTCGTAAGTAATTAGTCGTAAGTCGTAAAACAAGAAAAATTTTAAAATTTCAGATTCCCGGATTTTTGGATTCCCGGATTGTCTGAACCTCTGATTCCTTCTGTCTTGTCTTGATACTTGATACTTGTGTCTTTTTGATAGTTATTTTGTTGGAATTTTGGATTTGAACGATGAACGATTTTTTCGGGATGGTTTATGAGGTGGTTT
>DNIT01000232.1:0-136 GCA_003489345.1 Pelotomaculum sp. | reverse complement strand
CCCTGGCCCGGCGCCTTTGCCGACACGCCGATAACTTTGTCACCCTTGTAATTGAGATCAAACTGGCAACCGGCCTCGCAGAAGGAGCAGGTAACCTGTTTTTTCGCAATTTCATAGGTCCGGCCTTTGCCGGCCA
>DNIT01000154.1:15022-25064 GCA_003489345.1 Pelotomaculum sp. | reverse complement strand
ACTGTTGTTTGCATAACGTCCCTGGCCTGCTTTCCTGTCGAGGGATCTATAATGTGGTGGTAGCGGACACCGTCCTGCTCAAAATACCGCTGGTAATCACCGGATGTTACCGCCGCTTTATCCTTTAAAAACAATATGGCAATAATGCCCTTGTCGCCGCGCGGGTCCTGCACGCCAACCCGCCAGGGCGATCCGTCGGGCTTATCGCCAAGGGCGTAAACATTGCCCCCGGCATTGATGATGGCATGTTGGATGTCTGCTCCTCTAAGGGCCTTGACCGCCTCATCTGTGGCATAGCCCTTGGCGACACCGCCTAAATCCAAACTCATTTCCGGTTTCGTCAGAAATACCGTCATAGGATTGCGGTCAACCTGGACTTTTTTATAGTCAACCAGGCTTAACGCCTTGTTGATTTCCCCATCAGCCGGGACATGCTGCTCATTTTTTCCAAAACCCCAGAGGTCCATGACCGGTCCGATGGTAACATCAAAGGCTCCGCCGGTTAGTCCGGCAAAATAATAGGAACGCTCGAGCATGTTTATCGTATCGGGGCTTGCCGGAACGGGTTGGATGCCGGCATTTTCGTTGATTTGAACCACATCATTTGAAGCAGACGTTGTTTGCCCGTTTTTTTGAAACCTATCGGTTAAACTTTGGATCCTTTCAAAAGCGCCGAAAGCCGCCTCCAAAGCTTTCTGCCCTTTGTCTTGATCCTCACATAGCACTGTTATTTGGATCAAGGTGTCCATAATGAATTTTTCTCCCGAAACTTCCTGCATAGCCGTGGGCTTTTGCCCGCAGCCCATACCAAACAGAGTAATAAAAAAACTCATTAGCACAGCTATATACTTCAATATGCTTCATCACTACCTTACATATATTTTCAGGATGGATTCATCTCACTTTATTATACCCCGGGGCAGGGGGGGCCGCCATAAGGTTTTGCTTATATCTGCATGGCTGGTTTTTAGTTGAGAAGCCGCGACTGGTCCGCCAGCTTATAAAGACGCCGGACAGCTTGCGAAAGGCAAGCCTGCCCGGCGTACACCGCTTACGGTTCTCCTGTTCACGCTGGAAACTGCGTCTTTTTCCATCGCACGCTTGCGGACCCCTGTTTTCCTAAACCTGCCGGGCAGATGCCTCTGCCTGTGCGGTTTCTGCGAGCACCGGTTGGGGCTTTGGCTGCGCAGCGCCGGCCAGCTTTGGAAAGACATGGATGACACCGGTGGGACACTTCTTGGCGCATAGCGTGCAGTTGGTGCACTTGGTATAATCAATGACCGCGTGGTTGTCGACGACATGGATCGCATCGAATTTACAACTCTTTTCGCAGATTTTGCAGGCGATGCAGCCGATGGAGCAGATTTCCCGGGTGACCTTTCCCGGATCGACGGAGCTGCATCCCACCACGACGCGGGTCTTGTCCGGCACGATCTCGATCAGGGCGTTTGGGCAGGTCCTGGCGCAAAGCCCGCAGCCGACGCATTTATACTTGTTGATCACGGCCAGGCCGTTTTCCAGCTTGATCGCGTCATAGGCACACACATTGACACAGTCTCCAAAGCCCAGGCAGGCCTTTTCACAGGTGCCCCTGCCCCGGAAGAACAGTTTGTTCGCTTTACAGGTCTGGCGACCTTGATAATCCATAGCATAGCTGGTCTTGTCCCGGGAACCGGAGCATTTCATGATGGCGATCATACTGGAAGATCCCTCGAACTCTACGCCGAGAATGCTGCTGACCTCCATCGCCACGGCGTCGCCTCCGGGGGTGCAGAGATTGGCTTTGACGGCGTGTTCCTCGTCCTGGGCCAGGGCATTGGCGTAGTCTGCGCAGCCGGCGAAGCCGCAGGCTCCGCAGTTTGCTCCGGGAAGCGCGGCCAGTACCTTGGCCGCTGTTTCGTCCATCTTGACCGCCATGAACTTATCGGCGATGGTCAGAATGCCGCCCGCCAGAAGACCCATGGCCGTAACAAGGCCGACCGGGATGATGTATTGCATAGTCTCCATTCTCCTTTCTTAGTGCCCGAACAATCCGTCAATCACGCCGGAAAATCCCATGAAAGACAGCGATACGATCGAAGCGGCGATGAGGACTGCCGGGACCCCCTTGAAGGCGGCCGGAAAGTCGTTGTTCTCGATGCGCTGCCGGATCCCGGAGAAAAGAACCAAAGCAAGCAGGAAGCCAACACCGGCGCCAAAGGAATTTAACAATGACTGAAAAAATGTATATTTTTCGTCGATGTTGAGGATCGTAACGCCGAGGACGGCGCAGTTGGTCGTGATCAAAGGAAGATATACGCCCAGGGATTGGTGCAGCGCCGGCACGTATCTTTTCAGGGTGATCTCCACCAGCTGGACCAAAGCGGCGATAATCAGAATGAATACGATGGTCTGCAGGTATCCGATCTGAAGCGGCACAAGCAGGCCCGTCTGAATCGGATAGGTAACCGCCTTGGCCAGGACCATGACGAAAATAACCGCGAGGCTCATACCGACGGCGGAATCCATTTTCTTGGATACCCCCAGGAAAGGGCAGATGCCGAGGAACTTAACCAGTACGAAATTGTTGACCAGTATGGCGCTGAATAGAATGATCATCATTTCCTGCATTACTCACAACCCCCTTTCCCGGCCAGCTGGCAGCTGGCGGCCGAAGCGCAGTTCGCGCAGCCAAATTCCGTTTTCTTGATGGCTTTGCCTTGGGAAAGGTAATTAATCAGAGCCACCAGGCAACCATAGGTAAAAAAGGCGCCGGGAGCCAGCATGAAGACCGAAATGGGGTCGAACAGCTCCGCAGTCAGCTTGATGCCCATCCATGCGCCGGAACCGACCAGCTCACGAATGGACCCCATCAGGAATAAAGCAAAGGTGAATCCGAGCCCCATCCCAATCCCGTCGAAAGCCGCGTCGGCGACCTTGTTTTTGCTTGCAAACATTTCGGCTCTTCCCAGGATGATACAGTTTACGACAATCAGAGGGATGAAGAGACCCAGGGCTTCATTGATCTCCGGCGCGTATGCCTGCAGCAGCAAGCCGACTATGGTGACGAAACCGGCGATGACCACGATGAAGCTGGGGATCCTGACCTTGTCGGGAATGATGTTTTTCAAAAGCGCGATCACGATATTGGAAGAAATCAGGACCGCCATGGTAGAAACGCCCATGCCCAGCCCGTTGACGGCCGAGGTGGTAACCGCCAGGGTAGGGCAGGTACCCAAAAGCAGGATCAATACCGGGTTTTCTTTGATGATGCCGTTCGTCAGTAAGCTCAGCTTATTCATTATCGGGCGCCCCCTAACGATTTGTATTGGGCCAGGGCCGTCTCTGTCGCACGGAAGACCGCATTGGATGTGATCGTGGCGCCGGTGATGGCATCGATCTCTGTCTTGCCGGATTCAGCGGACCTGGTGATAGCTTTCTGTCCCTGGTATTGTGAGAGATACGCAGCGGTCATGGCTTTCGTGCCGAGGCCGGGGGTCTCAGCGTGTTTGGTCACTTTCACGCCGGTGATGGCGCCCTCGCTGTCGATCCCCACCATAACTGTGAGCTGTCCGCCAAAGCCTTTGTCCATAGTGGTTAACACCATCCCGGCGCCGTTGTCGGCCTGATAGACCTCAGCCACGTTTTCCGGGTACTGTGCGTTCACCGGAGAGAAGGAGCCTTCACCTTGCGGGAGCACCTCGCCTCTGGCGATGTTGGCGTTGAAGGTGTTAATTTGCGCAATGACCGGCGCCGTAGCCTGATAGGTAAACGCCAGGGCGGCGGTCACGACCAGGCAGATGAGCAGCAGGACCAGCGAGGGCTTGATCAGTTCGTCGAAACTCGATGCCTTTACAGCCACTACTTGCACGGCTTCAGCTTGCATATCTTCGGTTTTCATATCTTCACACCTCCGTAAGTCTTTCTTCTAAACAGCATGTCGATTTGAGGTGTCAGGATGTTCATCAGCAGGATCGCAAAGGATACGCCCTCCGGATAGGAGCCGTAGAGCCGGATAATCATAGTCATAAGACCGCAGCCGATGCCGAAGACAATTTTCCCTGTGGTGAGGTGCGGAGAAGTCGTATAATCCGTTGCCATAAAGAATGCGCCCAGCATCACGCCGCCGGCGCAGATGTGGAAGATCGGGTCCTGGCCAGCCAATAAAGCAAAGAGGAATACGGTGCCGATAAAAGCCAGCGGGATCCACGGCTCGATGATTTTTCGCCATAAGAGATAGATGCCGCCGATTAAAAGCGCGATCGCGCTGGTTTCACCCAGAGAGCCGCCGACAAACCCGAGGAAAAGGTCCATATTGGAGGGCAGGGAGCTGAGATCCGTCCCCATATTCAAAATACCGAGAGGCGTCGCTCCGGTCACTGCGTCGGTAGTTCCCAGGAGCTTATTGGGCAAGGGCCATGTCGTCATGGGAGTCGCAAAGGATACCAGCAGGACGACGCGGGCGGTAATGGCCGGGTTGGCAAAGTTTTGGCCGATTCCTCCAAAGATTTGCTTGACGACCACGATGGCCACAAAGGAGCCGATCACCGCCATCCAAAAAGGCAAAGACGACGGGAGATTGAAGGCAAGCAGCACGCCGGTCACCACAGCGCTTAAATCTGTGATGGTGCTGTCCTTTTTGGTGATATATTGAAAGCCGGCCTCGAACAGGACACAGGCAGCGACGCAGGTGACCGTCAGAAGGATGGCTCTGGGGCCGAAGATGAAGCCGGACATGATAAAGGCAGGAATGAGAGCGATCAAGACGTCCAGCATAATTCTTGTGGTGGTTATATTGTCCATGATATGCGGGGAGGAAGATACAATAAGAGTTCCCTGATGATAACGGCCCATTATTTTTTACCTCCTTCCATAACCAGTTGTTTGCTCAGCTTATGGGTGAAAGCCAGCTGCTTTTTGGCGGGGCAGACATAAGAGCAGCAGCCGCATTCCATACAAAGAGCCACGTTTTGCTTCTTCAGTTCTTCAACATCCCTGGCGTCGTAGGCTTTGGCCAGCAGGGTAGGCATGAGCAGCATGGGACAGGCCCTGATACATCGACCGCAGCTGATGCAGGGTGTTTCTTTAGGCAATAGGGCTAATTCCTCGTCGAAAGTCAGGATGCCGCTGGTGTTCTTGTTCACGGTCATCCCGTCGTCATAGACGGCTGCTCCCATCATCGGCCCGCCCATGACGATCTTTCTGGGAGTTTTTTTGTATCCGCCGCAGAATGCTATCAATTGACTGATTGGCGTTCCGATGGGAGCCTCTACGTTCTTGGGCGTACGGATCGCGTTGCCGCTCACGGTGACCTTCTTTGAGACCAGAGGCATTCCTGTTTCGATAAAGTTCTGCAAAGCGACCACGGAACTGATATTCGATACAATGGCGCCGATGTCCGCCGGAAGCTTGCCCATGGGGATCTCTCTTCCCGTGGTCTCGTAGATCAAAACACGTTCCCCGCCCTGGGGATAAACGGATCTGAGCTCCATTACCTCGATCTCCGGAGTATCCCGGACCATCTCCCGCAGCTTGCTGATCGCCGGAGCCTTGTTGGATTCGATGCCGATGATCCCGCGCTTGATCTTGAGGTAGTGCAGCGTGTTTTTCAGGCCGTTGATCAACAGTTCCGAGTTCTCCATCATGGTCCGGTAATCGGCGGTGAGGTAGGGCTCACATTCGGCGCCGTTGATGATGAAGGTGTCCACTTCATCAAGGTTCTTGGGGTTGAACTTGATGTGGGTGGGAAAAGCCGCGCCGCCCAGACCTACCAGCCCGGAAGCCCGGACCGCCTTGATAAAGCTGTCTTTGTCGTCGATCTGCGGGGGCGCGAGCCCTTCCAGAACTTCCTGTTTTTTGTCCGCCGCGATCGTTACGATCAGGTCCCAAACGCCTGTCGTGGTCAGGCTTTTGTCGATGGCCGTAACTTTTCCTGAGACACTGGAATGAATGGGGGCGCTGACAAAGGCATCGGTGTCGCCGATAACCTGGCCCACCTTGACGAAATCCCCCACCTCCACCTTGGGCTGGCAGGGAGCGCCGATATGCTGTGCCATAGAAATATACACCTTGTCTGGTACCGGCATTTTTTCCGTAGGGCTTTCCGCGGTGTACTTATGATGCTCGACATGGATCGCCGGGAGATGCTTGCTGAAAATGCTCATTCGTTCCCTCTCTCCTTACGATTTTTGACCCGCCACGCCAAACAGTTAAACGTGTTCGGGGTGAACGGATCATAAAAAAAGCGATATTTGCTATTGGCTCCAAATGTTTTATGTTTTGGAGGGTGAATTCGTTTCCTACTCTTTGGTGATCAGCACCGGCTGCTTGGCGTGTTGGAGGACATAGTTGGATACGCTGCCCAGACCCAGCAGAAATCTTTCCACCTTGCCCCGGTTGGCCGAACCCATAACGATCAGGTCCATGCCTTCTTCTTCAGCATAGCGGACAATAGCCTCGCCGGGACGCTCCTGCAGAATGACAGAAAAGACCGGGATGCCTTCTTTTTTAACTCTTTCCACCGGTTCCTTCAGTATATCCACAAAATACTCGTGGCTTTTTTCTTCCAGATCCTTAAGCATCTCCGGACTGGCAACAGATGATATAAAATCAGTCATCTTCGCCGAAGACAGCAGGTAGATCCCGGCGTTGTTTCCCTTGGCAATCTCGATGGCGGTTTCCAGAGCTTTTTTGGCCTTGCTTCCATTGTCATAGGCTACCAGTATTTTTTTGATCAAGTTCACCCACCTCCTATTGTATGTCTATAGTATTCATATTTCTCTATAGGTAGCCGCATTTTCCTGCAAGGTTGTAAATTTTTTTATGCTACAGTTTTTGTCATAATAGAGCATTTGTGAAATATTTATCAAGTTACTTGCAGTTATTAGCTATTGTTATCAAATCTTCTAATAACCTAACTAAAAACTACTCCTGTTATAGAGATTAAAGAAAGCTAATAAAGCATCTTATACTCTATAGTATAAGAATTTCTCAATCAAGAATTGTATTTTCCTGAAATGCTATAATTTTTTTCCGTTACTTACTTGACCACAATAAAACCATATGATACAGTTTATCATATTAAGTGCACTTAATATGATAATCATATAACGTATTAACGTGTTGGACGGATCTCAAGGTCCGTTTTCAAGGAATGTTAGGCTTCTGGGGTGGGGAGCCAGATATCTGATTTCACCACCTTCAAGGGGAATATAGCTTTCCGGGGTGGGTGTGAAGTCGGAATTTTTTATTTTACCACCTTATTTTTCCAATAAATGTGTGCAACTTTACAAAACAGCGTAAAGCTTTAGATGGTTTGAATTTTGTACAGGATAGCGCAATGGCCGGACCATAGTGCGCCATGTAATAAGTTTACCATGGAGTTTGACCTGGTAACAAGTGTATAAGAACATTAACGTGTTGGACGGATCTTAAAGTCCGTTTTCAAGGAATGTTAAGACTTCTGGGGTGGGAAGTCAGATATCTGATTTCCCACCCCCTTTTTAGGGAAATTAAGGTTTCAGAAGAGGGGTGTGAATTCGGATTTTTTATTTAACTACCTTGTTTTATTGTCCCAACAATATGGGTGCAATTTTAATTCAATAAAAGCTTTCACAGCAGCAAGTATTTGAACTTTTACATTATTTTTACTTCATGAGGTGATTATAGTGCTCGAACAGTACCAGTCAGCTATAGCATTAGCCATTTTTCTAATAGCTTACGGGATCATCATTTCCGAAAAAATTCACCGGACGGTAATCGCCCTGGTAGGGGCATGCCTGGTGATCTTGGTGGGAATCCTTGGCTTAGAAGAAGCGGTTTCCGCCATCGACTTCAACACCATCGGCCTTCTGGTGGGCATGATGATCATTGTCGGCATCACCAGAAAAACCGGTGTCTTTGAATACCTGGCAGTCAAATCGGCCAGAATGTCCAAGGGCGAGCCGCTCAAGATCCTTGCCGCTCTCGGCATTGTTACCGCAATCCTGTCGGCATTCCTGGATAATGTGACCACCGTCCTCTTAATTGTCCCGGTCACCTTCGCCATCACCAGCCAACTCAAAATCAGCGTGTGGCCGTTCCTCTTCACGGAAATTCTCATGTCCAACATCGGCGGCACCGCCACCCTGATCGGAGATCCGCCGAACATCATGATCGGCAGCGCCACCGGACTGGGCTTCATGGACTTTGCATTAAACCTGACGCCGGTCATTATAGTTGTATCTTTGGTGACGATTGTCTTGCTCCAGTACATTTATCGCAATCAACTGGACACGACGGATGAGCTGAAGTCAAATATTATGCTTATGAACGAGCAGGAACAGATTAAGGATCACGCCCTCCTCAGGAAGTGCCTGGTGGTCCTGGGGTTAACCATTGCAGGCTTTCTACTGCACCAGTACGTCCACCTGGAATCCTCGGTCATCGCCCTGGCGGGCGCGAGCCTGCTGTTGTTGGTTTCCGGCGAAGACGTCGAACACGCCCTGGCGGCCGTGGAGTGGCCCGTGCTCTTCTTCTTTATCGGCCTTTTTGTGATCATCGGCGGGCTGGAAGAAGTGGGTATCATTGAAGCAGTGGCCAGGTGGTCGCTGGAGGTGACCGGGGGCAACATGGCGCCGACCGGCATGTTGATCCTCTGGCTGTCGGCGATAGCTTCAGCCTTTGTCGACAATATCCCCTTTGTTGCGACCATGATCCCGCTTCTCCAGGACATGGGACGCCTGGGGGGCATTGCCGACCTGAACTTTCTCTGGTGGTGCCTGTCGTTGGGCGCCTGCCTGGGCGGCAACGGAACTCTTATCGGCGCCTCCGCCAATGTGGTGGTCATCGGCATGGCGGAAAAGAGGGGCATCCGGGTAACCTTTATCGAATTTATGAAAACCGCCTTCCCCTTGATGTTGTTGTCGGTGGTGATCTCCACCGCCTACCTGTTGCTCTGGTATTTTCTCGGCCACCTGCAGGCAGCCGTGATATCGCTGTGCGCAGCTGTTGTCCTGGCGGTTTTGTCAAAGGCTGTAAGCGGGCGGCTGCTGAAAAAGCAAGCGCCCCGGTCCATCCAGCCGTGAAATACAGGAGCGCATGCACTCAGTATGGACTCTAAAAAAAGCAGCGCATACCGGGCCGGTTATTGAGATATGAAGGGTGCGCCGGAAGTAAAATTTCCGGGGCGCTCTTTTCCTTTTGGTGGTCTGCCAACAAATATTGGTATGGGGCACCGGTTACCTGCTGCTCTGGTATTTCCTGGGTCACTTGCCGGCGGCAGGAGTGACGCTGGGCATCGGCATTGTCCTGGCGGTGTTGTCAAAAGCACTGAACAGCCTGCTGTTGAAAAAACCAAAAAAAGAGGTTTCCCCGCTCGAACCTTAATGATGCGCAAATTCATTCGCATATCGACCCTGNNGTATGGACTCTAAAAAAAGCAGCGCATACCGGGCTGATTATTGAGATAAGAAGGGTGCTTCGGAAATAAAATTCCGGGCACCCTTTTCCTTTTGGTGGCGCGACTCCTTATAATTTTCACAAGCTGCCGGTTTTTAAATCAGGCCATGTATTTCCTGAATTTGTATGATAGCAACCGTATTCTCTGCCCAGGCTCATTTGTCGTAAAAGTAAAAATTTTTTCCGGTACCATCTTGACCGGACTGCAAATGTTACTATAGACTATAGGGGGTGTATGATAAAGTTTTTCGTAGTAATTGTAGTAATTGCATAACGGGCTTTACGTGTTGGACGGACCTTTAAAGTCCGTTTTCAAGGAACTCAAGGCTTCTGGGGTGGGAAGTCGGATTTATTCCGATTTCACCATCTTTTTTTATTTTCCCGGCAATGTGGGCCTCATTTCAGCCGCATGAAAAGCTGCGCAGCTATTTAAGGGATTTGTTCATTCCCTGGGGGATCCTGTGCGGGTGAATTTGCACTCACATTATGATGCGTAAGCCATTTTCATATTTATTTCGCAAAACTTTTACACGAGGTGATCGAATGCCCGAACAGTACCAGCCAATAGTAGCCATAGCAGTATTTCTGATAACCTACGCGATCATCGTTTCCGAAAAAATTCACC
>DNIT01000154.1:14250-14802 GCA_003489345.1 Pelotomaculum sp. | reverse complement strand
CAGAAAAACCGGTGTCTTTGAATTTCTGGCGATCAAAGCGGCCAGAGCGTCCGGAGGCGAACCGCTGAAGATCCTCGCCGCTCTCGCCCTGGTAACGGCGGTCCTGTCGGCGTTACTGGACAATGTGACCACCGTCCTCTTAATTGTGCCGGTCACCTTCGCCATCACCAACCAGCTCAAAATCAGCCCGTGGCCGTTCCTGTTCACTGAAATCTTAGCGTCCAACATCGGCGGGACCGCCACCTTGATCGGGGACCCGCCGAACATCATGATCGGCAGCGCCACGGGACTCGGCTTCATGGATTTTGTTTTTAACCTGACGCCGGTTGTTGTCGTTGTGTATGTGGTGACGATCTTTTTACTGCAGTTGATCTACCGGGATCGACTGGACACGCCGGAAGAACTGAAGGCAAATATTATGCAAATGAACGAGCAGGATGAAATCAAGGACGCCGTTCTCCTCAAAAAGTGTCTGGTTATCCTGGGGTTGACCATTTTGGGCTTTGTCCTGCACCAGTACGTCCACCTTGAATCCTCGGTCATCGCCCTGGC
>DNIT01000154.1:13962-14133 GCA_003489345.1 Pelotomaculum sp. | reverse complement strand
CGTCGAACACGCCCTGGCGGCTGTGGAGTGGCCCGTGCTGTTCTTTTTCATCGGCCTGTTTGTAATCATCGGCGCGCTGGAAGAAGTCGGCGTCATTGAGATGGTGGCCAAGTGGGCGCTGGAAACCACCGGCGGCAACATGCTGCCCACCGGCATGCTGATCCTCTGGCT
>DNIT01000154.1:3052-13825 GCA_003489345.1 Pelotomaculum sp. | reverse complement strand
ATCCTCTGGCTGTCGGCGATAGCATCGGCCTTTGTCGACAATATCCCCTTCGTCGCGACCATGATCCCGCTGATCCAGGACATGGGGCGCCTCGGTGGTATTACGGATCTGAACCTGCTCTGGTGGTCGCTGTCGCTGGGTGCCTGCCTGGGCGGCAACGGGACCATCATCGGCGCCTCCGCCAACGTGGTGGTCGTCGGTATGGCGGAGAAGAGGGGCGTCCGCATCACCTTTATTGAATTTTTAAAGCTGGCCTTCCCCCTGATGCTGATGTCCATCGTGATCTCCACCGGTTACCTGCTGCTCTGGTATTTCCTGGGTCACTTGCCGGCGGCAGGAATAACGCTGGGCATCGGCATTGTCCTGGCGGTGTTGTCAAAAGCACTGAACGGCCTGCTGTTGAAGAAACCAAAAAAAGAGGTTTCCCCGCTCGAACCTTAATGATGCGCAATTCATTCGCATATCGACCCTGATGAAATACGGCGCATACCGGCAGCTGCAAATTAAAAAATGTTGGGGGTATTCCAGAAGAAGTAGAATATCTGGGATACCCTTTTCCTTTACTTGATCTGTCAAAAAAGATTGCGTTGAGATTGACTTTGCTTTACGATTAGCTTTAATGGGGCATAGAAAAAACCCGGACTTATATTAATAAAAGAGCAGCACATAATAAAATCCTGGAGCTGCTTGCGTAATTTAACAATACCTTGAAAAAATGATTTTGGGATAAGTTTTGCAAGATAAAACAAAGCTGTTTACAAATAATTACGGGTTAGATATCTATGACTAGGGAGAAAACAATGCAAAACCTTAATCGTTATATAACTGCCGCCCTTTTAGCCCTAGCTCTGATTAGTCTCGTGTTTTTGTACCTGTCGCAGCGCCAGCCGGCGGGGGATGTCTTAACTGTTGAAATATACAAATTTGGTCAATTGCACCGGCAAATACCGCTGTCTGAGGCCACCGCTGAGGAAATGAAGGTTACGGATTCAGACGGACATTATAACGTGGTGGAGATAAAAGACGGCCGGGTCAGGGTTAGAGAAGCCGATTGCCCCAATCAAATTTGTGTTAAGACAGGCTGGCTGAGCAAGCCCGGCCAAATATCCTTTTGTGCGCCAAACAATCTGAAAGTTGTTATCAGAGGAAAGTCTACAGGTGTGGACGCCATTTCCTACTGAGCTTAGTCGTAGGCCGTAGGGCGTAAGGCGTAGAGGATGCAGGCATTTCTTTGGGGTCAATGGGCGAATGAATTCGGGAACCCGCATTTGCTAGGGCCGGGTTCTAACGTGGGTGGGGAATGATAATCTCAGTGTAAAGGTGAGACTGCCGGTGTTTAGTACAAAACGTATTGTGACGATTGCCATGTTTGTCGCGCTGGCTACGGTTATCAGCATAGTGGAAAGGTCCATTATGATTCCCGGCGTGCCTCCCGGGGTGAAACTGGGACTGGCCAATATCGTAACTTTATTGTCAATACTGGTTTTGGGGTACAAAGACGCTTTTTTGGTTGTCGCTGTCAGGTGTATTTTGGGGGCTTTATTGGGAGGCAACCCGGTCGGTTTTTTATTCAGTATTACCGGAGGTATGCTGAGCACCCTGGTCATGTCCGTTATGTGGCACTATCTAAAAAAATATGTCAGTATTGTCAATATCAGCATGATTGGCGCCGTATGCCATAATATAGGTCAATTATTTGTGGCAAGCGTACTGGCGCAGGATTTTCATATTTACATCCTTCTGCCCGTATTAATGGTATCCGCTGTGATAACCGGATACAATGTCGGCCTGTTAACAAAGTATGTATACAAGTCCATGTATGACAGAAACATAGGGGGTTACGGAATACCTTAGGAAAAGGAGAATTGCATGAAAGCTTTTTCAGTTTTTGGGGTTACCCAGTCCGGTAAAACGACAACTATTGAAAATATTATTGCAGAATTAAAAAAAAGAGGTTATAGTATAGGTTCGGTAAAATATTCATTATGAGGACTTTATCCTTGATGTGGCAGGGAGCAACACCTGGCGGCATAAACAGGCGGGCTCGGAGATGATTGTGGCAAGAGGCTTTAAGGAGACAGATATCCTTATCCCGCGGCATTTGGGGATAGACAAGATATTGTGCTATTTTGATCACGATTACGTTGTTATTGAGGGGGTAGCCGATACCATTCTGCCGAAAATTGCATAACTATGATCTCAGCGAGCAAATAAAAATATCAATAAGGAAGTAGTGATAATGGAGGATTGCGTCAATAAGCTGGAACAAGCTCTGGGAGTAAAGGTTGTATACAGTGAAAAGAGATTCAGCAGGCACAATAATGTTTTTTTTATTGAAGCGGTTACCGCATCAAATGTAACCCAGCGGTATATCATCAAGGAACATGTTAACTCGTCAACAGGAAATGAGGTATTTATTTTAAATGCTTTGAATAAACAAGGGATCAATGTACCGGACGTTATATGGCATGATAATAATATTATTATCATGCCATATATTCAGGGCGTTTTGTTGGGGGATTTACTGATAGACATCGAAATAGAAGAGGAGTTATGGATTGGCGAGCTTGCGAAATGGTTGCGTAAGTTGCACGGGTATATGAATATATCCAGTCAGGTATGTTTGTGCATGTCTAACTTAAACTTGCGTAATTTTATCTTTGACGGTCGAAAGTTTTACGGCCTGGATTTTGAAAGCGTGTGTTTTTATCCCCCGGAGAGAGATCTGGGAGGAATATGTGCGTTCGTATTAAACAACCACCCAATGTTTGAAAATTGGAAGTATAGAATCTGCAACTCACTGATCCGGGCTTACGAGGCCTTGCTGCCCGGCGGCGGAAGCATGACTAAACTTGATCATGATGCGATATGGTTTTATTTAATTGAGGAGCTAAAGGCAGCCGCCGGGAGGAGAGCAAATCAACGCCACTATTTAAATGCCAAAATAGAAGAGTTGAGTTACGATAAATTTTTTGGCAATGATTAATTCCCATGCGCTTCTCGAAAATCCTCAATCGCTTTTGGATACCCTCTGCCCGCAGGAGGGGCTTTTCCTTGTGCGCCATTTATTCCCTTACCCAGGAGCGTCTTAAACGTTGTCGAAATATAAATATTAAGAAGGAATATGAGCGGAAGGAGAGAATAGTGTCCTGTCAGGTCATAGGGAGGTTTCCATATGTTTTCTTTTCGTGTCGTTTCCGTGACCCCCAAGCTGCCCGCGTCAATCTGCAGACTAAAAGAACTGGCTTATGATTTCTGGTTTTCCTGGAAGCCGGAGGCTATTGAATTATTCAGGGCAGTTAAGCCCGACCTGTGGCGTGAGACAGGCCATAACCCGGCCAGATTTCTGATCAAAGTGTCAAGCGAAGACCTGGAAAGGGTCGCCCGGGACGATGACTACCTGGCCATGTACCGGCGGGGTTTTGCGCTTTATGATCGCTATAAGTCGGAAGAAACCTGGTTTGCCGCACACTACCCGGAGCATAAAGAAGATGTCGTAGCCTATTTTAGCGCTGAGTTCGGGCTGCACGAGTCCCACCCGATTTATTCCGGGGGGCTGGGGCTGCTGGCCGGAGATCATTGCAAATCGGCCAGCGATCTGGGTCTCCCTTTCGTGGGAGTCGGACTTTTGTATAAACACGGTTATTTTACCCAGACAATTAATGCCGAAGGGCGGCAGGGGGCGGTTTACCCCCATCTCAATTTTATTGAACTGCCCATTACCCCTGTGTATGACGCAAAAGGGGGCCACCTCACGATCAAATTGGAATTGCCGGGACGGAATATTTTTATCCTGGTTTGGAAGGTGCAAGTGGGGAGAAGCCGGATTTACCTTTTGGATGCCGACACTCCCAAAAATACAGGCGACGATCGCCGGTTGACCGGGACGCTCTACGGGGGGGACCACCAATACCGTATTGCGCAGGAAATCCTGCTGGGGGTCGGCGGGGTCAAAGCCCTTTATGAAATGGGCGTATCGCCGCGTGTCTGGCACATCAATGAGGGCCATGCGGCCTTCCTGATCCTGCAGCGGATCAAGGAACTGGCGGCCAAGGGACTCTCCTTCAATACCGCCAGAGAAGTGGTGCGGGCCTCGACCATTTTCACCACCCATACTCCCGTACCGGCCGGGCACGACGTGTTCAGCAAAGAAACCATTGAACATTTCTTCGCCCCGGTCGCAAAAGATATGGGCGTCGAACTGGAAACCTTGCTGGAGCTGGCCTGGGATCGTGAGCGGGAGGGTTTTAATATGACCCTGCTGGCCTTGAACAATTCCTGTCTCTGCAACGGGGTTAGCCGGCTGCACGGCAAGGTTAGCCGGAAAATGTTCCTGGGGTATTACGACGGCCTGCACCCGGAGGAAATACCCATTACCGCCATTACCAACGGAGTGCACCTTGAAACCTGGCTGGCCAGGGAATTGAGGGACTTGTACTTTCGCTACCTTGGCAAGGAATGTGTGGAAAAACTTGAGCCGGAAATCTGGGAAAAGGTAGAAAATATACCCGACGAAGAGCTTTGGAGGGTGCACCGTTTCCTCAAAGTGCAAATGATTGACTTCGCACGCTCCTCCTTAAAAAAACAACGCATGCGCAATTACGAGCTGTCCAGAAGGGTCCACGAGGTTGACGAGTACTTAAGCCCGGATGTGCTGACAATTGGTTTTGCCCGGCGTTTTGCCACCTATAAAAGGGCCACGCTATTGTTTCGCGATCTCGGAAGGCTGAAACAGATGATCAACCATCCGGAGCGGCCCGTGCGGTTTGTTTTTGCGGGCAAGGCGCATCCGGCCGACATGGCCGGCCAGGAACTTATTAAGAGAATATACGATTTATCCAACGAACCAGATTTCAGGGGGAAGATTTTGCTTCTGGAGGACTATGATATCCATATGGCCCGCCACCTCTTGCAGGGCGTCGATGTATGGATGAATACACCGCGGCGGCCCATGGAGGCCAGCGGCACCAGCGGCCAAAAGGCCGCCTTAAACGGCCTCATCAATATCAGTACCCTGGACGGATGGTGGCCGGAAGCCTACGACGGCAACAACGGTTTTGCCGTCGGGACGAAATGCAATTACCTGAATGAAGAAACCCAGGACCAGGAGGACTGCCATTCCCTCTTCGTTACCCTGGAGGAAAAGCTGATCCCGATGTATTACCGCAGGGAAGCCGGGTTGCCCCGGGAGTGGGTCAGGATGATGAAACACAGTATTAAGACCATCGTCCCGGTCTTCAATACCCACCGGATGGTAGCTGAATACACCAATAAGTTTTATATCCCGGCCGCACGGAGAGGGAATGATTTCAGAAAGAACAATTATGAGCAGGGTGAAAGGGTTAGCCGCTTGAAACAGCTGCTCAGGGAGCACTGGGCTCAGGTGAGATTCGTCCGGATCGAAACCAACGGCACCCCCAAGATGTACACCGGGCAAAAGTTGGAAGTCCAGGTCGATATGGACCTGGGGCGGCTTGACCACTGCAGCGTCGCGGTGGAACTGGTTTGCGGGAATGCCGTGGACTACGGGTTAAAGCGCATCAAGAGGGTTGTCCTGGCCCATATGGAAGAGCTCGGCGCCGGTGTGCATCGTTTCAGCGGGAGCCTGATCCTCCCCCAGGGAGGTCTGGGCTATACCGTGCGGGCGAGGCCGGCAAGTCCGGATTTTCCGTACACGGAACTACCCCTGGTCAAATGGGCGCCGGGGTTCTAGTGGACGTGGGACGTAGGACCAGGGAAGCGGGAGATATAGGTAAACGAATTCGTAGGGCGTAAGGCGTAGGATGAGGCATTTCTTTGGGGTCAAAGGTAAGATAAGGGGGCGGTTATCATTGTCTACATAGCAATGATAACGTCCCCTGTTTCTTTGTCTCAAAGAGTTCTCGAAAAGGCTTGACTTGCGGGCAGAGGGGGATCCGGAGCGAACGGAGCACCTGGATGCGTTCCTTAGCGCGTGCAGGCATGCAGTAAAGCCAAAATAGCGCGTAGGTACCGGGGGGCAGTCTGTAGATGCGATGGGTAGGATGCCCTAGTTGCACAAATGTAGAATTGCGAAGAGAGCGGAGGATACCCCCCTGCCCACTACCCCAGAGGCTTTTCGAGAACGACAGACAGAAATAGCCTTCAGGTCTACCGCGCATTCTTTTAGGGGTCTTGTGCGAATGAATTCGCACCTACATCTGTTGGGGGTTGTCAGGTTCCGCTTTAGTATAATCAAGGGTTGTTGCTGCTGCGGTAGCCGATGCTGGTGAGGACACCGTTTTTCCTTTTAACAGGGGTCTTTAGAAGGAACCAGACGAAGATGCAGCCGCCGATGGTAATCAGGACATCTCCGACGCTGAACACCCTGGTGATAAAAATCCAGTGCGGCATGAGAAAAATGTCGGACAGGTAGTAGAGCTTGGTTTCCGGCCCGGTGGCGATATAGTTATAGACCGGCAGCCCCTGGTTGATTTTTTCCAGTTCCTCGGCAGAAGCAATCAGCATGAAATATTCACGCTTTAAAGGCATGTAGCCGCCGTTAAAAAATATCGCGGCCAGGTTGCTTAAAAGGCCCAGGCCGATTAAGGCAAAGCCTCTCAGCCCTATGTTGAGGATAACAAAAAGGGCGACCAGAGCTAAGGAAAGCATATATAATTTAGGAGCCAGCAGGTCGGAGATGCCCAGGGTGTAGCGCAGGCTGGAATTCGTAACGATCTTTAGGATTACGGCCGCCAGAGCGAGCCATGGAAACCTGAACTGTATGTTTTTCAGGCCGTTCAACCTGCCGCCGGTGAGCAAGGCGACAGCGGCAGTTAAAAGTACCACGATTACAAAAGCCATATATTTTCTCCTCTAAATAGTATCATCCTGTAATTTAACTCCAAGCTCATTTCTAACGATTTGCACAAAGACCTCTACAATGCCGGGGTCAAACTGGGTGCCTGAATTATCGATGATTTCCGTAAGGGCTTGCTCAGAGCTCATGGCCTTACGGTACGGGCGATCGGAAGTCATGGCGTCATAACTGTCCGCCACAGCCATAATTCTTGCCCCCAGAGGTATCTGGTCTCCCTTTAGCCCGTGCGGATAGCCTGTTCCGTCGTACCTCTCATGGTGGTGGAAGACGAACTTGGCGCCGGATTTGTAAAACCGCAGGTTGCTGAGAATGGTGAAGCCGACTGTGGCATGGTCGATAATTAAGTTTCTTTCTTCAGGTTGCAGGCGCTGGTTTTTTAATAGGATTGAGTCCGGCACGGAAATCTTTCCCAGGTCGTGTACCCTGGCCGCGGTAATCAGGGTTTCATAATCGCTTTGATTAAGCTTTAGCTTGTGGGCAATTGCTTCACAGTAATTGGCCACCCGGTAAGAGTGCTGAGCGGTATAGGCATCTCTTTTGTCAATGATGTCGGCCAGGACTTCGATGGTATTCTTGGTTTCGGTGCGCAAAGTCATGTAGTTGTCGAAACTGAAATGAGCCATGGCAAAAGGAAGCAGCAGGATGATGATCGAAAGCGGTTCATAGTTGTACAGGATGACAATCAAAAGGCTTACCGGGACCAACGTGGCAAAATGGATCATCTCCAGCTTGACGTCGTTGGTCAACTGACGAAGCCATCTGGTTCCCTGGCTCAATGAAATTACCGTAGATACCAGCAGGAAGTTGACGACAACATAGGTAAGACAGCTCAAGACCATGGCAAGAAAATCCGCTTTTAATTCAAGCGGGCCGGACCCCGATCGTACAAGATGATAGATAAGCCAGGAACAATAAATCGTTACAGCGTACTGGCTGACGTTAAACAGCATCTTTTTCCAACCGCGGTGGCCGACGATATCGGTGATAATATTGGCGACGGTGGAAGACAAGATGGCTATGGGAGCTCCAAACAATATCAAGGCTGAGATATGGACTGCGAATGATATTGTCAGCTGATCATTATTCGGCATGGTGATGGGTTTAAGTTCTGTTGCCGTACTAAACAGCAGCCAAAAAATATAAACCCAAAGCATGTCGGCGTTCCATACCAAAGCGGATTTAAAGATAAGATATAAACCTAAAAGATTGATAATGAACTGATATATGCCAGCAGGATTTATAGATCCCGAATACTTATGTTTTTTGACGCTGTCGACTGACATTCTGTTACTTCCTTTTAACATAGGTCGAGGAGAATATTTCTGACAAAATGTGCAAATCCCTTCCCAAACGACATCATTTTTAAAAATTTTCTTCTTGCGGGAGGGAATTATCAAAAATATGGAGAAATAACCAATTTAGTTTGGACAACGTATACAGGAGGTATGGGGTTTTGAACAAGCTTACAAGGCTGTTTATTTATTTTTTCCTGGTAGCCCTGGCCGCCGGGTGTTCCACTTCGAAACCCTCACCAACCCAGACTGTCCAGCAGACCATCCGGTACAACATCGGCGCCGAACCGGCCACCCTGGACCCGGCCCTTTCTACGGGAGTTACGGAGCAAACTTTGGAGAACGCCCTGTTGGAAGGTCTGGTACGGATGGACCGCGACGGCAAACCTTCCCCGGGCGTAGCCAAGAGCTGGGAGGTTTCAGAGGACGGCAGGACTTATACCTTTAACCTGAGAGAGTCCACCTGGACCGACGGGGAACCGCTTACAGCCGAGGATTTTGTCTACTCCTGGCAGCGGGTGCTGGATCCGGAAACCGCTTCACCCTATGCCTATCAGCTTTATTACCTGGTTAACGGCGAAGCCTACAACGCCGGCAAAGTCAAAGATCCGGCTGAAGTCGGCGTTCGCGCCGAGGGCAAAGACAAGCTGATCGTCACCCTAACGGAGCCTGTACCCTATTTTCTATCGTTAACAGCGTTTCCCACCCTGTTTCCCGTCAACCAAAAGGCTGTTGCTCAGGACGGCGCAGGCTGGGCTCAAAATCCCGCTACGTATACCGGCAACGGGCCTTTCAAATTGACCGCATGGGAGCACAACAAGCAGTTTATACTTGAGAAGAATGAGCGCTATTGGGACCAGGAAAGCGTGAAGCTGCAAAGCCTGGTGGTTACCCTGGTGGATGACTCCAACACCGAGCTGGCCATGTTTGAGAGCGGTCAGATAGACATTGCCGAGACGCCACCCTACCGTGAGATAGAGCGGTTGGCCAAGAGCAATCTGCTCAAGCTGAGCCCGGATCTTTCCAATGAATTCTACATGTTCAATACCAATCTACCCCCCCTTGACGATGTCAGAGTCCGCCAGGCGCTGTCTTTGGCCATCGACCGGGAAGCTCTGGTCAGCAAAGTGACCATGGGCGGGGAAAAGGCTGCCTACGCCTTTGTTCCCCCGGGGGTAAACGGGCCTGCCCCGGGCCGGGAATACAGGAGCCTGGATGAAAAGCTGATAGTAGGGTTCAACCCGGATGAAGCCAGGAAGCTGCTGGCCGAAGCGGGCTTCCCCGCAGGCCGCGGTTTTCCCAGGGTCAAACTTCTTCTTAGCAACAACCAGAACCACAGGCCCGTAGCCGAAGCCATTACGGGAATGTGGAAGGAGACCCTGGGCATCGAAGCTGAGATCATTGAGCAGGAGTATAAAGTCTACTTTGGAACCCTCGACGAAAGGGACTATCAGATAGCCCGGGTGGGCTGGAACGCGGATTATAACGATCCCATGACCTTCCTGGACCTGTGGGAGACAGACAGCCCCAACAATCAGGCTGACTGGAGCAGCCAAGAATATGACCGGCTGCTGAAAGAGGCCAAATCAGCCAGGGACCCCGGCGCCCGTATGGACGCCTTGTTAGGGGCGAAAAGAATCCTTATGGATGAGCAGCCGGTTATGCCTGTTTACTACTACACCAACCCTTATCTGGAAAAGGACAACATCCAAGGCGTTATCCATCCCAGCTTTGCGTTCTTCGCGGATTTTAAATGGGCTTTCGTTAATTAAATGGTCGGCTATATCCTGAAAAGAGCGGTTTTTAGCCTGGGCGTCATGTTTGTGGTGGTGACTCTCACCTTCTTCCTGATGCGCCTATTGCCGGGAGATCCTTTTACAACCAGGCCGGTTGCGCCCGAAATCAAGGAGAATATCCTTACCAGGTACGGACTGAACCAGCCTCTGGTAACCCAGTATACCGGCTACCTTTACAATTTGGCCAGGTTGGACCTGGGTCCTTCCCTTAAGTATCCGGGGCGCTCGGTCAATGACATCATCAAGGAATCGTTCCCCGTTTCGGCAACGGTAGGCCTCCTGGCCCTGTTGCTCTCGATCGTACTGGGTGTGAGCCTGGGAGTCGTCTCGGCGGCGCTCAGGAACAAATGGCCGGACCGTTTGGTTCTGGTGTTGGCGACGCTGGGGATGTCTGTGCCTAATTTTGCCCTGGGAGCCGGCCTTATTTATATTTTTGCTTTAAAATTTCGCTTGCTGCCGGCGGCCATGTCCACCAGCCCCGTAGGTCTGGTTCTGCCGGCGCTTACCCTCGCAGCGCTGCCCGCGGCTATAATGGTACGTCTGGTAAGAACGGAAATGATTGAGGTGCTTGAGAGGGACTATATTGTAGCCGCCAGGGCCAGGGGGCTGAGCTCCAGCTCGGTACTTTTCAGACATGCCCTGCCCAGTGCCCTTTCCGGCATGGTCCATTATTTGAGTCCGCTGGCAGCGACCCTTCTGACAGGAAGTTTTATTGTCGAAAAGATATTTGCCCTGCCGGGACTCGGCCAGTACTATGTCACGTCCGTCGGCAACCGTGATTATAACCTGGTAGCCGGAGTAACCATTTTTTATACTTTTGTATTGCTGGTTTCAACCTTTTTGGCAG
>DNIT01000154.1:0-2944 GCA_003489345.1 Pelotomaculum sp. | reverse complement strand
CCTGATTTTTCTAATGAACCCCCAAAGCCGGGTCAGGGATGAGGTAACATGATGCTCATCAAGACCTTGAAAAACAGGCTGGTGTGCGCCTGCTTAATCTTAATCGGGCTGTACGCGGTCGTATCCGTCGGGGGTACAATCTTTTTTCAATATGAACCCAACACGCAGGACTTGCTCCAGGCCAATACCGGACCCGGCGTCGCCCATTGGCTGGGAACCGACTACCTGGGGCGGGACCTGCTGGCCAGGATCGTCTACGGAATCAGGATTTCACTTACGATAGCTTTCTTTGCCACGCTTATCAACATCACAGTGGGGTTTCTGGTGGGCAGCGTATCAGGCCTGCTGGGAGGCATAGTCGACCGCTTGCTGGTTGGTGTGCTTGATATTTTTTGGTGCGTCCCGCCCTTCTTAATCGTGGTAATGCTTACCGTAGCTCTGGAGCCAGGTATAAAGAACATTTTTATTGCCCTGGGCCTGGTATTGTGGATACCCACTGCCAGGATGATCAGGGGTGAAGTCCGCGTTATCAGAAACTCACCTTTCATTAAATTTGCCAGGCTGAACGGGGCGGGTAGTTTTAAGATTATGGCCCGCCATATTCTCCCCAACTGCATTCCGGTCCTTCTTACTACCGCAGCTTTTTCGATCCCGGACGCGATTATGGCGGAAGCTTTTTTAAGTATCGTCGGCTTAGGCGTACAGGCGCCTAACGCCAGCCTGGGCGTATTGATTTCCGACGGACTGCAGTCATTCAGGATTTACCCGTGGCAGTGGTTTTTTCCGGTCCTGACCCTAACCATGCTTGTGCTATGTTTCAATATCCTGGGTGACGCGCTGCATGAGGCATACAGTTCCAAGGCGAAGGGATTGCTCGAACATGATTGACGTAGCGGATCTTAGCGTCAGCATCCGTAAAGATAAGGCGGTTATCCCCCTGCTAAAAAATGTAAGTTTCAGGCTGGGACCGGGGGAAACTCTGGGTATTATCGGTGAATCGGGCAGTGGTAAAAGCCTGGTCACCTATGCCTTACTGGGGTTGTTGAACCATACGGCCGGTCTGGAGGGAAGTATAGCGGTGTGTGGCTGCTGCAACCTTCTCAAGGCCGGCCGGAAGGAAATAAGCCAACTAAGGCGTCAGAAAATCGGGTATATTCCCCAGAACCCGCAAGGGTCGCTGACCCCCACGCGAAAGATTAAAGCCCAAATGCAAGAAGTGATTGCCGTAAAAACCGGTTTACGGTGGAAAGAGGCGGCAAATTATGCCGCGGAACTGTTGGTTAAGGTTGGCTTCAGTGAGCCCGGCCGGATCTTAAGGATGTTCCCCCACCAGTTGAGCGGGGGCATGTGCCAGCGAATTGCTGTGGCCATGGCGATTGCCGGCAAGCCCGAAGTCGTACTGGCGGATGAGCCTACATCATCTCTGGATCTGTTGTCAAAAACCGAAATTATGACCCTGCTGGGGAAAGCCCAGAAAGAATACAATTTTGCCATGGTCCTGGTGACCCACGACTTAGGTTTTGCACTGAAATATTGTAATACACTGGCTGTTCTTTACAGCGGTCGACTGGTGGAGATGGGTGACACCGGGGAATTGTGTTTTTATCCCCGGCATCCCTATTCTAAAAGCCTGTTTGGCTGCTTTTTTAATGAAACGCAGGAGCGGCAGAGCGCATTATTTCATGGCGAACCGCCGGTTTTCAATAACCGGGTGCCGGGTTGCCGTTATTTTGCCTGCTGCCGCGAGCGTATAACGGCCTGCGAAGTACAAGAGCCGGTTCTTGTCCGGATAGGGACCGGCCAGGTGGCATGTTGGCTTTACGATGGGGGCGAAAACCGGTGAGAGCGGGATCACTATTGGCTGCGAGGGAGCTTTCATTCTCCTACCCCGGTTCGGCGCGCAGGATTCTGCAGGATATCAACCTTAATTTGGACGATGGGGAGATATTGGGGATCCTGGGTGAAAGCGGATCGGGAAAAACCTCTCTGTCCCTCGTCCTGGCAGGCTTTGAAAGACCCGATTCAGGTCATGTTTTATTTAGAAGCTTAAACATAGCCCAGAGTAAAAACTTCCGGGATTACCGGCGCAGTATCCAGTACCTTTTTCAAAACCCTAGGAGTTCGGTCAACAGGTACAAGAATATCTTCGATATTGTTGCCGAGCCTCTGTTTTACCGCAGATTCCACAAGGGAACCAGGGAGGCTCTGGCCGCTGAGGCGCTGAAGCTGGTGGGACTGGAATACGGCCGCTGGTATGATTATCCCGACCAGTTCAGTCTTGGCCAACTACAGCGTATTTGCCTGGCCCGCGCCATCACGACCAGGCCAAAATTGATTATCTGCGACGAGCCTTTTTCAGCGCTGGACATATCGAGCAGGGCCAGGATGGAGCAAATATTTGTTGAGTTAAATAAGAAAAACGGCATCGCGTTTATCGTCATAAGTCACGAACCCAGGACCCTGCTGAAGCTGTGCCATAAAATTATGGTGCTGCGGGAAGGCCGGCAAACAGACTTTTGGCATGTGGGCCAGGAGCAAAATCTTGATGATTACACCAAAAGATTAATCTCTGCGGAGATTTTAGGATTATGGAGTAAAATCACCTGAAGACCCTGCGTTGGTTAATAAAAAAATAAACCATATCCATAAAAGTTAGCAAGCAGACCTCTAATAGGTAGCAGGTTTGATTTATTGCTGCTTTTTTTAATATCATTATGCGAGACGGGTAGCGGATGAATATTTGTTGCAAATTGCTGAAAAAAGTTGAAATATTTTTGTAGACAAGACACTAAAGTTGATATATAATAAAAATGCAATCAAAATATGGATTCAAGGTTATTTATGATTGTATTATTGATGCGCTATGAGGTATTTGTCGTTACTATGCCGAGATGTACGATATAATTTTAAAAGTTTGCAGGAAGGAGGAAAAACAGATGCGTTG
>DNIT01000038.1:14301-16453 GCA_003489345.1 Pelotomaculum sp. | reverse complement strand
CTGATCTTTTAGCCGGTGCAAATACCGGTAGGTCTTCGCTTCCATAAGCTCCCTCTTGTGGCGGGGCGGTGGATAAAGCTCCAAACGTCCCCCCTGACCACGTCCTTTAACTGTCAGGAGCTCCAGTTCTTCCAGAATGCCCAGACAGACCCGCACCATATCGTGATGGACCCATTGATAACCGGCGGCCCGCATGCGTCCGATAATAAATTCAACAGTACAGTTCCCCAGGTTTTCCTTGTTGTGTTCCCGACGGAGTATTCTATATAGGGATGCCAGAAATTCCCTGTCTGGAGCCAGGTTTCCCAGCGCTTCTCTATTTTCTTGCAAATCATCCGGACTAAAAAACAGATAAAGGCTCCCGCCCGGACGAACCGTATTTACGCCACGACAAAAAGCTTCATGCGCATAGGGCAGGTCATAGATGATGGTCTGGACGGCATGTTGTGCCAAGTCTCCGGCCATAGCGGGTGTTGTCACGATGGTGCTTATAGTCCCGTCGCTAAAACACTGAACAATCCCGTCTTTTTCAGCTTCCTGTGATGAACTGTGGCAAAAAGCTACCCTCCCTGCCAGGGATGGGACGGCGAGTTGTAAAAAATGTGCTAACTCTATGGTCCTGTAAGCGCATGAGGTAATTACCACAGTTGGCTCCCCACGTAAAGCTATTCCCGCCAGGGCTCCCGGACGGTCATCCAGCCCCCGCCAGTCTTCAAGCTTAAGCGGCGCCCCTGTTATTTTGTCAACCTGCCCGGGCATTTCTGCGTTCTGCAGCACATAGCGAAGTTGCAGCAGGACAAATTCCGGAATGAACAGTTCTGTGGGTACAGAGTCCATCTTCCTCAGGAAGCTTGTCTGTATCGCCTCTGCTGTTTCCAGAACCGCAGGCATGCCCAATTCCTTAACTTCCAACTGTATGGAAGACCTGCCGTTATACTCGTTCATACCGGGCACAAAGGCAAGGTCCACTTCTTCGGCGGTGGCCAGTACCTCGGCGTAAGCCCCAAGGTTGAAGCCAATTCCGTCAAATGTTGCATTTTGACTTTGCAGCAGCATTTTTAAATGGGCGGCTCCACGACCCACACCCCGGCATTTCAGCACGGTCGCCTGGCGGCAGCCCAGCAGCGGGCCGGGGTTATGGTGCCCTATGGGCCTTAGCAGGTCAAGCTCATTGACCAGCTTTTCTGAGACCTGCTCCATATTGATAAACCCATCGAGCTCCACAAGTACGTTTGTATCTTCGTTATGAAGTGTTTCACCGGCATAAAGATTCAGCTCTCTGCGAAAATCCTCGATCCTGTCCTCTTCAATGGAAAAACCCGCAGCCGAGGCATGCCCTCCATAACTAAGAAGAAGCGCCTGACAGTGGGAAAGCGCCTGGTGCATATGGAAACCGGGCACACTCCTGGCAGAGCCTTTCCCCTCTCCGTCCTGCAGCGCTATTAACAGCACCGGACGCGTATAAATATTTACCAAACGGGAGGCTACAATTCCAATTACGCCGACATGCCAGCCCGGCGAGGCCAATACCAGTACCCGGTCTTCGGCTGTTTCGGGATGCTCGTCAAGCATTTTTTTGATTTCTTCAAATACCTCGGACTCAATCTTCTGCCTTTCTTGATTAAGCCGGTTCAACTCGGCGGCCAACGTCCAGGCTTCTGCCGTGTTGTCTGCAAGCAATAGCTTTAACGCCGGATCGGGGCTCTTCACCCTGCCCGCCGCATTGAGACGCGGGGCGAGGCCGAAGGCAACCTGACGCGGTCCCATTTCCTCTTTCGCCAGCTCACTCACCGCAATCAGTGCCTGCAAACCGGCATTTTTTGTCCTGGCCAGTCTGGGAAGACCATGTTTAACAATAATGCGGTTCTCTCCCTGTAACGGCACAATATCCGCTATTGTCCCAAGGCAGGCCAAATCCAGGTATTCTTGCCAGACCAGGTTGTCCATACCGGCTTCCTCCAGCAGCGCCTGGGCCAGTTTCAGTGCCACACCGACACCGGCAAGGTCTTTATAGGGGTATTTGCAGTCAGGCCTTTTGGGGTTCACTACAGCAAAAGCTCGCGGCAACTCCGCGCCAGGCTCGTGGTGATCGGTAACAATTAAATCAAGGCCGTTATCGTATGCCCAGAGAGCTTCCTCAATAGAACCGATG
>DNIT01000038.1:13392-14211 GCA_003489345.1 Pelotomaculum sp. | reverse complement strand
CTTCCTCAATAGAACCGATGCCGCAATCCAGGGTGATTACCAGGTTAATTCCCTCGCTTGAAGCTTGCTTTAAAACATCGAGGCGCAGTCCGTAACCCTCCGTCAGGCGGTTGGGAATATGATATTTGACCTCGACACCCAAACGCTGAAAAACTCGTACGAGTAAGGCTGTGGCAGTAACCCCGTCTACATCATAATCTCCATACACCATGATTTTATCTTTAGACCGGATTGCCTTTAAAATCCGCTCCACAGCTTTTGGCATGTCGAGCATAAGACCGGGACGGTGCAGGCTTTCAAGTTCACAGTCCAGGTAGTCACGGGCATGCTCCACCGTGTAAATGCCGCGGTTGACCAACATTTGTGCCATAAGCGGAGAAATGCCCAGTTTTCGCGATAATATCTGGCTGAGTGCCGGAGCGGATGCTTTCACACGCCATATTTTCTGGTTGTTCCTGGTAATATTATTCATAGATATAAAGATTATAATCTAAGGCCGGGTGTTTTGGCAAAAAAAAATGCCGATTATTAACCGGCATTACTGATACTTATAAAATCATACCCCAGCCCGGTGAGGCTGCATATTTTGCTTTTGCCCTCCGTGGCGACTTCTACCAGCCCCAGGGCGTAGAGCTGCATCACGACATGGTCCAGCACAGCTCTTTTAACGTTTGATGTTAAGGATAAGTCTTCCTTATTCATCGCACCCTGGCTGTCCAGCGCCTTTAGCACCCTTTCCGCCTCGCCGGGCAAACGGTGCTGGACTCCGTTAAAGTATTCTGACAGCGTTGATGTCATTTTTTACGAACCTCCTACCAG
>DNIT01000038.1:8824-13297 GCA_003489345.1 Pelotomaculum sp. | reverse complement strand
TTTTTTACGAACCTCCTACCAGTTTTTATTGATAGTATGGTCATTTATCTAGTTAAAAATAAGTTCAAAAATAAGAATTTGAAAAAAATTTTTTCCGGTTGCAATCGCAGCACGCCGCTAGAGTTCAGAATGAATAAACCAGGGCTGCACCTGTCTACCCGACATATTCACACAAAAACAAGGTTTGACATTTAAGAGCACTTGCTTTTAGAATACAGGTATAGAACTCCTTTCTTGAAAAATCACAAGCTGCTTGGCGCTATAAGAAGGTGAATAAGCATGATTCCCGTCAAGGTAAGAGAAATAGCATATGATATGAATATGAACCCTGTGCTCCTGTTGATCGATGAACATGAACTCAAAGCGCTGCCTATATGGATAGGTCCTATTGAAGCGCACGCCATCGCTTTGGCCTTGCAGGGTTTTAACCTTGACAATCCCCAGACTACCGACCTTGTAAAAGACATACTGGATCGTCTCGAATCCAGGCTCAGTATGGTCGTTATCAACGATGTAAGAGACGGGACTTATTATGCCGAGTTACATATATGGCATCACGGTCAGGAAGTGGTCATTGATTCCCGGCCCAGCGACGCTATTGCGATGGCTATCCGCACCGAAGCCCCGATCTATCTTACCGAAAAAGTCGCGCAGGACTCCATGGCCATCAAGGACCTGCTTAGCGAGGAACAGCAGGAAGATTTACAGCAAATTCTTGAAAACAACCCCACCGGCGACATAAAAAAATCACTGCATTAAAAACCGGCCGGGGCCGGTTTTTATGTGTGTTCAAGACCTACGTCAATTTTCTCCCCGGGAGAACTCTCATCATCCACGCCGCGAAAATCCTTGTAGAAAACTCCATCGTCGCCCACTTCATAGGGAATATTGTCAACCTCCTCAACGGCTCCCCTGTCCTCCGCGGTATCGTACTTGGAATAACCGTAATAGGAACCGCCTCTGGCCCATTCATCGGTAGTTTCACTATACCTGGCCACTTCCTGCCAGGCGTCTTCACCGTCGTATGCGATGCCGCCGGAAGCATCCGTGAAGCTTCCGGCAAAAGGTTCGGCCAGGACGTCCTCTTCTGCCGGCCGCTCGTCGCGGCGAGGAATTTCCTCTTCGGCCTCTTTGCAGTCCCTGCATATGGTGGTGGAAGGCAGGGCCTCCAACCTCTCCGGCGCAATTTCCTTCCCGCAGACGTCACAGACGCCGTAGGTCCCTTCATGAATCCTGTTAAGGGCGTCGTCAACGGCAGCCACGCTAATCATGGCGCTTTCCCGCAGAGCAAAGTCCTTGCTCCTTTCAAATACTTCCGTGCCGATGTCAGCAGGGTGGTTGTCATAGGTTGAAAGTTCGCTGATAGAATCTTCCAGGGCTTCACCCAGCCCCTGTTCATCAATAAAATTGATCCGCTCCAGCAAGTTTTCTCTTTCTTCCAACAAACGCTTTTTGAAGCCCATCAACATTGCCCTGTCCACGACGACTAAAACCTCCTTGATATCACGTTCATATTTTCAACTGCACCATCCGTACTATTTCCGCGACAATTCCGCCAATCCACGGCAGATTCAACACAACCAGCTTTCTCAGGAAATACAAAAGTACCGCGCCCAGGATGGTAAACCCCACAGCAATACCGACCCCTCTGGCCAAGCCGGCTATGAAGTTGACATACATAAGCCGCCAGGGATTATCAAGAAGCTTTACGTATTCTGCAAGTTTCATCTTTTCCATACTGACGGCCAGCACGGCAATTCTCTCTTCCAGGCTTTTCAGGTGACTCATTTCCCCCATAGCTGCATCCCCTTAGTATGGAAGCGAAGACCTCTTCAATTAATGTTTCCTGAAAGGGCACAAAAAAAACGTCAAAAGGCGCGTGGTTTCCCACACGCCTATCATGACAGAATTTCTTTTTTTGTTGGGAGATAAATGCCGCTTCAAGCGACCGGCTTGTTCGCCATGCAAAAGCAAAGTACGAATGAACTACACCGGACTCTCATCAGGATAACCGCCCACAGCGCGCCGGCGTCGAACTTGTGGCGGCCCAGCATTTGTGCGAATGAATTCACATCTGCATTTTTTGGGGATTCGCTCTGTAAGCGCAACGGCAGTACAGTCATTTTCAGGGTAGGAAGCAAAAGAACCGTCCCCCTGCTTCCTTTTGCTTTATGCCCGCGCCGTACCCGGCTTGGCGCGGCGCTCCAGTCTTTTTAAGTCAAACCAAATCGGGCTGGCGTTGCATACGGAGGAGAAGGCTCCGCTGATTACACCAATCAGCAGGGCCAGAACCATGCCGCGTAAGGTTGTTCCGCCCATAAGTAGCATGGCAACAAGAACCATGATCACCGATAGCCCCGTATTAATGGAACGGGCCATGGTCTGCCAGAGGCTGGCGTTAATGATATCCTCCAGGGCCTCACCTTTTTTCCTGTTGAGCATATTCTCCCGGATTCGGTCAAAAATAACGATGGTATCATTGATCGAATAACCGACAATGGTCAGGATGGCAGCAACAAAGGTGCTGTCTACCTCTATCTGGAAGATTGAGAAAATACCCAGCACCACCAGCAGATCGTGCAGCATGGCAACAATCGTCGCAATCCCCTGTTTAAACTCAAAGCGCCAGGTAATATAGACAATCATCAAGACCGCGGCAATCAGCAAAGCGTATATGGCTTTCCAAATTAACTCCTGACCGATTACCGGCCCGACACGTTCACTCCGCTGCAGGGTTACGCCTCCCAGCTCGCTGTCAAGCGCCGCAACCACGCTTTTGTTCTCCTCTTCCGACAGTTCCCTGGTTTTGATAATATAATCCGCTTCACCGCTGCTCTGGATCGAGGCGTCCGCCAGCTCAAAGTCTTGCAGCACATCCCTGACCTGTTCAATAGTGGTCGCCTGGTTGAATTTTACATCCAAAAGGCTGCCGCCGGTAAAATCAATGCCCTTGTTTACCCCCTGCGTAAACAAGGATATGATTCCGGGTAAGATGATCAGGATGGAGATGGCATACCATATGATCCTGCGTTTTATAAAATGGAAAGGCATTCTATCCCTTAACATCAAATTAATCGCCCCCTATGCCCCGTACATTTTAGTATTCTGTATCAGGTTGCTGCCCGCCAGCAGCTGCAGCAGCCATCTGGTCATGGTAATGGCCGTAAACATGCTGGCCACGATACCAATTGAAAGGGTTACGGCAAACCCTTTGATGGGTCCCGTCCCGAAATAGAAAAGGATAGCGGCGGCAATAAGGGTGGTGGCGTTCGAGTCAAAGATGGCCACAAAGGCCCGTTTAAACCCGGTATCAATAGCAGATCGCAACGTTTTGCCGCTCCACAGCTCTTCTTTTAGCCGCTCAAAGATAATCACGTTGGCATCCACCGCCATGCCCAGGCCCAATAGAAAACCGGCCACACCCGGCAGGGTCAGGGTCACATGCAACGCTGCGAAAACGATAAGTAGAATCAGGGCGTAAATGACAAGGGCCAGGCTGGCCACCAGACCGGGGATCCGGTAGTAAAGGAGCATAAACACGACAATACCAATCAGCCCGGCTATACCGGCCTTCACCGATTTATCCAGGGAGTCGGCGCCCAGGGTCGGCCCGACGGTCCTTTTTTCCATTATTTCCAGCTTGACCGGCAGCGAACCGGAGCGCAGCAGGATGGCAATATTATGAGCCTCATCCAGGGATTCGTACGGCGCAATCCGGGCCTTTCCGTTGGGGATCGGCTCATCGATTGACGGTGCCTGCAGCACATTACCGTCCAGTACAATGGCCAAACGCTTGCCCACATTGGCCGCGGTAATTTCAGCAAATGCCTTGGCGCCGTCCGGCTCAAACTCCAAATTCACTTCAGCCTGTCCAGTCCGGGGGTCTTTACTCTCCGTGGCGTTTTTCAACTGGCGGCCCGTAAGCACGGTTGTTCCATCTTCCGTTTTAAACTCCAGATAAGCGGTTTTAATCAGGGTGCTGACCGCTTCGTCAGGGTCCTGCACACCGGCCAGTTCAATGATAATCCGCCGCGGCCCCTGTTGCTGAATGGTCGGTTCGGCTGCGCCAAAAGCATCCACCCTGTTTTCCAGGATGGCCATAGCCTGTTTGACCCGATCGTCGGTTACCGGCGCCTCCGGCGTATCCTGCGCCTCAAGCACCACGTGTACGCCGCCCTTGAGGTCAAGCCCCTGATTGATCAAATTCACAAAAGGAAGCCATTTTATTCCCGGGAACAGCGGTACGGCCGCCAGCACGGCAATTGCCGCCGTAACCAGGACGACCCCTGCTAACTTCAGGATTTTGTCCCACTTCATTTGCTTGTACTCCCCCTCATACCTCGTAAAAATACTACAACAGTTTGGCTCCGTTCACTACCAGCTCGAATTTGCACTTCAGGAAGGTTGCCGCCCTCCGGCACATGATCATTCTGCTCAGGAAAATTTCAAAATACTCCATTACCGGACAGATAT
>DNIT01000038.1:7969-8709 GCA_003489345.1 Pelotomaculum sp. | reverse complement strand
ATACTCCATTACCGGACAGATATCCGTATCAATGGTAAGTTCCATCATAATGGTATGCTTGTTGTCATCGACCCATAAAAAAGAGTGTTCCACCGCATAGTTGACCCGGTCGTGAATATCGAAGGTGGCAAAATCCGTATTGCGTACTCTGGAACGATGCACATCGGACTTGTCCGCCACGATCAGGGCTGCCGCCACGCTGTTGACAGCATGCCCGTACTGTTCTTCATGGTTGGCAATCGCCGAAATAATCGTGGCGATTTCCTCCGGATGCATGCCCGTTTGCATTAAGATCGGATACGCTATCACCGCTCCGGAAATACCATGTTCGTTGCGGCTGACCACATTTCCCAGATCGTGCATATACCCGGCAATGGCAGCCAACTCAACCTGCCTTTGCGGGTAACCCAACCGTTCCAGTATGTTTTTGGCGATACTGGAGACGAGGCTTACATGGCGATAGCTATGCTCGGTAAAACCAAGCACACCGAGGTACTTGTTTCCTTTGCGGATAAACGCGTCAACCACAGGATCTTTCTTTATGTCCTCAAGGGTGATCATGTACTGCATAACCCCCTGTAATGTGCAAGTACGCATTCGATAAAAAGAGTAGACCCCGGTCTACCCTCATATACTTATTCCCTGCCTTCTCCTTCATCCTCGCTGATTACCCTGGAGACGGCGGATTGTAGGACCTCTATCCGGACATTATCGGCTACCTTTAAGACTAAGGAGCTTTC
>DNIT01000038.1:2386-7832 GCA_003489345.1 Pelotomaculum sp. | reverse complement strand
AATTTAACGATTGTGCCATATATCCCGCCGATAGTAATAACGCGGTCATCCGGCTTGAGATTTTTAATCATCTCCTGGTGTTTTTTCTGCCTCTGCTGTTGGGGCCGGATCATTAAAAAATACAGGATGGCAAATAGCCCGACTATATACAGCAGGGAGATCATTTGGGAGTTACTACCCAATATCAGCCCTCCTTTCTTGTTTTTTTGTATTCGTGTTTAAAATTTAAAATCCTCTTTTTTGATAGTTTTTAAATGGTTTTTAGGCTTGCAGGTAATTTTTTAAAAATTTATCCCTGTATTCCAAGATATTCCCTTTTCTAACGGCATCCCTGATTTCCTCCATAAGCCTTTGTATAAACCGCAGGTTGTGGATTGTGGTCAGGCGGATACCCAATACTTCACCCGCTTTAATCAGATGCCTGATATATGCTCTGGAATAATTCCGGCAGGCGTAGCAATCACAGGTCGGGTCAAGAGGTTCGAAATCCCGCGCGTATTCGGCATTGCGCACCACCAGCTTACCGTGACGGGTTAACACCGTTCCGTTGCGGGCTATCCTGGTAGGCAGCACACAGTCAAACATGTCAATCCCCCTGACGACCCCTTCCACCAGACAATCGGGAGAGCCGACCCCCATCAGGTAGCGGGGTTTGTCCGGCGGCAGGAACCCCACAGTCACGTCAATCATTTCATACATTACCGCCTTGGGCTCGCCAACGCTTAAACCACCAATAGCGTAGCCGGGAAAATCGAGCTCCACCAGGTCCAGCGCACTTTGCCGGCGAAGATCCGCAAAGGTGCCTCCCTGCACAATGCCGAACAAGGCCTGGTCCTCTCGTCTGTGGGCGTCTGCGCACCGCCTGGCCCAGCGGGTTGTGCGTTGCAATGCTTCCAGCGCATATTCGTGCGTACACGGGTAGGGGGCGCACTCGTCGAAGACCATGGCTATATCAGAGCCTAGTGCCTCCTGGACCTCAACAGCCTTTTCGGGGTTGAAGAAATGCTCTGAACCGTCAATGTGGGACCTGAACGTGACTCCTTCCTCTGAAATTTTCCTAAGCGGCCCCAGGCTGAAAACCTGGAATCCCCCGCTGTCGGTCAGGATAGGCCCGTCCCAATTCATAAAACGGTGCAGCCCCCCGGCCTCCCGAATCAATTCTTGACCGGGCCGCAGGTACAGGTGGTAAGTATTGCTCAGGATTAACCTGCCGCCTACTTCTTTTACTTCCTCCGGAGTCATGGTCTTGACCGCCGCCTGTGTCCCAACCGGCATAAAGATCGGGGTCTCCACCGTTCCATGAGCAGTATGAAGTAGCCCCAGGCGCGCTCCGCATGATTTATCTTGTTGGATTACCGAGTAATGCAATACCATTAAATACCTCTTTTAAGTCAACTATTTCCCATTTTAACTCTTTTCATGCGAATTGTACAGTCTAGACGATTAACATGGCGTCTCCAAAGCTGAAAAACCTGTATTTTTGTCGTACGGCCTCCTCATATGCCGACAGTATCCTATCCCGGCCGGCCAGGGCGGAAACCATCATGAGCAGGGTTGACTTGGGCAGGTGAAAGTTGGTAACCAGGCCGTCAATAACCTGAAAACGGTAGCCGGGGTAAATAAAGATGTCAGTCCACCCTGAACACGGACGTATTTGCCCGTACTCTTGCGCCACACTCTCCAGACACCTTGTGGTGGTGGTGCCCACGGCAATAACCCTGCCACCTTGCTGTTTGGTTAGATTAATGGCAGCCGCCGATTCCCCGGATATCTCGTAATATTCGGCGTGCATGTGATGCAAACTGATATCCTGCACCTCCACCTGGCGAAAAGTACCAAGGCCGACATGTAAAAGCACCGGGGTAATGGTCACTCCCATAGCCCTGATGCTGCTGAGCAGTTCCGGTGAAAAGTGAAGCCCGGCAGTAGGGGCCGCCGCCGACCCAGCCTCCCGGGCGTAAACAGTCTGGTAACGATGCCGGTCCGATAAGGGCTTTTTAATATATGGAGGAACAGGCATTAAGCCCACCCGATTGAGAATCTCATGAAAAGAACCGCTGTAATAAAACTCCACGATCCTGCCGCCGTAAGCGGTGTCATCCAGAATGCGGCCTTCCAGGAGTCCGCCGTTAAAGGTGATCCCGGTTCCGGCCGGCGCTCTTTTGCCCGGCCTGACCAACGCCTCCCACCGGTCTTTCTCCAGTTTTTTTAGCAGAAGCACCTCCATCTTTGCTCCGGTAACTTTTTTTTCACCCAGCAAGCGGGCCGGGATTACTTTGGTATCGTTAACCACGAGGTTGTCACCGGGCCTCAGATATTTTAGAAGATCCCTGAAACATCTATGTTCAAACTCGTCCCTATCCAACGGGACTACCATCAACCGCGATCTGTCTCTTGACTCACAAGGGTCCTGCGCAATCAATTCCTCCGGCAGGTCATAATCAAAATCTGAAAGGTTCACCTGATACTCTTCAACTCCTACTCTACGCTTATACAGTTCCAACCTGACATAAATGCGAGTTATCGAGACCATTACGCATGAGGCTTTTCAAGACCCAGTTAACATTGATCTTTGTACCGCGTCATGTCTGCTGCCTTGTTTATTCAAGCTAACGCAGGGAGGATGACCTGCCGTATTGATTGGTGAGGGTTACTCCGGAATAATAGTATTTCAAGATATCCTGGTAATTATAACCTTGACTGGCCATACCGTAGGCCCCATACTGTGACATACCCAGTCCGTGGCCATATCCCCTGCCTGTTATCTTCACACCGGCCAGGCTTTTGTCCTTGTTATAGTTTTTATCCAGGACAAACAGGGAGCTTTTCAAACCTAAAGTTATCCTCACTTTATCCGCGTTACAAAGCTCTATCTTCTCAGGCTTCCCTGTCGCACCCACCCCGATAACCGTTAAATTTTTAACTCTGGCGTCAGATGAGGTCCTTTCCTCGATCTCTATATCGGTCACTTCTTTAATAGGAAAGCCCGCCTGCGTCATTAACGCTGCCAGCTGTTCGTTGGAATAAGTAACCTGCCAGTTATAGTACTTGTCATTTTTATCATAGGGATCTGTCTTAGATTTGATGTAGGGCAATGGATTTAGCCAGACGTCTTCACTGTTTTCAGTAAACCCTCCGCTGGAACAATGGAAAAAAGCTGTAACCAGACTGCCCTGACTCATCATCACGATCCCACTGGTATCTTTCACTGCTTTGTTTGTGGCTTCAGTTTCAGCGTCATAACCACCGTAGACCTGGTCGTATTGATTGGAACCAAGGTTGGCCCTATCCCCCCGTGATGTTTCTACCTTTTGCATGGCATAGTTGCGGGCAGCTACAGCTTGGGCCTTAAGGGCTTCCGCCGGCCAGGAGGGAATTGCCTCGGCAGGCACCACCCCGCACAGGTAGTCTTCAATGCTTAATTCATTTATTGCAGTCAGCTTGCCGCTATCAACCCGGAACTCTAGATCGCCCCGGTACCTGGTCGTACCCGCATTGCTGGTCAAGGATAAAAGGTTTAAGCTGCCGTCTCCGCTCAGGTTCACAATGCCTTTTGAACCCTTAAACGTTATTCCCGCCTGCGCTTGCTCCAGGGGAAGCACTCGTCCGTCACTATTAATGACAGAAAGCTCACCGGCGTAGTTATTATCTACCAAATCGCCATTGCCCGACAGTATGGAAGCTTCAAATGTTTGCGCCTGCACGCTTACCGGCCCTTTATAAATACCGTTTTTGCTCCCCTGTCCGGTCAGAGCGATACGTCCGTTCTGCAGTGTAACCAACCATTTTTCGCCTGGTTTAAGTTTCACTATCAATTTACCTGTAGATTGATCAACCAATTGGTAATTGCCAATAACGGTAAAACTGAGAGAATCAGCCTGCTCAACCAGCGCTACCCGCACCAGGCCAGGTTTGGTAGTTTGTGCCGCTACAGCTGAGGGGACCATCATAAGAAACGAAGCAGCAATTGACAACAACAGATAACAAAGGTTCTTAGAGCTCACTTTTCACTTAACCCCCAATTTTATACATATGGGAGTATCAATTCGACAAGTACCGCTTAAATCCTTCCAAAAAAAACCGGCAGTCCTTGCTTACCGGCGAAACAAATTTAGAATAATCGTTAGCAAAATACTCAAGATAATGCTGGTGACAATTGGAAAGTAAAAAGTAAAATTACCCCGTTGAATAAATATATCTCCCGGCAGCCGGCTCAGACCAAACAACCGACCACCCAGCATTATCAACGCCCCGCTTACAACCAGAATGCCTCCCAACAGCAATAACATTCTCCCTATATTATCCAGCACTTCAGGTCTTTGCCCCCTCCTTTTTAGATTGCCGGAAGTAGCGATCTTTCTCACTATAAATACAGCCGCAGTATTGCTGGCGATACATACCGAGTTCCCGCGAACGCACCGTCGCTTTCCGGTAACCGGGCCTGTAATCAGCATAATAAAAAGGAACGCCATATTTCTGACCATATGCAAGCCCTATTTCACGGATAAGTTCGTGCTTCTGATAGGGACTGACCAGGAGAGTGGTTGTGAAACTGTCAAAACCGCCTTCTTTGGCCACCCTGGCCGTCTCCTCGAGGCGCATGGCATAGCACTCCCGGCAGCGGTCGGTTTCCCGGTGGACTACCTTACGGATGAACTCCTCCAGCCTGTAATCATCATCCCAAATGATGGGGATATCCACACTCGCTGCAAATTTTTGCAGCGTGTCCATGCGCTTAACGTATTCTGTATAGGGATGGATATTAGGGTTATAGAAATAACCCTGTATTTCCATACCCTGTTCTTTCAAATATTCCACAGGGTATATTGAGCAAGGACCACAGCAGGTATGCAGCAGCATTTTCATCAAAAGAGTCCCCCCTCTCTTTGATCTTTCAGGCCAAGGTGCTGGAAGGCCCTTGGCGTGACAACCCGTCCGCGAGGGGTGCGGATCAGCATGCCGAGCTGGATCAGGTAGGGCTCATAGACATCTTCCACCGTTTCTGATTCCTCACTGGTAGCTGCGGCCAGCGTGTCCAATCCCACCGGTCCGCCGCCGAATTTCTGAATGATCGTCTTAAGCAGAGTCCGGTCCGAATGGTCCAGGCCAAGCGGGTCGACTTCCAGGAAGCTCAGAGCAGCCATGGCGACTTCCAGGTTGATCAGGCCATCCGCCCGCACCTGGGCGTAGTCCCTCACCCTTTTCAATAAACGATTGGCCACCCTGGGCGTGCCGCGGGAGCGTCCGGCGATTTCCAAAGCCCCTTCCCGGGTGATCTCAACCCCTAGAATTTGAGCGGATCTTTTCACAATTAAAACCAGTTCCTCCGGCTGGTAAAAATCAAGCCTGCTCATCACACCAAAGCGATCCCTCAAAGGGGAGGTCAGCAGCCCGGCTCTGGTTGTCGCTCCGACCAGGGTGAACCTGGGCAGTTCCAGTCTTAGCG
>DNIT01000038.1:509-2286 GCA_003489345.1 Pelotomaculum sp. | reverse complement strand
ACCTCGCGCCGGGTCCTTTTCCAATCACGATGTCAAGTGCGAAGTCCTCCATAGCCGGGTAAAGGACTTCCTCAACAACCCTGCTCAGACGGTGGACCTCATCAATAAACAGAACATCTCCAGCAGTCAGGTTGGTAAGTATGGCGGCCAGGTCACCGGGTCGTTCTATGGCAGGACCGGAGGTGGTGCGAATATTCACACCCATCTCGTTGGCGATAATATTGGCCAGGGTTGTTTTACCCAGACCCGGCGGACCGAACAACAACACGTGGTCCAGCGCCTCACCCCGGCCGACGGCGGCCTGAATAAAGATGGATATTGTTTCTTTGACCTTCTCCTGCCCGATGTAGTCTTCCAGCCTGCTGGGCCGAAGATTGTTTTCCGTCTCAAAATCCTCCGGTTTGGATGCAGCCGAAATAATTCTATCTCCCATGTAGGTACTCCTTAACCGTCTTAAGATTTAACCAGCATTCGCAAGGCTTTCTTGATCAGTTCCGCTACCGGAGGTTCCTCATTAAATCCAGCCAGGGCTTCCTTCACTCCCTTATGGGCCTCCGCAGCAGAGTAGCCCAGCGCCTCCAGCGCTGCTACCGCATCAGCTTTCAATCCGACCTGTTTACGGCCGGGCGCGTCTTGAATCGCAGCCAGTGGTATTTTGTCTTTTAATTCAAGGATAATCCGTCCGGCCGTCTTCTTCCCAATTCCCGGCACTCTGGTTAAGGCGGGCAGGTCTTCATTGACAATGGCCTGGCCAAGTTCTCCCGGCTCAAACAAGGTAAGTACAGCCAGAGCTCCTTTGGGACCGACTCCAGATACGTTTAATAACTTTAAAAAATACTCGAGTTCCCCACGCTCCTTAAAGCCGTACAAGCTGATATCATCCTCCCGAACAGCGAGGTGCGTGTGCAGCAGGATCTGGCCGCCAGGCTCCGGCAGACTATGTATAAGCGACAAGGGCACCTGGACACGATACCCTATCCCACCTACATCAATTACTACTGCGCCTGCCTGAATATCAGCCAGCCTGCCATTAAGAAAAGCTATCATTTAAACTTCCTCTCCCATTCATATAGGTGGGCATGGCATATCGCAACTGCCAGCGCGTCCGCAACATCATCAGGACCTGGAACGGATGGTAAACACAGTATTGTTTTGACCATATACTGCACCTGCGCTTTGTCGGCGCGCCCAAAACCGGCCACGGCCTGTTTAACCTGCAGGGGAGTATACTCAAACACAGGTGCCCCTGCCTCCGCAGCCGCGAGCAGGATAACTCCCCTGGCGTGCCCCACCGCCAGAGCAGTGCGAGCATTGTTGTTGAAAAAAAGTTCTTCCACGGCAACATGTGCAGGGTTGTAATGCTTGATCGTATCCAAAAGTCCCCGGTAAAGCTTTTGCAGCCTTTCAGCAAGAGGAATCCCTGCCTGGGTGCGGATGCAACCGCACTCCACCATTGAAAAACTGTTGCCCCGGTAATCCACCAGACCGAAACCGGTAATGGCAGTACCGGGATCAATTCCAAGTATTAGCATATAATTAACGTGTTTTCCTATATTTTTTTGGGCCAATATCTTACTGACCATTGTCCCCTTATGTTACCATATTATTTCGGAACTGATGTTCGTGTCAACAATTTATGCACCCTATTTACAATTACAGTGAAGAGCTTTGATCACCTCCAGCCGCATTGGAGGCAGAATACTCCCCATGCTTAACATTTTCATTCGGGTTATCGCTGTCGATTCACTAACCGGTTAGCATGCTATTGTATAAAACA
>DNIT01000038.1:0-399 GCA_003489345.1 Pelotomaculum sp. | reverse complement strand
GCAGACAAACAACATTTTGGGGACTGACAAGATCCTACGTATAGGGATTGTCTAATGGAGATCTTAACCGTGTTCATCGATATTTTCAAGGGCCGCATTGAGGGCTTCTTCAGTTTCAAACTCCAACTCCCCCCGCAACTTATCTGCGGCAGCGCCTGCTTGTTTTTGGAAATCCATGGCCTGCTGGAGTTTTACCTGGAGTTCACCGGGGAGATCTGCAGCAGGAATTGACTCGACCCTGATAATCTTTTCGTTATAACCGAGAGGCCCTTCGTATATTGCCAACCAATCCTGAAAAAGGCCCAAGTGACGGTAACTTTTGTGTTTGGAACACAACTGATCGGAACGAGCCGTTAAAATCAAGGACTTCGGGTCATTAAAGGTTACCTCCAATCCTTC
>DNIT01000075.1:19177-19401 GCA_003489345.1 Pelotomaculum sp. | reverse complement strand
AGCATGGTCTTGCCCGTGCCGGGCTCACCTTTGACCAGTAGCGGCCGTCCCAGGGCGATAGCGACGTTCACGCTGTTTTGCAACTCGTCCGACGCTATATAGTCCTTTGTGCCATAAAATCGAGAAAGTTTTTCCGACATAGATAACATTCTCCTCTATGAATTTTTTTGTATTATATACAATATGATATAGCAGTACATTTCATACTAAGTTAATCATAATCC
>DNIT01000075.1:18358-19038 GCA_003489345.1 Pelotomaculum sp. | reverse complement strand
AAGAACAGGCGGTGGCAAGTAGTCTTTTAATGCCTATATTGACATGCGACGTTGTATGTCGTATAATAAGTACACATGCGACATGCTATGTCGTATAGATACGGAGAGGCGCGCTCGGCTTATGAAAATGAGAGACTTACTGAATATGCTTGAGGGAAAAAATGTAACGGTAACTGAGAGAATGGTCCGGCATTACCTTCACCTGGGGTTGTTGCCCGAGCCGGAAAGACCCAGTAAAAACCAGGCCATATATAATGAAGAACATTTTAAACGGCTGCTGGCAATTGATATGTTTAAAAGCAATGGACTGTCCCTGGATGAGATAAAAACCAAAATGGATGAATTATCCTGCTACTTTCACGATGTCCGGGGAGAAGAAGCTATAGGTGAGCCCAATACGCAGGCCTTTGAAAAACTAGATGAAATATCCCTGGATAGATCTTTAATCGAGGCGGAATACCTTCATTTGGCACAATCGAATCAATTGTACGCAAGAAAACAGGTCTTAAAAGAGCTGGATTGTTCCGAAGAAAACCTCAAATCTGCAACGCAATTCCTGGGTATGCACAGTGAAGAGTATTTCGACAGCATTGACCTGTTTGCTATTAAAACTTATATTTTTTATCAAAAAGCAAGAGAGCTGTACTTCCATTTTGATAACACAATACCTGAAGTTTTTG
>DNIT01000075.1:13673-18285 GCA_003489345.1 Pelotomaculum sp. | reverse complement strand
AACACAATACCTGAGGTTTTTGACCAGGATGTTCCTTATGAACTGGATATTGAAAAAGAGTTTCGTGATACTCTCGAAGCGGCTAAAATTATTGTCAGAACGGCAAACATGAACCCCTTCCTGAATGTTTTATTGAAAGCAATGATAGCTTATACTGCAAAAGAATCTCTATTAAATAGAGAAATATCCGATATTACCTGGGAAGGCCTGAATCTGGGCTGGTTATATAAAACAAGATGTACCGACTAAAAGGATAAAAGAAAGGGGGATTATCTTGAAAAAACGCTACTTTAAAATCCTGCTTGACTATGGACACCTGGGTAATGGAAATTCGCTTGAAGTAGCCCGTTATGTAACCGCAAAGAATTGTGTGGACGCGTTGTTTTTGGGAAACAGAATGCCGAGGGTTAAAAGGAAGCGGGAAAAAACAGGCGTCATAAAAGTGATAGAGATTTCTTACAGCGAGTATCTTAAGGGTCAAAAAAAAGAAGCAGATCACGCATACTTGCTTACATATAAGTCACGGAAGTGCAGTTAGCCTACTGATTCACAGGATGGCCAGCGCTTCCAGATAATTGTCGAGGTTATGGTTCCCTTTGATGCTGTTCATCTGAAATGATATTTTATAGTCGCGTTTCACATGCTGGTAATACAAGAGCTTGCTGGGGAGCGGCGTTAAGATTATTACAGGCGGTAATTGAGGGACAAGATCGTGCTGGTTGACAATACGGACACTGTTTGTTACCAGGCGGTTGTATTTGAAAGCAAAGATAGGATTGCCGACTCTCGGTCCGGCAAAATTGTACATGACAGGCTTGAAAAAGGTGTTTGCGGCTATGTCCAAGGCGTTGATTACGGCCAACGCGGCGCCGAGACTATGGCCGGTTATATAAATGTTTGAGTTTGCAGAAAAGCTTAGTAATGTATGGAGAATCTGTTCCCTGCACGATTCATAGATGTCCATGAAGCCATGATGAACTTTTCCTCTGCCGGGGGCAAAGGCATAACTGGTCTGGTAGGCATTGGCGTTAGCCAGCCAATCCGTTTCAGACTGAGTCCCCCTGAACGCTACAACAATAGTATCCCCGGATCTGATAATAAAACCAAACCATTCGGTTCTGTTTAAGACAGTCGCTTTAAATCCTTCCACAAGATTGTAGCCATCCGGAATATCGAAGTTCCCGTCGTTTGCATATTGGTTATAAGTTTGCATGCATACTTTAGCGAGAAAAACAGCCAGCGTTTTGTCGATTTCATTGGTTGTTTCCATGGGAAGCTCCATCTAAAAAATAGGATAATAAAGCTTATTCAATTTTGGAGCCGGCGGTTACAGCAAAAATAACCAGCCGGCGCCGTTGTTTTCAAAGGCAGCTGCCTCACGCCCGCTGACGGCGCCACGTATCATGAAAACACCAGCCGCTGCAGGTGCGATTTAATCGCAGACGCGACCAGGCAAGGTCGTGTTCATATAGTGGGAGAGAAGCAAACCTGGCGGGAAGAATGTTGCAATTATTTCCATTATGCGTTATAATTACATCGAATAATACATTAAGGAGTAATTGCAATGCGTATGGTAAATGTAACAGATGTGAGAACAGGTATACGCGCGATTCTTTCTGAGGTGGTCAAGACTAAAAAGCCTGTTGTAATTCTTCAGCGTTCCAAGCCTGTTGCATACCTGGTTGATGCAGAGTCATTCGAAAATATGCAAAGAACTGAAGAGACTGAATCCGATGTTTTGACCAAAAGCAGGAGGGAAAGCCTGGACAGGATCATGCAATTAAGGGCGAAGATAGCCAAAAAGAGCGGTGTCCAAAGCGATTCTACTGAGTTAATCCGCGAGTTGCGTGAGGGGCAGGGGCGTCATGAGTAGCTACATTTGCCTGGATACATCAGTATTTGTAAAATTGCTTGTAGAGGAAGAAGACAGCGATAAAGCTAGCGCCTTGATGCAAAAGGTGGTTCGGAGCCGGCAGTTAATCGTCTTGCCACCGTTTGCATGGGCTGAAGTTGGAACCGTTCTCAGGAAGAAGCGTAGGAAAAACGAGTTAGCCATCCAGGAAGCAGACGATCTATGGCTTGAATTTAGACAATTTCCCGGAATCGAGTACCTCTCAGATGACGCAGTTATGGACCGGGCTTATAAGATAAGCCGCTATTTTGATATGCCTACACTATGCGATGCTGCTTTCTTGGCTGTTGCGGAGGTCGTGGAGGAAAAAACGGGAGAAGTTTGCGAGTTCTGGACGGCAGATGAAAAGTTGGTTCATTCGCTTAATGGAAAAAAACAATATGTAAAGCTGCTGGAAAAACGGTAATCCCGCCTAACCTGATAGGAGGTTTCTTGCAACGCCTTGGGTGTTAGTAACGAGAACATTAATTGGAACGGTGAAGTGCGGTGCGCATTTAGGCCAGTGGAAGGATGCCACAGCTATTCTCAGCCAGAAGCTCGCAGCCAGACTGTTGACGAAGTGATGCCCTATGTGAAGCAAAAGACAAACCTGGAGCAGGAATTGAAGATAAATTGCGGGAAACTACCGAGAAGAAAGTTTGCGTAGGTTCTTCTTGGGGTAGCTATGGAGTGCAGATGAGTAGTTGCTTTATTTTTCCATCCATCTGTAATAAAATATATGGTGATATAAATCGACTATTGTTGGGAAGTGTAAAACATGGCAAAGCAGAAAAAACAGGAGTTTGCATTAACGTTTTCCGGTTACGAATATGATAAAGAGCTGGCCAGAGTGCCGATCAAGGTTTTTCCCGCGCTGCAAGCGCTGGTTGCCAATCAGCATGACTTGATTGAGGTGTTTCAAAAGCATGCGCCTGAGCAGACCATCTTCCTGGAGGCGCATAGGGCCGAAATGATTGCGGTGGAAGAAACCATACAAAAGGAGTATGCAAAGTACTGCGCCAGGAAAGAAGAACAAAAAAGGAAAAGGGAAGAAAACGGGAAGAGCGCAGAACAGGCGTCTGCAGAAAACGGTAATCATGCTATGCCCGGGGAATATGATGAATTGGTAATGGAAGAAGAAGCCTCGTTGGATAAAATGGCGGCAGCTATGAGCCCCGGACTTCCGTCTGCGAAATTTGAAACGTCCCGTTCACAGGAACCCCCTGTAAAAAGTGAAGAAAAAGATGTCAGGCGCATTGCCATTGGCGCGTCGATAAAGGCTCTCAGAGAACTGCTGGGTCGCCAACTGACCGACCAGGAGATATCGGTTATTGAGGCTCAGGTTGATTCTTTTCTATAGATGAAAACCAAGATGAAAACCAGTCCGGTTCCACAAGCACTGCCCGGTCATGTAACTGACATGGCCGGGCAGTGGATTAAGCAACTTTACTGCATGGGCATTTTAAAGCCTTGCGCCTGCTGCTGAATAATTTCTTGCCTGCCTTTTTCTGTAAGTTGCTGTTCGTTTGGATTCAAGAGATAAATAAGCTGCTGCAACTCACCCACATGCTGCCTTTCTTCATCTGCAATATGATAGAGAACCTTCTTCACTCTCTCGTCGGACGTGGCCATTGCATGCGCTTCGTAACCGATGATTGCCTCCAGTTCACCTGCCATGTCGACACGCAAGGCCTGCAGCAACTCTTCAGCGGATAATTGCCTTGGAACATTGGCGACAAAAGGGTCTCCTAACATTACCATATTTCAATCCACCTCGCTCAAGTTTTTTAGTAGTATTTATTAGACCAAGAAAATATATGCGGACCGGAGTGGCAAAAATCAATACGCATTGAATAGCCTGTAACAAAAAGGAGCTGAGCAAATGAAAAGCAAGAATGGTTCAGCGACTATTATTGATCATAAGCTGCAGGACCAGGACCAGTGTATTGACGTCAGCTATCCCCAGGTTGACGGCTTGAAGAACCGGGCGGTTCAAAACGAAATCAATGCGTTAATTAAAAAGAAAGTAATGGCTTTAATTCCTAAAGAAGGCTGTGATATATACCAGACTATTAAGGGAACCTACAAAGTTGAGCTTAACCAAAAGGGTATATTAAGCGTAAAATTTAATGTCTACACTTTTAGATGGCATGCCGCTAATGGTTTGGACGTGCAGAAGTCGATAACTGTAGATCTGGATACAGGCAAAGTTTATCAACTCTATAACCTGTTTAAACCGAACAGCGGTTACAGAATGGTACTCACCAGGCTTATTCAAAATCAAATTAAGGAAAGAAACCTGCCTTTGCTCAAAGAACTCAAAACCATTCCAGACAACCAGGAGTTTTATTTGACAAATGACGCACTGGTAATCTACTTTCAGGAAATCGAATATACGCCGCATTATGTCGGCATTCCTGAATTTCCCATTCCCTATTACCAGATAAGCAGCCTTGTTAGTGACCAGGGACCTGTTGTCAGGTTTCTACAATAAGGCCCATCAGGGTAGTTGCCCACGCCGCTATCGCGGTGCCACATATCATGAAAATACCAGCCAGGTGCGGTTTCAATCGGCCACGGCGCACCGGCGCCGGACCTGCGAGAGCCAATGTTGCATTTGGGCGAATGAATTCGCACCAGCATTTTTGGGATTCACTCTGTGGGCTGAACATCTGTACAGTTGTTTTCAGTACAGGAAGCAAAAGAACCGTCCCCCTGCTT
>DNIT01000075.1:358-13557 GCA_003489345.1 Pelotomaculum sp. | reverse complement strand
GGCCGAACCGGTAGTCTGTTCCTCTTCCGGAGCCGGCTCAACGACTTGTTGCGGGCTGACGGTTGTAGCTGGTTCAGGTATGGGTTCAGGTATGATGAATAGAGAGATAAAAAACAACAAAAATCCCGCCAGTGATCCCAGAAGCCAGTCTTTCCAGACCGGGTCCTTTCTTATGGCTGATAATATGCCCAAAGCGCCTGTAATTGCAATTATAACAAGTGAACCCAGGGCCAAAAAGACACCCATCCTCACACAACCCTCCTTATATTTAAACCGTTTGGATAGATCCGGTTGCTACTTGAATTATTCAAGAATCGTTGGAAATATCCTTTTATTGGAACGGTTTTTTCTTTTTTGGTTGAATTATTGCCGGCGTTGTGCTATAAGGCGCTTTTATTGGTTGCCCGGAGCTTCCCCTGGCAGGATTTGCCGGAGGTTTGTAGTATTATTTAAATAGTTATTGGAGAGTTAATAAACAAGGAGTGGAGTCCTAATGAATGTTTTTAAGATGAGGGAGCCGGTCAATACATGGACTCATTTGATTACCTTTGCCTTGTCGTTAGCTGGTCTGGTATACCTGATAATTGTCTCTCGCAGCAGCGCGGCTAAAGTTGCTACCATGGCTACCTATGGAGCTACAGTTATTATATTGTTTGGAGCCAGTTCGCTTTATCACTGGATCCGGACCTCACCTAAGAAAATTTTAATTTTGAAAAAGCTGGATCATGCAGCTATTTACCTGCTTATTGCAGGTTCTTACACGCCTTTGTTTTTTTACGGGCTCAGCGGCGGCTGGAAATGGGCGATGCTCTCTGCGGTGTGGTTTTTGGCCTGCGCCGGGATCATCCTGAAGATGTGGTACATTAACGCGCCCCGTTGGGTTTCAACCGCTTTCTATGTCGGTTTGGGCTGGATAGCCCTGGTGCCTTTTATTCAGCTGGTTAGAAACCTGCCTTCCGGGGCCATTGCTTTAATGGTTGCCGGAGGGGTGTTTTATACTGTCGGAGCCGCCATTTATGCCGCCAAATGGTTGAATTTTTTCCCGAACCGCTTTGGCTTCCACGAGATTTTCCACCTGTTTGTCATGGCGGGCAGTATCACCCACTTTATTATGATAGCCCGCTATATCGTTCCGTTATAAAACATCTTTGAAAATTGACTGGAAACCCTGCATAGAAGCAAAACGAACTGCCCAGACTAAGGGCATGAATATAATTGCTTTGCATGGCGGGCTTGACACCAGCCGCAGTCGTTCGTTTATGGAGATTCTCGAGCGCGCTGCCCTGGATGGGTTTATGCTGCTGGCGGAAGGCCGTGTACCGGCTGTTGAGGCTGTGCTGAATGTCCTGGAGGATTCTCCAAATTTCAACTGCGGTTTCGGCGCAGTGCTGAATATGGATGGGGAAGTGGAATTGGACGCCTCCATCTGTGATGGCGAAACCGGCCGTTTTGCCGCAGTGGCGGCTATTCGTGATGTCCGCCACCCCGTCTCCGTCGCCCGCAGGCTGCTGGAGGAGACCAGTCAGGTTGTCCTGGCCGGGGACGGCGCCCTGCAGTTTGCCCGGCAGCACGGGTTTCCGGAGGAGAACTGTATTTCAGAGGAGCAGCTTGACGCCTGGCGGAAAGCCAGGGAAAGCCTGGCCCGCGGCGAGAAACCGGCTCAGAATTTGTATACCGGCCTGGCTTACCACGGGGACACGGTGGGTTGTGTGGTGTGGGACGGAAAAGGTCTTACCGCCGCCTCATCTACCGGGGGGTGCTCCTTAAAGCTGCCCGGACGGGTGGGGGATACGCCGTCCCTGGGCGGCGGTGTCTATGCCACAAGGCTAAGTGCGGTTGTTTGTACCGGCATCGGGGAGTCCTTTGTGGAAACGCTGACAGCCAAGTTCGTGGATGAAAAAATTGCCGGCGGGGCGCACCCGCAGCAGGCAGTGGAGCTTGCCCTAAGGAGGCTGGCTGAGTTAAAGGGGGCCGAGGGAGGCATTCTGGCGGTAGACGCCCAGGGAAGAATCGGTTCCGCCTTCAATGCCGGGCAGTTCCCGGTTGTGGTCATGGAGGAAGGCCGGGTTCGCCGGGATTTTGAGCCGGTCAACCTGCGCCGTGCGCTTTCCGCCCACTAAACCGGGTTGGTCATAAGCCGTAGGGCGTAAGGCGTAAGTATATCCTGTGTTTTGATAGGGTCAATAAAACAGAGTGTTGCCCTCGCCGCTATCGTGCGCACGGATCATGAAAATATGCCCATTGTTTATACTCCTTCCAGGTCAAATGGTGGTACGAAATCAGGTGAGGCCGTGCCGCATTTCTGGATAAAAACGTTTTGCATGCCTTTTGTCCGGCAATAGTCAATCAAACCCCTGTAGTGTTTGGGATGCAGGGGTTTGTTTATTTCCGGGTACTTGCCGGCCTGGTGCAGAGGGGTGTACTGGTTCATTAAGCTGACGTAGATGGAGTCGCCAAAGGTCCGGTAGAGATAGTCTATGATCTTTTTGGAATCAAACAATAGGCCGGGCAGGGCGAGGTGGCGGACCAGGACGCCTTTCACCAGCAGACCCTCCCGGTTGAATTGAACTGCACCGACCTGATCGACCATTTTTTCTATAGCGGCCTTGGCCCTGGCAAAGTAACCGTCAACCCCCGAATATTTTAACGCGTACTTGTCGTTATAGTACTTCAGGTCGGGCAGGTAAACGTCGACGCTCCCTTCCAAAAACCTGAGCGTGTCCATGTTTTCATAGCTGTTGGTATTATAGACTACCGGCAGGCTCAGGCCGTTCCGCCGGGCTATGTTCAGCGCCTGCACGATATGGGGGGCGTAGTGGGTGGGTGTGACCAGATTGATATTGTGAGCGCCCGTTGCCATCAGCTCCAGGAAGATTGCACCAAGCCTGTCTATAGATATTTCCCGGCCCACACCCTGCTGACTGGCTGGATGGTTCTGGCAGAATACACAGCGAAGGTTGCAGTGGGCAAAGAAAACTGTTCCGGAACCACGCCGTCCGGAAATGCAGGGCTCCTCCCAGAAGTGCAGGGCAGCCCTGGCGATTTTCACGTTTCTGCCGGCCCGGCAGAAACCCGTGTCCCCGTTTAACCGGTCTGCTCCGCAACTGCGGGCGCATAGCCTGCAGCCGGCCAGCAATGACTCTATCGTGTTTCTTCCCCCCAGACTATTCTATACCAGATAGTGCACGGTGCGCCAGTATGGTCGACCGCAGCGTGTCCCACGCCTCGTCCGGCACCAGACCCAGCCGCCACAGGGCGAGTCCACCCAGGTTGTACCTCTTGGCAATCCCGGCTTTAACCAGGATGCTTTGCGGTGTCTCCCCCGGGAGCGAGATGCCCAGCAGCACCTTACCGGCAGGCACTGCGGCTGTGGTCTCTTCAACCGCCTGCAGGACAAGGTCTGCCGGTTCAGGCTTGGGGCCGTAGTCGTAGGCCATGACAATGATTTGGTCGGCCAACTCTCCCAGGGCCTGATAGTCATAGCCCCGGTAAGCGCTGTTCAGGGGGTGGAGTGAAAGGGTCAGCTTCAGGTTGTCTGCTTTGAGCGCAACTGTCAACAGGCGTACAAATTCTATGTAACGTTCCCTGACTTTGGTTAGTTCTTCCCCCTGGCCGCTCAGTCCCAGGCCTTCAAAGTCCAGATTCACGCCACTGTACCCTGCGGCTTCCTCGGCAATCCCGGTTACCGCGTTGTGCATGGCGGAGGGATTGGCCAGCAGGTTGGATAGCGTTCCAGCGCCGTCGGTGAGGTGGACGACCATTTCTGTCTCCAGGTGGTACGCCTTTGCTGCGGCAAGCACACTTTGCCACCCCTCCGGCTTCTGCCACCCGGTACTGCTGGAGGTGAGCAGGTTTCCGTCCTGGTCCAGGCTGTACCAGCCAAGAGCGAGCCGGCTGACCTGATCCGTATGGCCCCCGGCAGTATTGGGAAAAGGTGTGCCGAACAACCCGGTCCAACTGCTGGTAGCGGTGTCACCTAGGGCATAAAACGCGGTTACCGCCATCGCCGCGGGTGGGGAAAATATCCTGGCGCTGTTGGTGGCGCCTTCCCATTCAACCCTGCATTGGAAAGCCTCGCTAAAAAATCGCAGAGGAATGAGCGTCCTGTTATTTACCAGCATGGGCGGGACATCCAGGTTGACGGGACTGTTATTCAGGTATGCGGTAGCGTTGCCAATCTGCAGGAGTACTGTAGTCTGTGCGTTCCGGGCTGTTACAGTATTTGTCGCCCCGTCCCAGTCTACCTGGACATGCATTGCTTCCGCCAAAGCCCGGAAGGGCGATAGGGTACGCCCGTCATATATCTGTGGTGGAACGTCAAATGACACCGGCAGTTCGTCAAGATAGACATGGATGCCCGTGGACGGCTCTAATCCGGAAGTCTGTCCCGTGGCGGTTGAGCCTGCCGTAAAGGTAAAAACCAGTATACAAGCTGCCGCCAGAAAGGATAAAATGAAACAACATCGCTTTAGCAAAGTTTTGCCCCCTCATTGATTTCTCTCAGGTGATATAACTTCACGCTAAAGACGGTATTTCCTGCCGGTTCAATATTTTTGCAAATCGTTCCTCATTTGAAAGAGGGCGGTTTTAATTGCTGTGCAGCCTGGGCAGGATAGATTTATAAGAAGACTGTCCCCTTTTTATGCCTTGAGGTCTTGACATGCGGCCCGGGCTCATCTTATACTATGGTCAGAAAAAGTCAATAATAGTGCAATTGCTCGCCAAATTTAAGCGGCGAGGGTTAAAATCTCTCGCCTTTTTTATATCCCAATTTATATATAATGGAGGTTGGAAACAAAATGACTGCTGAAGATGCAACCAAACCGCGCCGGACCAGAGAGTTCCAGACAGAGATAAAACAGCTGCTGGATATCGTGATCAACTCTCTTTACACGGAACGGGAAATTTTTTTGAGGGAGTTGATTTCCAACGCCGCCGACGCCCTGGAAAAGTTCAGGTATCACAGCCTTACCGGGGAAGGCACTAGCGCAGAGGAACTACCCCTGGAGATCTCTATCGAACTCGACGATAAAGAGCATACTCTTACCATCACAGACACTGGAATCGGCATGACCGAGGAAGAAGTAATCGAAAATATCGGGACCATCGCCCATTCCGGGTCCAAAAACTTTATTCAGCAGTTTGCTGCTTCGGACAGCAAAGATTTGAACCTGATCGGACAATTTGGCGTCGGGTTTTATGCCGCCTTTATGGCAGCCAAAAGAGTACGCCTGCAGACACATTCGTACCTGCCGGGAGCGGTTGGCTGCGAGTGGGTATCCGAGGGCGCCGGCAGCTATGAGCTGGGACCGGCAGAGGGTCTTTCACGCGGCACCAGGATTATCCTGGAACTGAAAGACGATGCGCACGAATTCAGCCAGGTTGAAGTTATTAAAAGGATTATCAGACAGTACTCCAGCTTTGTCCCGTTCCCGATCAAAGTGAACGGCGAGCAGGTCAATACGGTCCAGGCCATTTGGACCAGGAATAAGAACGAGGTAACGGAAGAGGAATATAACGATTTTTACAAGTTTGTCGCCAATGCCTTCGACGAGCCGTTGTACCGCCTGCATTTTACGGCCGACGCGCCCCTGGCCATCAATGCTCTATTATTTGTACCGAAGCAGAATATGGAGCGTTTCGGTTTTGGGCGGCTGGAGCCGGGGGTGAACATATACAGCAGGAAAATTTTGATCCAGCAGCATGCGGAAGATATTTTGCCGCAATGGCTCCGCTTTGTCAAGGGGGTGGTGGACAGCGAGGACCTGCCGCTCAATATCTCCCGTGAAACCACCCAGGACAGAGCACTGATGGCCAAGCTGCGCAGGGTCATCACCGGCCGTTTCTTAAAGTTCCTCCAGGAGCAGTCCCAGAAAGAGCCCGACAAGTATCTGGAATTCTGGAAAACCTTTGGGGTCTTCTTGAAAGAAGGCGCCGCCACCGACTTTAGCCATCGCGATGACGTGGCCAAGCTTTTGCGGTTTGAGTCCTCTAAGTCAGAGCCTGGCCAGATGGTTTCCCTGCCGGATTATATCGGCAGGATGAAAGAAGGACAGGAAGAGATCTATTTTATCAACGGGCCCACCAGGGCTTCGATCGAGGCCGGTCCTTACCTGGAGGCTTTCCGGGCGGCGGACCTGGAGGTGCTGTATACCAACGAACCGGTGGATGACTTTGCTTTGAGCAATTTGGCGGAGTTCGAGGGCAAAAGGATGGTTTCTGCCGATACTGCCGAGTTGAATATACCTGCGCCCCCGCCGCAAGAGGGCGTGGAGTCGCTGAACTATGACCAGATCCAGGAATTAACCGCATGGTTCAAGGAGGTGCTGGGGGAACGGGTCAGCGAGGTCAGGGAGTCAACCCGCCTGGTGGAAAGCCCCGCTATGATCCTCGACCTTGCCGGGATGATGACCGGCAGCATGCAGCGGTTTATGCAGGCTCTCAACGAGCAAATGGGGGATATGGGGAGAAAAGTTCTGGAGATTAACCCCAGTCACGCATTGATCAAGCGTCTCCTGCCACTGCGGGAAGAAGATGAAGCTTTAGCCAGGATTGTGGCGGAACAGGTTTTGGACAACGCCCTGATTGCCGCGGGATTGGTTCAGGATCCCCGCCTGATGGTGGACCGGATTTACCGGATTATGGAGCAGTCCCTGGCGAGAAAGAGTTAAATTTACCGGATTAATAAATCAGCAGGTTACGAAAAATACACCCGTACGGGTGTGTTTTTTTGTAACTGTGGGGGAAAGACGAGCTTTTTTTAAAATTTTTAGGTAAGAAAGGTTTACTTAATTGATTAAGTGACAATAATAGTAGTGCAATAGAATATTTTTTTGAAAGGGGTTACCATTGCATGACCACAACGTTGGTGGAATACTTTCATGGAGTGCGGCACCGCCTGCCGGAAGAAGCGGAGAGGGTTATCAGATCCCTTGAGGAAGAAGGTCCCATGAACAAAGAGGAGCTATCCCTGACCGCAAAAGTGAAAAGGGCGGTTCTCGACCACATTGTTATCCAACTTTATGCGCTTGGCCTGGTGGACGTTGCTACCGAAGGTAAAAGTAAAATGTGCAGTCTGACCAAGCTTGGATATGATTTCATGGTCTTAAGGAATGCCGGATAAGGCATTCCTTTTTACTTGCGGTTTATTGGAACGCATGGCATTGTTTGAGACCACGGCAGGAAAAAACCTGTTGGATATTTAATTAGTATAATAAATTTGTAAACGGCGCAATAATTTGCAAAACCAGGGGTTAGGTGATGTAGCGGATCTGAAACCGGCTAGCAAGCCGCAATACCGGTTAAATTTTTTTAAAGTTGGATTTTTGGGACCAGCCTATCGGCAAGTTTTTGTTCGTAGCCGGCTGCATGCTGTTTTTAATCTCCATGGGCTTTTTCTCTCGTTTGAGGAAGTCTCAAAAACAACTGATTAGTTAAAAAAAATGCGTATAAAAGAGTGTATGAATTTATATTCCTCCAGAGACATGATGAGAGAAAGGATGATTAACGGCATGCTGACCATTGACAGATTTGAAGGGGAATACGCCTTAATTAGGCTGAACAAAAGGATCTTTCACATCCCCAAGGTCCTCCTGCCAAAGGGGGCGAAGCGGGGCGATCGGGTCAGAATTGAAATCACCGTAGAGGAGGAACCCCAAGAATCGGGGAAGGAATAAAAGGTGTGCTTTGGCATGGTTAGAGTTTTATTGGGAAAAAGTTGCGGAAGGATTTGTCGGCTCCGAAATAATCCGGAGGGACTTTTATGACACTTCGCAAAAAGATATTGGTAATCTTCGGAATTACACTGACCGTATTAATTATATTGCTTTATGCAATCTCAAGATACTCGATGTTGGAACGTTTCGCCGCGTTGGATGAACAGACCAGTCAGCAAAATACTGAACGTGCCCTCAATGCTGTAACCGAAGATATCGCTTCTCTTTATTCCATCAACTATGACTGGGCCAATTGGGATGAAAGCTATGCCTTCATTGAGGATGCCAGCGAAGACTATATCAAGAGAAATCTTCCGGAAAACGCTTACGCCTACACCCGGTTCAGGATTAATTTGATTATTTATGTCAACTCCGCGGGGGAGATTGTTTACGATAGAGGCTATGACGTTTTGAACAAAAAAGAGACAGTGGTTCCGGAAAGCCTGAAGCAGCAGCTTGGGCCCGGCAGCCTGCTGCTGTCGCACCCACAGACAGACGGCAGCCGGGCAGGCATTATTCTACTGCCCGAGGGTCCGGTGCTTATTGATTCCCAGCCGATCCGCACCAGTGCGGGTAATGGACCGGCAAGAGGTTCACTGATTATGGGCCGCTATCTGGATGAGGAGGAGATCGGGCGGCTTGCCAGAAAGCTCCAGCTTCCTTTGGTCTTGGAACGTTATGATCTGGCGGAGAAATCACCCGAGCTAAAGGATGTTTACCCGGCCTTATTGGAACAGGAGCAGGTGGTGGTGCGTCCTCTAAGCGAGGAGACTGTGGCCGGCTACGGGTTGCTCAAGGATCTGTATGGAAATCCGGCCCTGATTTTGAAAGTCGCGATGCCCAGGGATATCTACCGGCTGGGTTTAGCCAGTGTTCATTATTATATCCTGCCATTGCTGGCCTTCTGCCTTATTTTTGGAATTGTGGTACTGCTCCTGATAGAAAAAATGGTACTATCGCGGCTAGCCGCCCTGAACAGCAGTGTACGGGGCATCAGCGCCAGCAGTGATCTCTCCTTGCGCGTCTCTATGACAGGTAGGGATGAGCTTACAGACCTGGCCACGGCAGTTAATAAAATGCTTGAATCGCTGGCGCAGTCCCATCACGCCCTTTACGAAAGTAAAGAGAGGTACCGCACCTTGACAGAGAACACCTACGATCTGATTAGTGAGATTGATCCAAAGGGACGGTACCTTTACGTCAGTCCCAATTATAAAGATGTCCTGGAATATGAACCCAGTGACCTTCTGGGGAAACACGTGACTGATTTTATTTACCAGGAGGATCACGCGGCGGTTATGGCTTCGTTGGGCAAACTGCTATTGGAGCACTTCGCCTCGGGTCAGCTGGTTTACCGGGCTGTGGCAAAAAACGGGGAATTCTGCTGGCTGGAAAGTACCGGGAAAACTTACAGCACAGCCGCAGGCGAAACCAGGACTGTTTTTGTTTCCAGAAGTATCTCCGAAAGGCAACGCTTTGAAGAGATGATCAGGTATCAGGCTTTCCATGATCCGGTTACCGGACTGCCCAACCGGATGCTGTTCAAGGACCGTCTCTCTCTGGCCATTGCCCACGCTAAGCGGCACCATCAGCCTCTGGCAGTGCTGTACCTGGATCTGGACCGGTTTAAGCTGATTAATGATACCCTCGGCCATGGTTTGGGCGATCGGCTGCTTAAAAGTGTGGCCGAGCGTTTGACTGCGTGCGTACGTGAGGAAGACACGGTGGCCAGGCTGGGAGGGGACGAATTTACTCTGCTGCTGCCGGATATAGACAGAGGAGCAGCCGCCGCCGGAGTAGCCCAAAAAATAGTGGAGTCCATCCGGCGACCCTTTAAAATTGATGGCTATGAACTTTTTATCACTACCAGCATTGGAATTGTCCTTTATCCCAACGACGGCAATGATGCTGAAACCTTGCTCAAAAACGCCGATACAGCTATGTACCGGGCCAAGGAAATGGGCAAAAACAACTATCAGTTATACAACCCGTCCATGAACGCCAAAGCTTTTGAGAGGCTATTTCTGGAAAATAGTCTGCGTCGTGGCTTGAGCCTTAACGAATTTGTAGTTTACTACCAGCCCAAGGTAAACATAGACACGAAGTTGATAGTTGGCGTGGAGGCCCTGGCACGCTGGCAGCACCCGCGGCTGGGACTGGTACCTCCCGATCAGTTTATTCCCGTGGCGGAAGAGACGGGGTTGATCGTCCCTATCGGCGAATGGATCCTGCGGACGGCCTGTGCCCAAAATAAGGCCTGGCAGGAGGCGGGACTGCTGCCCATACGGGTAGCAGTGAATCTTTCCGCACGGCAGTTTCAACTGCAGAACCTGGTTGATACCGTCTCTCGGATTTTACAAGAAACAGGACTCGACCCCAGCTGGCTGGAACTGGAAATCACTGAAAAACTCGCCATGCAGGACGCTGAATATACATTCAGAGTTCTGGAAGAGCTGAAGAACATGGGGATTGTTCTGACCATTGACGACTTTGGTTCAAGTCTCTCACTTGGTTACTTAAGGCGCTTTCCGGTTAACAAGCTGAAAATTGACCGGTCGTTTGTTAGTGAAATCGGTTCCAACCGCAACCATGAGGCCATCGCGGCAACAGTCTTATACCTGGGTAAAAGCCTGAACCTGGGGGTTGTTGCAGAGGGAGTCGAAAACGAGAAACAGTTGGATTTCTTAAAGCAGCATCACTGCAGCGAGATGCAGGGCTTTATGTTCGGGCGACCGGTATCGGCCGAAGATTTCAAGGAGTTGCTGCAAAGGGAATTTACATTTCCGGGGCGGACAACCTAAAGGGCGGCTTTTTCACAGCCGCCCTTTAGTTTTTAAGGATATAATTTTTAAGGATATAATACGATTTGAGGCCTGGTTTATAGAGCGGGTGCGCTCATTCATCATTCACCTTAAAAGCCTGCAGATATGCCTACAAGCCACCGGAAGCGAATTTGTTCAGGGCTACTTACTGACATGAAAGGCCACTTCACCTGATCCCAGGTGGTATTTAGCGCCCGCCAGCGTCAGATTACCGCTTGCCAGCAGGTGCTGGATGACGGGACTCTCTTGCAGGTCCCGTATGGTTGACATAATATTTTCATCGGTAGCAGCCTCATAGAGCTGTGCGCCGGTTGCGCCGGCCGCCTTTGCCTTAGCCAGAGAGGGTTCTATCTTATCAATAATAGCCCCTATGCTTCCCTCGGTTTCTCCGCCGTCCACAGCAGCCTTAACGGCGCCGCAATTTTCGTGGCCCATCACCACTACCAGCGGTGTCTGCAGGTGCTCCACAGCATATTCCACACTGCCTATCGCAATTGCGTCTACAACATTACCAGCCGTCCGTACCACAAATATGTCGCCCAGGGCCTGGTCGAACAGGAGCTCAGGCGGTACGCGGGAGTCCGAACAGGAAACGATTACGGCAAAAGGGTTTTGACCCTTTGAGAGTTCTTGCCGCCGTCCTGCTCCAAGTTCCTTGTCGGCAAGTTTGCCGCTGGTAAATCTGTTGTTTCCTTCAATTAGTTTTTGCAGCGCCGCCTCCCAAGAGGCGGTAAGATTACCAGACATGCTCAAACGCTTGACACCCCCTGTCGTTTTTATTTTAATAAAGGATAATTGGCTGTTAATTTTCCAAATCCTCTAAAGAAAACAATTTGCGCCAATATTTTAATAATAGAGTTTATAGCAGTAGAGCTACGGCAAGGATTCCATGAAGCCCTGGTCAGAAAAATTCCCTAAAAAAGAGGAATTTGTGATTTGTTATCGAAAACAATAAGCGTTTACTTTACCATGTTAAAGCATTAATTATTTATTGTACGTTAGTTTGCGAGGTCGCCGGGAGGCAGGCTCCAATCCTCAGGAGTTTGTCTGTTTTTTTTAAAGTTGGATATTATCTGAGCAGAGGGGGACAAAACATGTACATCCGGGTTTATGAACTCAAGGAAATGGCTGCCGGGGATTATAGCAGGATCATGAAAAGAAGCGAGGTGGAGACGGGTTCCATCCTGGGTGATGTAGCCAAAGTTATCGACCGGGTCAAGGAGCGCGGCGACGAGGCGCTGGTGGATTATACGAGGGAATTTGACGGTATTTCCATTTCCAAAGACCAGATCAAAGTAACAGCTGAGGAAATTCAGGATGCCTACGCCAAGGTTGATCCGGAAACTGTAGACGCTATAAAAACACTGGCCGGCAACGTCAAGCGTTTTCACGCTGCCCAGATGCCCAACAAAATGTGGTCCACCGAGCTTTCGCCGGGCCTGCTGGCCGGGCAGATGGTAATTCCCCTGGAGAAGGTCGGGTGTTATGTCCCCGGCGGCAGGGGTTGGTTCCCGTCCGCGGTGATGATGTCGGCCTTGCCGGCCAAGGTGGCGGGGGTTCCGCAAGTAACCGTATGCACTCCGTCCGCACCGGACGGCTCGGTGCCTGCGGGAACACTGATCGCCTGCGACGTATGCGGGGCTGACTCGGTCTACAGGATAGGCGGCAGCCAGGCTGTAGCGGCTATGGCCTACGGTACCCAAACCGTCCCTAAGGTGGACAAAATAGTGGGTCCGGGCAGCAAGTGGGTGCTGGCGGCCTTTAAGCTGCTTTACGGCCAGGTTGAGATCGGTACCCATGCCGGACCCGGCGAAGGGCTTATTATTGCGGACGAGTCGGCAGATCCGGAGTTCGCCGCGGCGGACATCTGTATCCAGGCAGAGCACGGTTTGGACTCCGCCGGGGTCCTGGTGACCCACGTCAGGGAGCTGGCTTATGCTGTACAGGAGCGGATAGGCCGCCATATTGAAAGATTGAGTGATTACCGCAAAAACTTTGTGGTCGAATCTTTGAAAAAATATGGAGCGATCGTCATTACCGACTCACTTGAGGAATCAATTGCTTATGCCAATGCGTATGCGGTGGAACACCTGGAAATCATGACCAGGGAACCCATCCTGGATATGCAGAAAATTAAAAACGCCGGCGGTATCTACCTTGGTCACTATACCCCTCTGAGCACCGGTTGTTTTGGCTCCGGTCCCAACCATGTCCTGCCCACCGGGCGCCGGGCGGTGGTTTCCGGGGGGCTGAAAACGGCGGATTTCTACAAAGCCGTTACCTTTGAGTATTTCTCCAAGGAAGGGCTGTCCAATCTGCAGGACGCCATGGTCAAGCTGGCTGATTACGAAGGTTTTCCGGCCCACGGCAACGCCATCCTGGAACGGTTCGCCCGAGACTAGCGGAGGAAGGCAGGAGAAGAGCATGTTGGCAGCCCGTTATTACGGCATTGGAGATGTCAGGGTGGAAGAAGTCCCACAGCCCGTCTGCGCTCCCGGCGAAGTTTTGATTAAAGTGGCCTATGCCGGCATCTGCGGATCGGACTTGCATATATACCGCAAGGGAATGTTTGTAACGTATAGCCCGGTTACCATGGGACATGAATTTTCAGGAGTGGTTGCCGCTGTCGGGGCTGATGTGACCGGGCTTATGCCTGGCGACG
>DNIT01000075.1:0-265 GCA_003489345.1 Pelotomaculum sp. | reverse complement strand
GACGGGGTGGTGGGAGACCCGCGGGTCTCCTGCGGGAACTGTGCGTGGTGCCGGCAAGGTCAGGGGAATCGCTGCCCGGAACTGGGCTTTATCGGTGAGGTTTCCCCCGGCTGTTTTGCCGCATACCTCTTGATGAAGCCGGAGTACCTTTTGAAAATTCCCCCATCCATGTCCTTGCGGAAAGCGGCTCTGGTGGAACCGCTGGCTGTGGCCCTGCACATTGCAGAACTAGCAAAGTTGACCTCCAGGGTGAATTTGGGTATTG
>DNIT01000132.1:5622-13302 GCA_003489345.1 Pelotomaculum sp. | reverse complement strand
TCTTCACGGAGCCTTTCATACAGCAACCTCATCGGGTGAACAAATATTGTTTATTACCAAAAATTATGGCATAATCCTTACTAGGGAGATGACCTGCAGTCATGAACTTTGGGGACCATTTGAAACAGATAAGAGAAAGTAGGATGCTTTCCACATCCAAGCTGGCCAAACAATCCGGTTTAAGTCAGTCGTTTATCTGGAGAATTGAATCCGGAGAAAAGCAGCCGACGCTTGAGACTCTAAGGAAACTATCACTTGGGTTGGGGATGAGTTTAGGCGAGTTGCTCGGCGAGGAGTTGTTGAGTGAACCTGAATCGCCAAAGATTAACAGGATCATCGGCAATATACGAAAACTGCCGGTCGAACAGATTGATGCACTTGATTCCTTTATCGCCTCGCTTTCCCAGGGACATGCGGCCGGTGAGAACCCGTTAACCTTACAGGCGATTCATCTGAACCACCCTGGTAAGGACGGGTTTGCCATTGAGTTGGTTTTCTCTGCCAATGTTTCCGCGATCATGGATCACCGAATCCCGGACGGCACGAAGAGGAATATGACAGGCTTCCATCTGTTTGACGAGGGGATGAAAGAAGTGCCTGTCGATGTCATACCCGGAAATGAAAAAATGCTTGGACAAAAAGCTGAAAGAACCTTTATTGTCAGACCCCGGACCCGGCTCACTGACGGCAGGGTATATAAATTGAACATATCCAAGCTATTGCAAGCCAATAACTATAAATATCTGAAAGAAAACCACACGATTACGTTTTCAACGTATGAAATCATCGACATCACGCCCTTTAACAAGAAACTGTGCAGTCCCTATCTTTCACTGACACTGGACAACAGCAATATCGCTTCCGGCGACAAAAATGTTCCGGTTAACACGGATATCAAACTGACTTTTTCCAACAACGTCATTACGGATGCGGTGCGGGACCACAACCTCCAGTGTTTCTCTCTGGAAAGCAGCAAGAAGCAACCCGTCGAGATAGATGTGATCATGGCTGGACCGAATGATAATTCAGAGCAGAAAAAGGAGATCATCATCCATCCCAGGCACGGGTTAGATAGCAATACCGTCTATATCCTGACCATCTCCGAAAACCTTCAGGGCGGCAATCAAAAGCTGTTGGGCGCCGACAAGATTATCACCTTCACCACCGGCGATGCCAATATCACCGGAACCGATGAACAAGACGGCTCGTCGATTGCGTAGATGGAGAGCGGCGCCGGAGGATAAAGCTCAAGCAAGGCCAGATCATCGAGGTTATCTTGAGCCTTTTTTTGTGCCCATTTTCCGGTGGCTCTTCTCCTGGCCAAGACCAATCTTTGTAACCGTGAACGATGTCAGAGAGGGCTTTTTTGAAAGCAGGGTCCCTTCTGGTTACACTTTCTACCACTGCAGAATATTATAGGGAAAAAGGAGGTGTCCTTATGGACTACGTCATCCAGCCCGGTGATACCTTGACATCCATCGCGGCCCGCTTTGGTGTCACTGTGCAAAACATTGTCAGAGTCAACCCGATCCTTGCCAATCCGGATGCCATCTACCCCGGGCAGATTATCCATATTCCAATCGCAGGTGCAAGCCCCGTACCAAGGGGGTCGCTTTACATTGTCCAGCCTGGAGATACGGTGACTTCAATCGCATTGAGGTATAATATCCCGCCGGGCGCGCTGTTGCAGTTCAATCCCCAAATTACCAATCCCAACTTGATTTTTCCCGGCCAGATTATTGCCATTCCCCTGCCTTATGGGGCTTTGCCGAAGATGCCGACAACCCCGATACAAAAACCGAATCTGCCTCCGAACTTTCCACCTTTCGACCCCTTTTGACAATAAACCTCCGATAAGGTCCTCCACAGGAGGCCTTATTTTTTGCTTTACATAACAGGTAATATTTGTTTATTACATGCCCTTAAGGATATGTTATAATTCAGTAAATTGTTTAAATGGAGGATCGAGACTTGGCAAGAAGGTTAAAAAGGAAGTTAAAACTTTCACGGTTCTTTTTTCTTCTGCTGGGCATCGCCATCATAGGCGCCGGCTGCGTGCTGGCGGCCGTGCTCTTCACCAGTATCAGGGATTTGCCGGTCATCAGCCCGGGTGCCCTGGAATCCGGCGCCTCCACAATGATTTACGACAAGGACGGCAACCTGGTTACCAATGTTGGTCTTAAAAACAGCGTTCCGGTTGATTTAGAGGAAATCCCCGACATCGTTAAGAACGCCTTTTTGGCCATAGAAGACCCGGCTTTCTACCAACACCACGGCATCAGCATCCGCGGCATTGCCAGGGCCGCCTGGTCCGACCTGACCTCCAGGCAAATCGTTGAGGGAGGCAGCACCATTACCCAGCAGTTGGTCAAAATCTCTTTTCTGAGCCCAGAGCAAACCGCCAAGAGAAAAATCCAGGAAATTATCCTGGCCTTCCAGGTGGAAAGGCGCTACACCAAGGACGAAATTCTGGAGATGTATCTTAATAATATATACCTTGGCGAAGGCGCTTACGGCATTCAAGCCGCGGCCCAGACCTTTTTCGGCAAAGATGTGGGCAAGCTCAACCTTGAGGAAGGAGCCCTGCTCGCCGGGCTGCCCCAGGCGCCCAGCGCCTATGACCCTTTTAAAATTTACACTCTAAAAGATGAGGAAAAGGAAAAACATATTAAGACCGTTCTATCCAGGCGTAACGCCGTGCTGGACAGGATGGTCAAATACAACTTTATCTCCCAGCAACAAGCCGACCAGGCCAAGGATATGGAACTGAAGCTGGACACCAACGAAGTCTCTCAGCGACAGTACCCATATCCATATTTTCTTGATTATGTGACCGAAAAACTAATTGAACAATATGGCGAAGCTGAGGTTTTCAAGGGGGGGCTGAAGGTATACACCTCCCTTGATCCCAAAATCCAGCAAATAGCGGAGGCAGCCATGAGCAGGTCCTCCAATTTCCCCGCCTCAAACGCCGACGCCAACGGTGTCATGCAACCCCAGGGGGCGGTGGTGGTCCTCGATCCTCAAACCGGTCACATCGTTGCCCTGGTGGGCGGGCGGGAGCATACCCAGAAGAGGTCCTGGAACCGGGCCAGCCAGACAACACGCCAGCCAGGTTCTGCCTTTAAACCCATTGCAGCTTACGGGCCAGCCATCGAATACCATGGACTCGGGGCTGCCTCGGTGGTTGACGATATCCCGGTCAGTTACGGTTCCTACTCGCCACGCAACTCTGACGGTGTCTTCCGGGGCTTGCTAACCCTGCGGGAGGCTCTTACTCGCTCTGTAAACGTTGTTGCCGTTAAACTGCTTGACATCGTTGGTACCAGCGATGCCATCCGCTTCGCTTCCGGGCTTGGCATCAAGCTTGATCCGGACGTGCACGGCCTCAGCATGGCGCTTGGCGGCCTGCATGAAGGGGTGACACCGCTGCAGATGGCGACTGCATATGGCGCTTTTGCCAACCATGGTGTGTACATTGAGCCTACCGCCATTATTAGAGTCGAAAAAGCAGACGGCGTCATCCTCGATCAGCATGTCTCCAAGCAGCGCTCGGCCATGAAGGCGACCACCGCTTATTTGATTACGGACATGCTGAAATCCGTGGTTCAAAGCGGTACCGGAACCGGCGCCCAAATCGGGAGACCGGCGGCTGGTAAAACAGGAACCACCGACGACGGCAAGGATATCTGGTTTGTCGGTTATACCCCCGAGCTTACGGCGGCAGTGTGGATCGGCTACGATACTCCCACATCCATGCCGCAGGCTTATGGCGGCATGTATCCGGCAAAAATCTGGCAGGAGATTATGAGCAAGGCCTTGAGCGGCCTTCCGGCCCAGGACTTCACCGCCCCGGCCGGGGTGGTCTCGGCAACGGTCGACAGCAAGTCCGGTCTTTTGCCGGGGCCAAACACACCTGCCGACTCTCTGGTAACGGACTTGTTTGCTGAAGGAACAGTGCCCACGGAGCAGGATAATGTGCATGTTTTTGTGGAAGTTTGCGCGGCCAGCGGGCAGCTCCCCAGCCAGTACTGCCCCGACCGGATTATCAAGCCAATGATTAAACTGCCCTACCAGGTCCCTGCCACCGTACTGGATTACGCCCAGCGCGTACCTACTGAGACCTGCACTATACACGGCCAGGGTATTACCTCGGAACAAACCGGAGCTCCGGTCAACCCGGCCATCCCGGTTACAAAACCCAACAAAACCAACCAGGCTGAAGACCAAAGCGGTAAAAGCCAGTAAAATAAATTTAAAAGGAAAAAGCAGGTGTGAATTTATTCGCACCTGCCCTGTAGAAATGCAGTATGCAAAGGCCGCAGCAGAAGCCTCCATTTTCAATTTCACTTGAAATGTTTTAACCCGATGCCATTTAAGACACTCATAATAACAAACAAATTTAAATCCCCTGCAGGGATTTTTTTTTGCACCCTGAATTACTAGAAAAAAGGCTTGGGAGGAATCTAACGTGTTCGTTGGCAGCGTCAAAAACCTGGAAGAAATAAAAGTTAACGCCCCCGGTGCGGTAAATGCTTGCAAAAAGACCTTGATCGGCCCGCAGGAGGGGTGGACAGGCTGGGTTATGCGCCTTTTTTCTTTGAAAGACGGCGGCAACTCGCCCCGCCACAGCCATCCCTGGCCGCATATAAATTATATCCTGCGCGGGCAGGGGGTACTATTCGTCGACGGTAAGGAGACTCTCCTGGGAGAAGGTTCGGTTGCATACGTGCCTGCCGATTCACTCCATCAGTTCAGCAGTACCTCAAACGAGGATTTTGACTTCATCTGCATCGTACCTGAAGAAGGAGATAAATAAAGCTTCAGGTACCAAATTTCTCTTCTAATGAGGTTTGCGTGCTATTTAGGGTGTATTTTTTTTCAGTGCCACTTTGTGCGGTTACCGGAACTATTCCCGCTGAAGTCACGTTGGTTAACATTGGGCTGCTTATATAGTTATACATGGATCTGGCAGGAAAGAAAGGAAGATAAAATTAATCCTTGCAGGCCCCGTCAAAAAATGTTATTTTTTATTTAAAAAAAGGGATGAAGCTCCCTATTGGAAAAATCCGAAATGCTGATTGACAGCTGATGGCTTCTACGAAAACAAAGGTAGAAACTATCAGCTTTTTTACTGGCTGCGGTTCCAAAAGGAGATTCTTTTATTATTAAGTCTGTTGCGGTTACCTGCTAACCTTGCTCGGGTATGGTTCCCCTGCAAAGCGTCAGGGTTGGCGCTGTGCAATTGCTGTTGTAATTCCGCTTAAATAGCCAAGGAGGTGTTTGTCATGACTTTCCACAGCATCCTATTTGAAAAAAAATCAGACTTAATAAAAGAAACTCTTGAAGCCCCTGACTTTTTTATTGATTTAAATCTTGACCAGATTGTAGAAGCCATTACGGTCGGTAAGGGGGAATACAATTTAAAACCGTTTTTTTACACTCCTTTAACCGATATCGATGCGATCGAGTATCGTCATGAAATAATGCGGGAGCTTGAAAATAAAATACTGTTTGAGCATATAAAATCATTTGCACAAAAAATGCGTACAATGCGAGAACATCTAGCCCAGGCACACAAGCTGTACTACAAATACCAGAAGGAAAAATGGTTTTTAGATGCAGTAGAAGTTTATTGCGAAGCTGTTAATTCTCTGGTAGAGGCTTTAACCCTAACAGATTTAAAATCGCGCGGTTTTTTAGCCTTCCTTGAATATATATCTAACTATGTCAAATCCACAGGTTTCACATCGCTTCTATCAGAAACGAAAAAGCTTGAAGCAGATTTATCCGCCTTAAAATATTGCCTCCTTATAAAAGATAACTGCATCAAGGTTTGCAAATATAAATCTGAGACTGATTACAGCATTCAAGTGGAGAAAACCTTTGAGAAATTTAAACAGGGATCGGTTAAAGAGTACAGAGTGAAATTTTCCAACTGGGCTGACATGAACCATATTGAAGCGGGAGTACTAAATTTGGTAGCACAATTGTATCCTGATATATTCTTAATTCTTAATGAGTTTTGCGCAAAGAACCGCAATTATCTGGCTAGAACAATAGAAGTTTTTGACCGGGAAGTACAATTTTACATCTCCTATCTGGAGTATGTCACAAAACTCAAAAAATCTGGATTGAAATTTTGTTATCCGCAAATTTCAGATGAATGCAAAGAAATCTATGATTATGAAGGGTTTGATTTAGCCTTAGCCAACAAACTCACTGCCGAAAACTTGCCCATTGTATGCAACGATTTTTATCTTAAAGACAAGGAGCGAATTTTTGTAGTATCCGGTCCAAACCAGGGCGGTAAAACAACCTTCGCCCGCACTTTTGGACAGCTGCATTATCTGGCCTCTATAGGTTGCCCCGTCCCGGGCAGGAAAGCAAAACTCTTTCTGTTTGACAGACTCTTTACGCATTTTGAAAAAGAAGAAAACATTAAAAATCTCCGTGGCAAACTGCAGGATGACTTGGTCAGAATTCATTATATTCTAAACCGGGCAACATCAAACAGTATTATCATAATGAATGAAATTTTCACTTCCACAACATTAAAAGACGCTATTTATTTGGGTAAAAAGATCATGGAAAAAATAATAGCATTAGATATGTTGTGTGTTTGTGTAACGTTCATAGGTGAATTGGCTTCTTTAAGCGAGAAAACCGTAAGTATGGTCAGTACGGTGGTTCCCGAAAATCCGGCCTTGCGTACATATAAAATTTTAAGAAAGCCCAATGACGGACTTTCATATGCGGTAACAATTGCCGAAAAGTACCGGCTTACCTACGATAGTTTAAAGGAGCGTATAAAATTATAAAGCCTTTACTTATGTATAAAGACCATGATTTCGATTTGCAGCGGGAATTACCGGCAAATGAACAGGCACAAATACAAGACCTGGAGTTAAATGTGCTTTTCAATGCAATGGCGCTCGGTGATGATGTTTTATTTGAAGTGACAAAGAAAGCAGTTCTGTCCTGTTTAAATGATCTGGACAAAATACTATATCGCCAATATATTCTTAAAGATTGCCTGAAAAACCCTTCTATTGTCAGGGATATCTACGCTATAGCGGTTGAATCAATTGAAAGCGAGAGAAAAAATTATTTCAGTTTTTTCAGCAGGCATCCCTCCTCAATACTGCATAGAGCCATAGAAGTGATGCAGATGTTTCTGGGCATGCTTAAAAAATTAAGGAATATCGCTGATAAGTACTCCGATGATTTTACGTCGGAGGGCTTTACAGTTTTATTTGCGATGCTCAAAAGAGAACTTGATGATGAATATTTTGCTGCCATCCAAAATCACCTAAAGGAACTTAAATTCAATGACGGGGTTTTGATCAGCGCTGAATTGGGGAAAGGAAATAAAGGTATCAACTATATACTTCGCAAACCAAAGGACGAATACAAAAAACAAAATTGGATTAAGCAGCTGTTTGCAAAAAAGCCAAAAGCTTTCACCTTATATATTAGCGAGCGCGATGAAAGCGGCGCCAGAGCTCTGTCGGAATTAAAAGATCGGGGTATCAACCTTGTTGCCAATGCGCTCGCCCAGTCCACTGACCATATTCTCAGCTTTTTTAAAATATTGCGGACCGAATTGGCTTTTTACATTGGTTGTTTGAATCTATACGGAAAACTTACGCAAAAGGGGGAGCCGGTGTCCTTTCCCCT
>DNIT01000132.1:5003-5295 GCA_003489345.1 Pelotomaculum sp. | reverse complement strand
ACTATGAACAGCGGAAAACTTGATGAGGAACTCAGTAGAATGAGCGATATTGTAGACAATATAAAGGCAAATTCATTATTGCTTTATAATGAATCCTTTGCCGCCACAAACGAAAGAGAAGGCTCGGAGATCGCAAGGCAGATAGTTAGCGCATTATTGGAAAAACGAATCAAGGTTTTCTTCGTTACGCATTTATATGAATTTGCACGGGGATTTTATGACCAAGCCATGGGAAACGCCATTTTTCTACGTGCTGAAAGACAAGCCGACGGAGGACGAACCTTTAAGATAA
>DNIT01000132.1:4359-4806 GCA_003489345.1 Pelotomaculum sp. | reverse complement strand
AAACAGCACTTATTCTATTTAGCTTCTATAGACTATAAATAGGAGAATTATTGAAGCAACTTGAGTCAACATAGAAAATGCCACCAGCGATGGAACTGAAACATTATAAAGAATCCCCATTAAGGCACTGCCTGCAGACCAAAGCAAACCATATCCCGTATTAAAAACTCCATAAGCGGTTCCCCGCCTGTCAGCCGGGACCATTTCAGCAACTGCCGCCCTCATAATCGATTCCTGTGCCCCTATGCCCACACCCCATAGCGCCGTCCCGATCAAGGCCGGGTATAAGTTGCCTAAAAATACGAGCGGAGCAAAAAATGCTGACAGCATAGTAACAAAAATTAAAACAGAAGCTCCAATCCGATCAAACAATCGCCCAAAAATAAGCGCCGCTAAAGCATCCATTCCCATAGCAACCGAATAGAAAATTGGAATCCAGGTATCGGG
>DNIT01000132.1:3502-4233 GCA_003489345.1 Pelotomaculum sp. | reverse complement strand
GGAATCCAGGTATCGGGAGCGAGTGCGACTCTTTTAAAATGATAGGCAATAAGCGGGAAGTCAGCATAACCTGCCGCAACCATTCCTACAGCTGCCAGGTAAAGCCAAAACGCCTGATGCAATCCCTTGGTTTGAATCTTTGGATTGTTGACTTCCAGATCGCGTGGCCGGGGATAGAGTATTCTTGCAGTAAGAAGTATCCCGAGCGCAAAGAGAGCCGGTATTAGTAAAATACCAAAACCTGTTTGGTAATTCCCCTTAAAATATAAGATGGCTGCGACTATTAAAGGGCCGGTAACGGCTCCAATCTGATCCATAGCCTCATGGAAGCCAAAACCCCAACCCCGGCCTATACTTTGCGTTGCATGAGAAAGCATCGCGTCACGGGCCGGGGTCCGGATTGCTTTTCCCATGCGCTCCCCAACGATAAGAATAGCAGCGATTTCCCAGCGTCCTGCAAGTGCCAAAAGTGGCACAATAAATAAGTTAAGGGCATACCCCATAATCGTTATAGTCCAATATTTCTGCGTTCGATCGCTAAAATATCCGGATACAAGGCGCAGACCATAGCCGACGAGTTCTCCAAACCCTGAAACAAACCCTACTACTGTTGCACTTGCGCCCAGAAGAGCCAGATATTGGCCGGTAATACTGCGGGAGCCTTCGTATGTCATATCTGCAAAAAGACTAACAAGCCCCAGCAGAAGCCTTATATCATACAGACGACAAAA
>DNIT01000132.1:2806-3297 GCA_003489345.1 Pelotomaculum sp. | reverse complement strand
ATGAAGTTGTTTTTGTAAACACAGATAAAAAGGCGCTAATGACAAAGGAAAGAGTTATAGAACTGGAAGAGCAGATAAATTCCGAATTTTGGAAATCAAGAGGTTTTAAATGCTTCTTCATTATATAACAGTTTTGTTTATGCAACTTAAGCACGATTTTGCATGATTTAGACACGTTTTTGCAATAAATGACAAGAGCCATAGACAATAAAACCAAGATATGCTAAATTTTTCTTTATAAATAGAAAAATTAGTCATGTTGGAGGTGAGGACTATGTAATTAAATAGCATTTCCAAGCTGTAAATGGATATTCCGTCGTGTGAGTGCAGCTTGACCGTTTGATGTTGTGCATGAGTTCCGCCGAAGATTGTGCATGGCTTCCGTTGCCGTTGAACATCTTATCCACAACCAAAATGAGTACCTTGACTACACTGATTAAACAGGTCACAGTCTGATGCACGTTTCAGAACATTTGCCACAGTATTTCTTG
>DNIT01000132.1:1586-2698 GCA_003489345.1 Pelotomaculum sp. | reverse complement strand
TCTTGAACACTCGCAGGCGGCGGTCATGTCCTGCTTGTTGATCCCAGGGTTTCCAAACCTCAGGCGCTACCTGTAATTGGTCATCCGCATGACCTCCTATAAATTTATTTGCGCCGAAATTACGACACATAAATCCATTATATAGAGGTATACAGACACTATTTTCCAATGCACAATCCGTGCGGTGACCATGCACAATTTCAACGGTCAGCGTGCTCAATCTCAGCGGTTAACATGCACATTCTGCGTCGGCATATTCACTGTAAATTTTTTCGAAAAAGACAATCGTCAAATTAAAATATTCTGTCATTACCACAACACAAGTCGCGACTGACCTATACCGTTACTATACCCGCTGCTGAAACGATTATAGAGTTCGCTGGCTACGGTAGACTGAAATTGGAGAAGCGGTTTCCAACCTATATCTGCTTGTCATTCTATCCCTTAATTGGGATTTAGACTATCAGGTTGTTATTGTATTATGATACGAGGAGGTTTAAAAATGCAGTATAATATGATTATCAAAATGACATTGAAAAATAAGTTATTAATGATTATATTTTTGTGCCTTCTATTTAGTTTTATTTTCACTGTAAATGCCTTTGCTTCTCAAGGACCAAGTATATTTGATGTTAAAGCTTCTGCCATAAATATTAGAACTGGGCCTAGTTTGTCATACTCGATTATTTCTGTTCAACCCAATGATGCGGATTTCCCACAATTTACTGCTAACTATCCGAACGACCTCGCTCCTGTAAGTGGGAGCGGTTATGATTGGCTAAAGGTTTATTATCCTAATGCTAGTTATGGAGAATATACAAACTTGGCAGTTGGTTGAGCAGCGTGGTATCCAATTGATAATATGGCCGATAGATATATCAATAGTGGTGCAAACAACTGTAAGGTTATAAGCAGTTCACCAATATCACTATATAGTTCTCCCAGTTTGACAAATGCATATTCCGGAACTTATAGTTCTGGTACTTACCTTGCAGCTTTTGACAATCCTATCGGACTCAGTTACGAGCTTGGTTATCCAAATGCGTGACGAATTAGCCGACCAAATACACCTGTTGGAGAAAGCTCCCTTAGTTTTGGTAATGGGTGGAAGT
>DNIT01000132.1:578-1475 GCA_003489345.1 Pelotomaculum sp. | reverse complement strand
CAAATTAAAATATTTTTTATAAATTAAATAATATTATTAGTTAAGGTGGTGTTAAATTAAATATGTTTAAAAAATGTATCTCAAAAATTTTGATTTCAGTATTTGTTTTGAGTATTTTTTTAATTGGTTACCAATTTAAAAGTAATTCTTATGCCGCTGAGATCTCCCTTGAAGCAGCAAATCAGTTGAATAACATAAATATAGAACATATAAAAATAGTATCTTCCAATGGAAGTTATACAGAACACTGGAGAGATCTTAAAAACCTTGAGGAGAGAACAGATACTTATGATAAGAACGGTACGCTAATAAATAGTATAATAGTAAAGGAATTTGGAGAAAGAATTATATCTATCGGGTATGATGATGATCAAATTACCGGATTTACATGGGTGCTTCCCAAAAAAGTAGCAAGTTTAAATAGGCAGTTACTTAAGAAATCTTTACTTGAAGATGTAAAAAATGAACTTGATGGCAGTAAGTGGCAATATTGTGGCAAAGATAAAGTCAATGGAAAAGAAGTGAAAAAAATTACTACTTCACATGGAGATACAACTACAATAATATATGTTGACCAATTAACCGGGTATCCTGTTAAGCGAGAAATCCATAAAAATGAAAAAGGCAATTTAACTCTTATGGTTGATACGGTTGAGGAATACCAAAAGATCTCAGATGAATCAGGAAATATATTTGAATGTGAAAATGTTGAATTAAAGGAAATTACTTCACCAGGTATTGATGGAGATGTAAATCCAGGTGTAGGATAAGTTATATAAGATAAAGATTAACCTAATAATAATTGAAATTACTAATCAACACAAATTTTCATTTATTAAGAAAAGCCTTGGCGGAAAACAAATTGCTCCGCCAAGGCTAATAATATTAATATGAAAC
>DNIT01000132.1:0-468 GCA_003489345.1 Pelotomaculum sp. | reverse complement strand
TGACTTTGACACAGGGTTAATTCTGTTGCTTATATAGTCTGAAAGGAGTACATTGAAAATGGGTTTGTTGCAATCGCTATATAGGATTGCCATAATGGTGGAATAATACCTGATGTTGTGGAAATATCAAAAAATATAAGTGATCTTTATGCTTGCAATAAAAGCCAGTCAAATTTTGAGTGTTTACTCGAAATGAATAGCATAGTGCAGGTTGTCTTCGGATTCTTTTATCATACTTACGGCAAGGACTACCGTGCTGAACTTGCAATTTCTTCAGGGCTATCTAAATAATAAAGTAATAAACCTACCGACCATTCAGGTTTTGTGCAATGTATGCGCAGATGTGAGGATGCTTCTTGATAATCAAAGGAAGCCTGTTCTTATGTATTTTAAAAAGCCATCCGAAGAAGCAATGGCATCTTATTGCAAATTAAAACTTATAGAGGCTTACCCCCGTAAAAACAGAGC
>DNIT01000053.1:18530-18756 GCA_003489345.1 Pelotomaculum sp. | reverse complement strand
AGCAGGCAGCTGTTCAGTTTAGCACGCAGTCGTTCCATTTCTGCATGTATCGCCCATACAGGACATGATAATATTTCATGTCGAATAATGTAATATTTTAAGCCTGTTCATAATATTACCATAATAACCTACTATAGGAAAAGTATTCTATTATAGAATACCCAACAATAATTTTGCCCAAAATACAACAAGCCCCATTTAAAGGCTTGTTGACAAAGCCCTTCTT
>DNIT01000053.1:16783-18414 GCA_003489345.1 Pelotomaculum sp. | reverse complement strand
ATATTACAAGGCAAGGCGACTGGGAAACCCCTTGTTTCAAGGGTTCAACAGTCGCCTTTTGGCAGCAAGATATAGTTTGTCAACAAGCCCCTATAATGAGGCTTTTGCGATCGACCAGCGACTCATATTGTTCCTTCCTCCGGGCATTCTAATAATACCGAAGGGGGGATTTTTTTGTCTGATTTTATTCTTGATTACCTCTCTACCCTGGGGCTGGTCGGGCTGCTGATGGGTGTGTTTATTGAGTCCATGGGTGTGCCTTTTCCGGGAGGGATCATGGTAATCCTGACCGGCCTTTTGGTTAACCAGGGCCGGTTGGAGTTTTCCAGCGCCATGCTGGCCACCCTGTCCGGGTATACGGGAGGCTCTTTAACCGCTTATTTTATCGGCAGAAACCTTGGCCAGCCTTTCTTTGCCCGGATCGGCGCTTTTTTACGCATATCTCCCGAGCGATTTGAACAGGCGCAGTCCTTGCTGGACCGTTCGGCTCCGGCTTTTATTGTTTTTGGACGTTTTTTGCCGGGCCTGAGCAACCTGACCCCCTATATGGCCGGAGTCAGCCGCATCAGCCTGCCGTATTTTCTTTTATACAACTCCATTTTCACAGTGGGATGGGGATTTCTTTATCTCCTGTTGGGGATGTTTTTCGGGCATAATTACCAGCTGATTGCGCCTTATATAAACACCAGGCTGCCTCTGGTGGGGCTGGTCCTGCTGGGAAGTGGCCTGGCCTATCTCTTCATCAGAAATTCTCTTCGCAACAGGATAAAAAACCAATGAAAACCAAAATTGTTTTTAAAGGATAAATAATCCTCCGGTGAGAAGTATTAATTGCCGGGTGACATGACAAGCAAGGCAGGGGTGTAAAATGATAACAGTGAGCAAAGGAGATCTTGCCGGAACGGCTGTTGACGCCATTGTCAATATAAGCCCTGCTCCGCTAGAGGATGCGTTAGTTGCCGGCGAATCCTTCAAGGGAGGCAGTTTCATTTATACTTTCGGCATGGGAGAGGCTGACAAGGCCGAGGTAAGGCTTTTCACCCGCAAGGCCTTGCTGCGGGCAGAGGAGCGCGGCTTGCATAACATCGCTTTTCTTGTTCCGGTTACAGGGGTAGGAGAACTTGCCCCGGAGACTGCGGCTCAAGTAATGGTCAGTGAGGCAAGGTGTCTCTTGGTTCACAGCAGTGTCGAAAACGTAATTTTTTCAATTTTTACCGATACGGCGTTTGAGACTTTTTCAAAGATAGCCAGGCGGGACCAGGTTGTTTGTTTGGGGGACAGCATTACTTATGGTTACCCGGGCGGACCGGAGACCTCCTGGGTGGCTCTTTCATCTAAGATGGCTGGCCTCACTCTGGTTAACGAAGGAATGAACGGAGATTCCACCCGCGGGATGCTGGACCGCTTGCAATATGATGTTCGACCAATGGGGCCGGCTTATGTGATCATCCTTGGTGGTGCCAACGATATCTTACTTGGGAGCAGCGTGGAAGAAATCCAGAATAACATCAAAACCATGGCAAGGGTGGCTCTTGATGCGGGAATATGCCCTGTCCTGGTCATGCCGCCCCCGGCTTTGCCGGGCGGGGGGTTTGTGCCTCCCGGCTTGGCCGGTTGTCTGGCAGAAGCAA
>DNIT01000053.1:0-16676 GCA_003489345.1 Pelotomaculum sp. | reverse complement strand
ATTGGCAGAAGCAATGGCAACTATCGGCTGTTGGGTCAAGTCATTTGCAGAGCAGGAGCGACTCCCGGCGCTGGATTTTTACACGCCCATGCTGGATCCCCAAACCGGCAAGGGTAACCCGCATTACTTTACGGACGGGGCTCATCCCAACCAGAAAGGTTACCGCCAACTGGCCGGGGCAGCCGGGCAGGTGCTGCTCCGGCTAAAAAAAGGATTTTATGGCAAAGGTCAATCACCCTGAAAAATAAGTGTTCAGCATACGGAGCGTACCCCAAAAATGCAGGTGGTAATTCATTTACACAGCTGTTACAGGCAGGAGCAAAAATTTTTAATTTTAGACAGGAATTGTATTTTGAGCCGAGAACTTATATGTGACCGCATTATTGCATGGGGGTAGGGGTATGTATAAAGAAATAGCCATTCCCGAATTTATTGGGGAGACAGAGCAGGCTGTAATTCTGGTGGTACCGGCCCTGGAGCGGGATTTATCGGTGTTGTTTAATCGCTTCCACGAAGGCGAGGAAATAAATTACTGGTTTAGCTGGGAATTAACACTGCTCAATGATGATCAATATATGGTTACCCTGGAGATTGGCTGGGACGGAGAAGATGTGGTTTCCATCGGCTTTACACTGGACATGTGGGAGTACCTGCCGGTTATAACCAGACGCAGCCATGTTGTCCTGATGACGGACTGGCGTCTGATTGAGGAAGGCATTGCAGCCGGGATGGATAAGATGGGGAGATTCCGGCCCAGGGCCTTGCTGGTACGCGACGCGGGCCGGGGCATGGGAGAACTGTCCAGTAAAGTGGCCGATCAAGCCATGTATAGCAAAAGCAATATCAAGCTGGCGCAGTTGCTTGAAATCCTGCGGGACAACTTCATTTCAAAGGGGAATTTGCACTAACCTCGTTTCTTTTACGTTCGTTTAACCTTTCGGCGGACGGATAGGAAAGGAAATAGTGGAAATGAATATACCATATCAAAACTTGGGAGGTATCCGGGTGGGACCGTCCAAAATCAGCGAAATAGCCAGGGGCGCCATGCGCATAGAGGAAAAGGGCTTCAGGTTTTACAGCGCCATGGCCGGCATGACGGAAGATGAACGGATCAGGCAGATATTTATAAAACTTGCTGATGAAGAAAAGGAACACTTAAAGGTTTTTGAAAAGCTCCTGGTGTGTTATGATCACGACGAATTTCTTGAGCCGGAGGTCGCGGATTATCTTAACGCTTTGATGCAGGAAAATCTCTTTCCCGTGGATGTGAAACCGGGACAGCCTAACCGGAAAGTTGAAACCATGAAGGATGCCCTGGCCATCGGGGTGCAGGCTGAAAAGGACGCCATTTTACTCTATCATGAACTATTGTCGCGCACCCGTTCGGAGCATGGACGCAAGTTGCTGTACAGTTTAATTGAGGAAGAAAAAATGCATTTGATGGAGTTAAGAAGTTACTATGAGGAAATCTGAAGATATTTGAAGTATTTTTTGTATAATGATAAATCATACATAGGTATCTTTAGGGGGTGTTTTATATGCTGGACCTGTTTGGCAAGCTTAAGGCTAAAAAAAATCAAGAACAGGGACATGAGGCCAGGTGCGTGTGCGGTGAATTGGCCATCCGGATCCCCGAAGAAAAGAAAGAGATCTACTTGTGCCAGAAGTGCAATAAACTTCTTTATTATGCGGATCCCGCCCCCAGCTTGACCAACGTTATCCCGCTCAGTCTGGGTTTCTTCAAGAGACGCAAATAACGAAATTCATATAATTAATAGCGGTGGGAATAATACGTTTTAACAATCCTTTAGCTGGGACGGCAAAATGATCTTAACGATTATTCGCACTCTTATTTTATTTACCGTGGTAGTAGTAGCCTTAAGGCTCATGGGCAAGAGGCAAATCGGGCAGCTGCAGCCTTACGAACTCGTAATTATAATCATGCTCTCCGAGCTGGCTGCTATCCCCATGGAGAACATCGGCATTCCGCTTTTAAGCGGGCTTTTGCCAATCCTGACTCTATTGGTGGCTGAAGTTACCCTGTCCTATATTTCCTTGAAAAACGTGAAAGCCAGGGGGGTTATCTGCGGTACGCCGGTTGTTTTAATCGAAGGCGGCAAAATAATAGAAAAAGAACTGCAGAGAGCGCGCTTTAACATAAACGATCTGCTGGAAGAGTTGAGGTCCAAAAACTTTCCCAATATTTCCGATGTTGAATTTGCCATCCTGGAAACCTCGGGGCATTTGAGCGTTATTCCAAAATCACAAAAAAGGCCGTTGGTTCCCCAGGATTTAAATTTGCCCACACAGTATGAGGGGTTGCCCCTAACTTTGGTAATTGACGGTCAGATAATGGATAAGAATTTGCAGAAGGCCCGGCTTGACTCCGTCTGGCTCAAGTCGGAATTAGAAAAATTTGGTATCAATAGTTTCAAGGATGTCCTGTTTGCCAGCCTTGACACGGAAGGCAAGCTTTTCTATCAGGCTAAAGCAAAAATTTAAACCAATTCAACTGGTCCGGGGGCTAAGATGAGGCTGCTCACCACACTGCTGATACTATTCGTTGCTGTTATTGCGTTGGGCTTTTGGACCAACCACCAGCTTACGGTTTCAGCCGATGAACTTTTACTTGATGTGGACAGAATCCACGGGCAAATCGACGCGGAGAACTGGGACAGCGCCTCAGAGCATACCGAGGCGCTGGAACGGAACTGGGACCGGAGAGGAAAATGGTGGCCCGCGTTACTGGACCACGAGGAAATTGATAATATTGATTTCGCCATAGCCAAAAACAAGGAATACATTGCTGAAAGGAACACCCCGCTGGCATTGGGACAGCTTTCTGAAATAAGGCAGATGATTAAACACATACCTGAAAAAGGGACCATAAATCTCACTAATATTTTTTAGCAGTATTTTCTTATTTAATCATGAACATATACCTGCACAGGCATAATTACCGCATTTAAAAAAATAAAGGTACATATATGATATTGGCATCATATATTATGATTGACGATAATCAAGATATAATATAAAATAATATAGATAACTTCATGGGCTTTTTATATAATTAATTATTTTGCCACGGCTTTCATTTATCCTAACGTGTGAGCCGGGGCATTTGTATTTTTACCCCGAATGAGAATGGTTACAGATAACAATAAGAATAGTTATCATTGCAGTTAAAGAGAGGACTGGTCCAATGGATGAGAAAGCTAAGGTGGCTTTGCTCTCTATAGGTTCAAATACTTTCCTGACTCTGGGCAAGCTGGCCGCCGGACTTTATATGGGCTCCGTCAGCGTAATTTCAGAGGCCGTACACTCGAGCCTGGATTTGGTGGCTGCGGTAATTGCCTTTTTTGCCGTAAAAACTGCGGCCAAGCCGGCAGACGAAAGGCATAATTACGGACACGGCAAATTTGAAAATCTTTCGAGCATTATTGAAGCCATCCTGATTCTGGTGGCGGGCGCTTTGATTATCAATAGTGCTGTCCCCAAACTAAAAGGGGGCGGGGAAATCGAAAGCCTTGGCCTGGGCGCCGGGGTGATGGGTGTCTCAGTGTTGGTGAACCTGTTGGTATCGCGCAAGCTATTAAAAACTGCCAAGAAAATGGAATCTCCCGCGCTGGCCGCCGACGGCTGGCATCTGTTGACAGATGTTTATACATCTCTGGGGGTTTTTGCCGGGCTGGGAGCTATTCATCTGACCGGTCAGACAATACTAGATCCGATCATCGCTATTGGGGTTGCCCTTATGATCTTTAAAGCAGCTTTCAGCTTGATCAGAGAATCGGTACGCAGTATCCTGGATGTTAACCTGCCCCAAACGGAGGAAAATCTAATCAAGGGAATCCTTTATAGCTATGCGGAAGAATACGTTGAGTTCCATGACTTGCGTACGAGGAAAGCTGGCAGTGACCGGTATGTTGATCTGCACCTGGTTGTACCCAAATATAAGGACATCAATGACGTGCATAATCTCTGCGACCGCATCGAAGACGACCTTCGCGCGCAACTGCCGGGAACGCAGATTCTTATTCACACCGAGCCCTGTGGCGGTCACTGTGAAAAGATAGGTTCTATGAAATAAATATTTGACTAATTTTCCATAACCCTTTCAACTTCTCCTGCATAAGATTAAATCAGGTATGAATCGAAAAAGAGGAGAGGTGTAACAAGGTGAAGCGTTTTCTTTACCCGATTTTATTTTTGATGTCCTGCATGCCAGACTCGAATAAGCACCTGGAGTCATTCAACGCCGTAGCCCAAGCCGCTCACTACACGGTTAAAAATATTAAAGAAGGGTTGGATAATTTCCAGAGTACCATCATTCAGCTCAACCAGGGGCTCAACCAGCCGGTGGTGAAAATGGATGATGCCGGCAAACAGCCGGAATCCGGCTCCAATAGCGATAGCGGAGCCAAAGCATAACCAATAATAGAGTGACATGGTAAACCTGTAAGCTGTTCTTGAGAAGCGCTGTGTCTCTGGGGTGGAAGCATATTATGCGTACTATGAAAGGGCAATTCATTTGCACCTTCAGCGAAAACATGTTTATTCAGTTGCATTAGAGCAAAGGCACGGCCCTTACCCATAACGGGAAGGGCCTCGTCATTTATAAAGCGAATGGTTCTCCAAAAAGTACTATTGCCATTTCAACCGCAGTGGCCGGCCGGTTAACTAAGGAATTACCGTCATGGTAGAACAGACCGTTACTCAAACTTCACCGGAATGCGCTTTGGCGGGTCCGGTTTCTTTTTGGGGACGCTGAGGGATAAGAGACCTTTGCAGTAGTCGCTGTGGCCTCCGAAGGTTCGACCGTGGCGGGGAGCCGGATAATTTTATGAAAGTTGTTTACTAAAGGATATGTCCATATTGACGAATAAGTGCTTCCGCCTCCAGGGGCAAAAATATCCTGCAACTTAATGTGAATAAAAAAAGGGCATGGGCCTTAGTAAAGCTATCATACCTGAGCCTGCGTGATCAGTCCTTGATACGTAATCTCAGGTCTTTAGACAGCCTAGTGTCCATGGCGTAGGTATGAAAAAACCACTCCCCTACCACAACTACCAGGGTCAGGATGGCCAGAGTCGATATGGGCAGGAAAAGCCCCGTAATGAGTCTGGTTAAACCCCAAATCACGGGAATTGCCAGGGCTACGTCGACCAGCACGGTGATGTTGCGGCCCAACAATAGTAGAAAGGGACGGTCCGCGGCCAGGGATGTCACCAGGGTCAGAGTCAGGGCAATCACTGTTCCCCAGATTATCGTAATACCGGTTACATAAGTCAGAATAGCGGTTACTGTCAAGGCAATGATTAGCTTTGCCAGAAAGGCCCGGGCATACAAGCTCAAGTACGTCACCTCCAGTTTCAAAAATAGTATTTGGAGCAAGTAAAATTTTATCCATATCAACAAAATATTCATCAACTCTGAGGAAACCCTTGACATTTTCTTTCTTATGGTATATCTATCGATTAGATGTGAAGGCGGCGCATATGCGAAAGATATTGGTAGCGGAAGATAAACTGCTGTTGCTCTTGTATCGAAGGCAGACACGGAGTATGCTAGTTACCGCCGGATAGAAGCCATATTTCGCCTGTGTCCGACGCGTACTTGTATGATGAAAACCGGGGAGGAAAGCCAGAGTGGTAAATATGCTCAACACCGAAGAAAGTATGCCTTCGGCATTCTTTAAAAGAAAAAAACTGCTGTATGGAGCCTCAATAATTGTGGCGGTTGCACTGGCGGGATATTTTTTTCTGGGCAACTCAAAAAAAGCGTCGGGAGGCTATCTTACCGAAGACGTCAAAAAGGGTTCCATAACCAACACCATCTCGGCAAGTGGTACGGTCGAACCGGTAAGCACGGTTTCTCTGGCCTTTAAAAATGCCGAAATCATCAAAAATATCTACGTCCAAGTGGGAGATCATGTAATACCCGGTCAGGTTTTGGCCGAACAGGACAGCCAAAACCTGGAGTTGCAGTTAAAACAGGCGGAAGCCAACTTGGATCAAGCCGTCGCCAGTGTGGAACTGCTGCAAAACGGTTCCACCCAGGAGGAATTGCGGCAGTCCGAGGCAAGCGTAAAGATGGCCCAGTCGGCATTTGACCAGGCCAAGTCCGACCTGGAGCGTTACCAGCAGCTGGCTGAGGCGGGAGCGGTTGCCCAAACCGACCTTGAAACCGCCAAAATAAGCTATGCCAATGCCGAGGGTAATTTAATCAAAGCACAGGAATCTTACAAGACCCTGCAATCAGGCGCCCGGGCAGAAGATATCAAATCGGCTGCGGCTAAATTGGCAAGCAGCCAGGCGTCGCTGCAAATTGCCGGTATCGATCTGGCAGGAGCCCGGATGGTAAGTCCCATACATGGTATTGTTAGTGAGATCAACGGCGCCGTGGGACAGCGGGCTACGGCCAACAACAACAGCACCAGCGGGTCCAGCGGGTTTATGGTTGTGATCTCGGAAGCCTTGCAGATTAAGGCGCAGGTTAACGAAGCCGACATCGGCAAGACGGAAGTAGGCCAAAAGGTGGAATTTACCGTTAACTCTTTTCCGGAGCAAAACTTTACAGGCCGGGTCAGCAGTATATCCCCGCAGGCATACACCCTGTCCAACGTCCAGATTTACGATGTAATCATCGAAATTGACGCTAACCAGCAGGGGTTAAAAGCAGGTATGCCAGCCAACGTCAACATTATCGTCGACAGGAGCGAAGACACCCTCACCGTTTCCAAGGGGGCCGTAACCTATGCCTTAAGTTACCTCAACAAACTGGGCCAGAGCGGGACGGCAAAACCTGCGGCTACTGAAAGCGGGGCCGACAGCCAGGACCGGAATAGCCAAAGAGCGAGCGGGAACGGTACAGGCGGCAACAGCAATAATAACCCGGGTGACACTGCCAGCCGGCTGGAAAGCAGCCAGACCCGGCAGGCCACGGTACTGGTGCTGGACAAGTCGGGAACACCGGAGCCACGCAAGGTAACTCTGGGACTGTCGGACTTGAGAAATTATGAAGTTATAAATGGCCTGAACGAAGGGGAAACAGTTGTGATTGGCTCTCTCAGCCAGACTGCCGCTACGCCTAGCCAGGGGGGCCAGGGAGGCGGCCCGATGCCGATGGGGGGCGGAGTAAGGGTGCGAACTAATTAGCGAACGGGGGCGCGGCATGCCTGACAGAACAACGATTGAACTGAAAGACATCAGAAAAACATACACCATGGGAGAGGCGCGCATTTACGCCTTAAGGGGTATAAACTTAGCCATAAAGCAGGGAGAAATGGTTGCGGTCATGGGAGCCTCCGGTTCAGGCAAAAGTACATTTTTAAATATTGTCGGCTGTTTGGACAAACCCACCAAAGGTACCTATACCCTCGACGGAGAGAATGTGTCCGAATTGGACAAGAACCAGCTGGCCGCGATCCGCAACAAAAAGCTTGGTTTTGTCTTTCAGGGTTTTAACCTTTTGGGCAGGGCGACAGTAGAAGCCAATGTAGAGTTGCCGATGATCTATGCCGGGGTGGAAAAGAAAGAGATGGCCGCCAGAGCTAAAGACGCCCTGCAATGGGTCGGGCTCTCGAAATATTTGCATCATTACCCCAACCAGATGTCGGGGGGCCAGCAGCAAAGAGTCGCCATCGCCCGCGCCCTGGTCAACAACCCTTCCCTGATCCTGGCCGATGAACCCACCGGCGCGCTGGATTCAAGGACCAGCATTGAGATCGTGGCGGTGATTCAAAGACTTAACCAGGAAAAAGGGATAACCGTGGTGATGGTTACCCATGAAAAAGATATTGCGCAATATTGCAAACGGTTGGTGACTATCAAAGACGGCCACATTATTGAGGATACTCCGGTATTAAACCAAAGGAACGCCGCCGAAGACCTGGCGGCCCTGCCGGTGGAAGCGGAGGCCGGGTTATGAATATCACCAACAGCTTCGAGGTGGCCTTTAACGGGATCAGGGCCAATAAGCTGAGATCCTCCCTGACCATGCTCGGCATCATTATCGGTGTGGCGGCAGTGATAATCATGATTTCCATGGGGCAGGGCGTAACCAAAAGGGTGCAGGATCAGATTTCCAGCATGGGCTCCAACCTGCTGATGGTATATCCCGGGGCCGGACAGGGAGCGGTCAGGGGCGCCGGGGGCAACGTCAATACCCTGACCCTGGAAGACGCCCAAGCTATAGCCGAACTGAACATGGTGGCCTATGTGGCGCCCGAGCTCAGTTCAAGCGCCACCCTCGCTTACTCCAACCAGACCTGGACCGCCGCCTTCAACGGGACCACACCCGAGTTTCAGTTCATCAGAGACTGGTCCACCAGCACGGGGTCCTTTTTTACCGAGGAAGACGTAACAGGCGCCACCCCGGTGGCAGTCCTGGGTCAAACGGTGGTAGACAACCTTTACCCCGACGGCACGGATCCGGTAGGCACCACCATCAGGCTCAACAAACTGACCTTTACCGTGATCGGCGTTCTGGCCGCCAAAGGCTCCTCCATGGTCGGGCAGGACCAGGACAATAATGTCTACATACCCATAACCACGGCACAAAGGAGATTATTGGGCGTAAATAACGTCCGTCTTATCAATGTGCAGGTTGAAAATGCAGAAAGTATGGGTTTTGTCCAGAGCAGCATCGAGAGCCTTTTAAGAGAAAGGCACCGCCTGAGCGGAACCAGCTCAGATGATTTCAACGTACGCAACCTGGCCTCAGTGCTGGAAACAGTTGAAAGCACCACCGCCATCTTAACCCTCTTTCTGGCCGGCGTGGCCTCCATATCGCTGTTGGTGGGCGGGATCGGGATTATGAATATCATGCTGGTTTCGGTAACAGAAAGGACCAGGGAGATCGGTTTGCGCATGGCGGTGGGGGCAAAGGAAAGCGATATTCGCAACCAGTTTCTGGTGGAGGCAATGGTGCTCTGCCTGTCCGGGGGCGTGGTGGGGATTCTCCTGGGCATAGGCGTTTCTAAACTCATTGGCATGGCAGCCGGCATGACGATGTCGATCAAGCTGTACTCCGTATTAATCTCCGCAGGGTTTGCCGCAGCCATAGGCATATTTTTCGGCTATTATCCGGCCAAAAAAGCGGCCGGACTGGACCCCATTGAAGCGCTCCGGTACGAGAGATAAACGGAATAATGACAAAGAATATCTGATTATCATTTATTGCACGGGGGAGTTGTTTATGAATTGCAACAAAGAAGACAATAGGCATAAATGCACCTGCACTTATGAACCTTGCGCAAGAAAGGGCATTTGTTGCGAATGCATCCTTTATCACAGAAAGTATAATGAAGCTCCGGCTTGTTTGTTCCCATCCGCGGTGGAAAGCACGTATGATCGCTCATTGGAAAGGCTGGCACGCTGCTATAACAAATAACGGCTTTAACTTGGACAAGTGGTTTAGAAGACTACGGACACCATTTGGGGTGCGGTTTTTGGCACGCAAGACTAAGAAACACCTTCATCAATAGGGAAAGACGTTATTTTAGGAATATCAGTTATCGGCTGTCCGGGGATTAAAATCAATCCAAGAAATGAAAGGTTTGGTAACTGCTAAGGGACAAAGCCGAATGATTCCTCATCTCCGCAGCAAATTAAAAATCCGTGGGGAGGTTAAGATTCACCTTAAAATCTTGAAAACGTTAATTTTTATATATATAATATTATTATTTATTTGATAAATAATTTATTTGGAAAAGGAGTGATACCATGAGCACGTATTATAATCCTGAGGATCTGGCTAAATTTGGGAATATGGGCGAGGATGCCCCCGGGTTATGGGAGAAGTTTATGGCTTACTACAGTCAGGTATTTGCAGATGGTGCTTTGACCACAAAGGAAAAGGCTTTGATTGCTTTTGGGGTTGCTCATGCGGTTCAATGCCCGTATTGTATTGACTCATATACCAGGACGCTTTTGGAAATGGGTGTAAATCAGGAGCAAATGATCGAAGCGGTTCATGTGGCTGCAGCAATCCGTGGAGGAGCAACGCTGGCCCATGGCATGCAAGCAAAAAATATTATCAAAAGCCTTGAACTATAGGACAAGCCATGGAACAAAATACACATGTGTTACAGTTGAAAGGGATTCCTGCTTTTGCCGGCAGGGAGGCCTGCGAGAAATTTTGTATGACCCACGAGAAGCTGGATGTTATGCAGGTAAATGTTGGTAAATTATGTAATTTATCCTGTAAGCATTGTCATATTGATGCCGGTGCAGCCCGGACGGAAACGATGGGCAGGGAAGTAATGGAAGCCTGTCTTCATGTCTTCGAGAAAAATGACTTCATCACCTTGGATATTACCGGCGGAGCACCGGAGATGAACTCGAATTTTGAGTGGTTTTTGGAAGAGGCGGCAAAACGAAAAATTCATACCATTGTTCGTACCAATCTGGTTATTTTAGAAAAAGAGGGATATCGGCATCTTCCGGAATATTATGGTGAAAAGAAGGTAGAAATAGTAGCTTCACTGCCTTACTATACAGAAAAAGACACCGACAGACAAAGGGGAGAAGGCGTTTTTTCGTCCTGCATCTCAATGATGCAGCACCTAAACCGTTTGGGCTATGGGACGTCTCCCGATCTGGTGCTGAATCTGGTCTATAACCCGGGCGGCGCATTTCTGCCACCAAGTCAGGCCGGCTTAACAATGGATTTTAAAAAGAAACTATTTGATTCGTATGGCATCTCTTTCAACTACTTGTATACCATTACCAATAACCCTATCGGAAGGTTTGGCGAATTTCTGCAACGGAGCGGCAATATGCATAGCTATATGAATCGGCTGGTAACCGCTTTTAACCCGGTAACAGTCGAGAATATGATGTGTCGTACGCAGTTATCTGTGGGTTGGGACGGTTCTCTCTATGATTGTGATTTTAATCAAGCACTGGGACTCAGGATTAATGGGATCAATCACATCCGGGATTTGATAGATAACCCTATAACGGCCCGCAAGATTGTTTTCGGAAACCATTGTTACGCCTGTACCGCAGGAGCCGGTTCCAGTTGCGGCGGAGCTACTGCCTGAAACAGGAGATAGAAGACGACCGGTAGTATTTGCTCTACGAATAGAACCCTCTGGACCAGGCAGTTTATTAAGCAGGGAGCTGTGGCAGCTCCCTTTTTTTTATTTTGTTTAGCGAATACCAGGTGGTCATGATAATATCTTTTATCTGTATATGTCCGGAAGTCATTTTTCTTTTTGCTGTTATAATAAGATCGGGAAAGCTGAGGTGAAAGTATATGGAACGAGAAAAAACAGCCTATCCATCACTTAACAAAAAGAAAACGGTATGTAAGGAGCTGTTTAATTTATGATTTATACAAGTATTATCAGCACTCCTCTCGGCGCGATGACGGCATCTGCAGAGGGAGACGCGCTTACAGGGCTTTGGTTTATCGGGCAAAAGTATTATCCGTCTGAAACAGGCGCATGGGTCAATGAGCCTAATCATACGGTTTTTGAGATTCTGCGGACATGGCTGGCGAATTACTTTTCAGGCAGTGGCTGTACGCCCCTTCCTGCTCTTGAACCCAAAGGGACATCCTTTCAAAAAGCTGTTTGGGAAATCCTTCTGAAAATTCCATGTGGCCGGGTTACCACTTATGGCGAGATTGCAAAGAAACTGGCCGCCTCAAGGGGACTGTCCTCAATGTCCGCCCAGGCTGTAGGAGGCGCTGTCGGGCACAATCCTGTCTCTATTCTGATACCATGCCATAGGGTTGTAGGCGCCGACGGGAGCCTGACCGGTTATGCGGGAGGCCTTGACAAGAAAAAAGCGCTGCTCCAGCTTGAGCAGGCAGATATGCAAAACAACCATCTGAAGTTCAAGAATATCAGAATGACAAGATAATTCAAGTTATCAATTGGGAAATTTATGAGTCTTATAGGCATAAATTTGTTGCGCTTTGGGGCCTGATGGACTTTACTTAATTTTTTTTCTGCCAAACGAAAGCATTTTATCTGGCTCCAGCTTATCCATATTAAACCCAGGTTCATGAATTTTATTTGATAGAGCGTTTTGTTCGGCAGCTCCATCGTATGGATGCTGTAGTAACTTTAAATGCCACGGTAGCCACAAGCCGTAAACAATAAGATATACAGCTATGGAGTACCAGTTTTGCCAGCCTTTTAATTTCATGTAACCAACCTGGGTAAGTCCCCATTCAAACAAAAAGGATACTAATGTAAAAAGAAAAACATACAACCATTTGTTTTTTCGGTTAAAATAATTCAGGTACGCAACTGCGAGACAAGCTGGGATAATTCCATACGTTACTAAATCGCCAAATCCTTCTATATTCGGGTCCCCTATGTCAAACAAATCGAAATACTCCGCGACAATAAATATATCCAGCATCAATGCTACAAATCCAACCACACCGAAGGTGAGATAAATGCCTCGCCAATTTATTTGTCTTTTTGGCATAAATAAAATAAAAAGTAAAACGATAGCGCTGATAACCAGCGGAAACCAAATGCCTTGTTGCTGTAAATCTAAATTCCGAATAAAAGTATTCATCTTAAACATTCATCTCCAATCAGGATCTGTTTTATGGGATTAAATAATATGGTGCTTTTGTATAGATTATTTCATATGATAAAAAAAATATTCGTAACCCCATAATCGAAGAATACTATGTCCTCTTACTTTCAAGGATTGGACCCTGGATTGCCTCAGACAATCTTTTGTCAACCTTAATATCAAGCTCTTGCTCCAAATGCTTTTTAAAGCTGTAATAAAGCTTGGCCGCCTTACTTCTCCTGCCCTCCGACATATACAACTTGAGCAGTTCCAGGCATAGGTTTTCGTTATATGGTTCAGCCGCTAGAGCATGTCTCAGAACTTCTTCCGCCTGTCGCAATTTTCCGCGCTTTATATAGATTGGGCTCAGTCTTTGGCATGCCTCTATGAAGATGGATTTGAGCCTTTCCCGCTCCTGGCATACCAGATCTCCGTAATCACTGCCTTCCATCAAGTCCCCTTTATAAAGAGATATCATTCTTCCCAGAATATCTGCCTGTTTTTGCTCTGTTTGAGGAGTCTGGCTTGTAAGCAGGGACAATGTGTTATAGAGACGTAAAAATTCGTGCATATCAAGCTCTAACGCATCATTCTTTCTTATTTGCAGGCCTTCCGGTAGTTCATAAACAAAGGCATTGTTTCCTGTAACTGCCGCGTTATATTTGGAAAGTGTTTTTCTAAGATAATACAGTGCTGTCCGCTGTGAAGCAATTGCGGATTTGCTGTCCGAGCCGGGCCAGAGAATCTCCGCCAGAATCTCTTTTGCTATGGTATTGCCGCTACCCAGCAAAAGATATTCGAGCAAGCCTTTGACCTTTTTGGTTTTCCATGCGGTATCGGGAATTTTTATACCGTTTACCGCAATCTCAGACTTTCCAAACAGAGACGCCTTGACAAAATAAAGCTGTTCGGTGTTCTCCTTGTATGTGGCGACAAAATCGCCGGTAAAATCTGTTATGCGGGTTTCGTCTATGGTTTTTACCCTTGCGCTTAAGTATGCCGCCGTCTCACTGCCATAAAATTTACGCAGCAGCTCTTCGCCATAGCCGGCACAATAGCCGCAGCGTATACTTCGGAGCGCCATTTCAACTAGCGTGGGGATATGGATATCCCAGAACATGAAATATCTGTTGCCGGCCGCCAGCTCCATGGCCTGCTTCAGATAGCGGTGTCCTCGTTCCGTATCGCCGCCGGTGTAATACAGTCTGGCCAGGTGGAAGCAGGAGCCGCAGAGCACCTGATGTCCTTTTTTTGCCTTGGCCGCCTTTATCGATGCAAGCAGGCAGCGCTCCGCCAGGTGAAAATCCCCTGACTCCCTGGCAATCGCTCCCAGTATGGACAGTGAAATTTCATAGACCATCATGCCGGGACCCGCCCTCCGGATGATGGCGAGATCCTTGCGGACTTCGTCAAGGTCCGGCGCGGGACGGTTGGGCTGTATGGTCCAAAGACACCGGAGCAATCTGCACGCCGCGGCCATTGCCTTATTGTTGATCCGACGGAAGTGGAAAACAGCGTGATCGAGCATTTCGGCGGCAGCTTCCACATCAAAGGAAAGGTACCGTTCAAAGGCAGCCAGACGCCTCCCGTGGGCCGACAGGTATTCATAATCGTATTTCTCGCCGACGGCGAGGATTTCAGCTATGTAGGAGGGCAGACATTCCCTCTCGTTTTTCAGGGATAAGACGATGGAAAGAAAAAGCAGGATAAACCCCCTGGAAGGCTCGATATTTTTGAATTTATCCAATACCAGCGCTGTTTCCATGCAGCGCTCCCCTTGCTCAAGCTTCCCCAGGCAGTAATAGATGATGCAGGAAAGGATTAAATACAGCCATTGACTGTCTTCAGGAAGAAGGGCGTACAGAACGCTTTCGCTTTGTGCTTCCGCCAGGGAAAAGCGTTCTTCCCCGATGGACCGCACCATGTCAATGATAACCAAGGTGTTTCTAAGTTTCGCTGAAACATTGGGCAATTGTTGGGGAAGGCCCGCAGTCATTTTCAGCAGTTCCCTCATATCGTTGCTGCACATGAAAATATAGATAAGGACAGTCGCCGCATCATAATAAGCCGCAAGATTGTTGTCCAGCAGTGACAGATGCAGAACCTCTTTCAGGGTGTCTACCATTTCCGGCTGCCTGTTGTTGGGCATCAGCTGCGCTTTAAACAGTAAGAGGACCGGATTGTCCCTGATCATATCCTCCGGCAGTAAATCCAGCCATATCTTCAATTGTCCGGTCTCTCCGATCAAGAACTTATTAAAGCCCGCTTTTGTCACCATATCCATCGCCGAAGCAGAACTGCCGCATTGCACCAGATGCTCCGCAGCGCGGCCATAGGTTGCTTGTCTTATATAATATTCGGCGGCCTTCAGGTGCAGGGCGGCAATCTGTTCGTCAGGATAACGGCCTTTTAGGATGGATAACAGGAATTCCCGGAATAAAGAATGGAAACGGTATACCACCGGATCGCCGGGAATTCTCTGGATGAACAGACCGAACCCCATGCACTGTCCCATCAATGATTTTATATCATCAACTTCAAGTATTTCCGACGCCTCGGCCTCAGAAAAGTCCTGAAGCAGCGCAAGCCTGGCAAGGGCATCCTGGGTATCTCCTGCTACGGATTTGAGCACTTCCAGGGACATATACCGGAACAGGGCATTTTCATGGCCCAGCTTGCCGGATGCAAATGGCGCCGTATCAGGACCTTTGCTTTTGACAGCCTGGCATAAAATGATGATACCGGCTATCCAGCCTTCCGTGTTTTTTTCAATGAAGTCCGTCAGTTTCCTGTCGGCCACGGTCTGGCCCATGCTGCGCATGAAATCCCCTATTTCGGCATTGCTGAAGGCAAGGTCGTCTGTACCGATCTCTAAAATCCTTTTTTCAAGTTTTTGTTTTTCAGTAAAAGCATGGAGGTTGACCCGGTTTAGGATGAAAATTGTCCAGGATGGCGGAAGGTGATCAAGCATATACCTTGTTATATCGCATATATCCTGGACTTGAGCCACGTTTTGAAAATCATCCAGGACTATATAGGTACGGGTATCACCGGACCGGCTATGCTGGGCCCACATTTCCCGGCAGAGCATGGAAATGGTGTGATGGGTCAGCGGGGTATCTGCGTGGCCCTCAAGAGCCTTTCTGGATTCTGCGAACTCGGCGACTTCCGGCGGGAATACAGCTTCGGTCAGGTGCGCGATGAACACCGGCAGGTTTTTATCCTCCGGGTCCAGGCGATACCAGCATACCCGGGAAGGCCTGGCTGCCTGACGGTTCATATAAGAAACCGCAAGCGTTGTTTTCCCGTATCCGGCAGGCGCGCATATGTTAACCGCTATGCAAGAATCCATATTTTCATGAAGCCTTTTCAGCCGGTCTGTCAGCAAAAAGCTTCCGGACAGCTCCGGCATAATCAGCTTGCTCTTTAAGACGGGAATGCTGTTCATACCATCGGCCTTTCCGAGTACAGTTTGTAAAATATAGCTTCCACATTCCAAGCTTCAAAATATTTTTGCTCTAATTTTACCATGAAAAAACGAAGTAAAAAACGGTTCTCACGTTGATTTTTCAGGGTCTCCGGCACATAGGAGCCCCTGTTTTTATTTTATATTTTTTTGATGGCTGTACTGTAGAATTGAAAAGAAAATTAAAACTGGCATTAGCGACAATCAGGCCGTAAATCTGCGGGCCAGGTATGTTAAGGCGGGGTGAGAGGACTATTTCATTTTACAGCTGAATGGAACAGGGAAAACAGGGTGGACTGGGAAGACAGCTCGCTTCTTTGGCGAAGGGCAAGCCTTCGCCAAGCAAAACCGGTGTGAAAAAGATTGTTTGTAAAGAAGAAAGGAGTGACAGGGTGATGATTCGCCTGAAGAGAAAATCCAAAGCCGTTACCGTTCTGCTGGTAATGGCCATGCTGCTTACGCTGTGGCCGGGAGCAGCCTTTACGGCGGCGCCGACGATCAGCGGCGCCCAGATGGATAATTTGCTGGCTCCCAATTATATTCGCGTGCTGGTCAATTTTAGCGAAGGAATATATACCGGCACGGATGGAACCAGTGGAACCGGGGCTGTAAGTGCCGGTGATTTCGCCCTCACCGTAGCCGGCAATGGGGGGGCGGTTACC
>DNIT01000211.1:2345-3001 GCA_003489345.1 Pelotomaculum sp. | reverse complement strand
CATGATATTCTTCAGGTCGTGGAATATATCGGCCTGGATGGGCATGTGGGCGTACAGGTTTTCCTGGTGCGCCCCGAAAACGCTGATGATGGCGCCGCCTTTTCTGGCCGTAACAGCCTTAATCTCCACCAGCCAGGAAATGCGCTGGGGCCCTGAATAGCCGGTAAATTCACCAAAAGGCCCTTCCACCGATCTCCGTTCCGGCAGGATCAGACCTTCCAATATGACTTCCGCATCCGCCGGAACCAGCAGATCCCCGCCGAAAGCCTCGGACTCTACCACCCGCAGGCCTTCTCCCAGTATACCTCCCGCCACTTCGTACTCGTCCTGGGATATCTTGGTCAAACCGGCGCCGACCATGAAAAACGCCGGGTGGTGGCCCAGCACCAGGGCAATGGGTAAAGCCTCTCCCCTCCGTTCGTATTTTGAAAAAATGCTCCACAGGTGACGCGGCGACATCCACAGTCCCAGGTGGTTTTTGTCGATCACCATCGCCCTGTTCCAGGAAATATTGTACCGCCCGCTATCACCGTCCCTGGTGACAACAATCGGCGTCAAGTAAGGTCCTCCGTCCATTTCATTGATCCTGGGAATGGGTAAAACACCGAGTTCCACTTCCTGCTCCCGCCATGCCAGCTCCTTGACAGGGGCGCCGG
>DNIT01000211.1:1879-2192 GCA_003489345.1 Pelotomaculum sp. | reverse complement strand
TATGGTTGACACGGGCTACGGGTTTGGGGTTCATGGAGCCCTGATAATATTTTTCCATGATCAATTTTCTTACCGGCTGCTCCACCCCAAGGGCCACGGCCATTTTTTCTATGTTCGAAAAGGCATTGAACAAAAGTTTAAAAGCTGTGTTTTCCTGTTTTAAGTTGACCAGGTTGTTAAATAAGACAAGGGGATGCCGCTCATCCCTCTCAAACAACTCCATTACGGCCGAAGCCTCATATTGATGGGGCGCCACGAGCGTATCGGTCCGCTTTATCTCATCCGGAAAGGCGGCTTCCAGCTCTTCAAGAAA
>DNIT01000211.1:0-1755 GCA_003489345.1 Pelotomaculum sp. | reverse complement strand
CTTGACCGGTTGCTTTTTGGGAATATAAATGATATCCAGCATATTTTCCTCTGTCAGCGGCTTGTTCAGTCTGGCCAGAGTGGTATCCTTTGTGCCCTCGAAGACTTTGACATACTCCTCGTACTGATAGTACTTGTCACATCCGGGGCAATGAATGGGCGCTTTAAGCTCGATTAAGGTATTGTCCCCGTAAAAGAACTTGCCGCACCTGGGGCAATTGAAATTAAACATTTTCATTTTTCTTTAACCTCCTTCCACATCCGCAAATTGCACCCGGTTATTTAAAACTCCAGCTGCGCGCCGGCATTTAAAGGCATAACCTTTTCTTTGAATTCCCGCTGCAAGCGGCACATAGCTTCAAAACCCGTGCAGTGGCCCACAACAAACTTATCAATTTCAAACCTTTTTAAATGTTCGACAGTCAGTGCCAAACGAGCCGCCGAGGCGCCGGACAGATGCAGGCCGCCCACCACAGCGCGTATGTTTTTGGCGCCAAAGCAGCTAACAGCATGCTCGATGGTGTTGATGATCCCCGCATGCCCGCAGCCAGTTACTATAACCAGGCCGAAATCGCTGTGGATGAACAACGCCTGTTCATCTTCAAAGCCATCCCGTACAAATGTCTCTCCATCCCTTATAAAAAAGCCGCCCTCATCCTCTTCCCATGCATGAACCCTGGGGATCGGCCCGGAAAACGCAACCCTCTCGCTCACAGCCAGTGTTTTCCTGTTAAACTTAAATACCGCGCCGGCTTCTTCCAGCTCCTTCACTGAGAAAGGAACACCGACGTAATTCATCCGGGATCCGTTTTTCCCGTATTTTTCATCAAAAATGCCCGGGTGGCAAAAAATTTCTGTTTTTCCTCTGGACTGCAATAGGGGCAGCAGCGCTCCGGTATGATCCTTGTGGCCATGGCTAATCACTACCTTTTCTATGTTCTCAGCTCTGTGTCCGGACTGCTCGATATTACCCAGCAGGGTCCGTCCCCTTCCGGTATCGTATAGTATTTGCTCTCTCCCGTTGTCAATTAGCACGGCCAGGCCGTGCTCTCCCAGCAGTCCCTGCAAGTTGCCGGGCAAAAACGGAAAGGCTACGCTGTTTTCAACAAGAACCGTAAGCTGGATTTTATTCCTCTGAAGACGCTTAACCCCGGCAGTCGTCATGTTCAATTCCCCTTCCTTTTTTTGCCCGGCAGTTCAAACATAAAACCATTTCGAAACTGGCCATGGCCTATTACCAACAGATTGCGGCCGGTTAACCGGCCGCAATCTAAAAGAACCGGCCCGTTACCTGGTCTTTCCCGGCTTATATAACTAACAATACCATGGGCGTCTGCCGCTACTCGATCCAGCCTTGCTCTTTGTAGTACTTCAGGGCGCCGGGATGATAGGGTACGCCCATATCCCTGTCCATTTCCTCTTTTTTAGCCAGAGACATAGCGCTGGCAACTGTGGGATAGCGGTCAAAATTCTCTGCTATGGTCTTGACAATGCTGTAGGCAACGTCGTCGGGCATATCCTCGCGGACGATAATGTTGCAGAGGGTTGCGATGCCATTGACAGGGTAATCCACACCTTTATAGGTTCCCGCGGGTATAGTGTAGGGAATTGTGCCTGTATTGGACTTGACTATTTGATCAATCGCGGAGTCTGACAGGGACAATAATTTAATCTGCTTTTGTGAGTTGACGTTTACGATATTGGGCGCCGGACAAATCATCGTGCCGTAAAGAATAGAGTCTATATGCCCGTCGAG
>DNIT01000107.1:14751-37005 GCA_003489345.1 Pelotomaculum sp. | reverse complement strand
TTATCCACGCCGCATTCTTCTGACTTCAGTCAGGGGTTAGGCGTGGTCTTTGATTTTACATGTTATATACAACAGTTCCTTGTTTGTAGGTGTATATATGTTACAATATATGTAGCACAATCAGAGCAAGGAGAATAGCTATGGAGCTGCTACGAAATCGTAACAGTGTATATCAGATAGGCTACCATATTGTTTGGTGTACCAAGTACCGTAAACCGATATTAACCGCTCAGGTTGCTGATGATGTAAAAGAACTGCTTTTACACATAGCGAAAGAAGGAGAATTTGCTATTGAGCAAATGGAAGTCATGCCTGATCATGTTCATCTTTTTATTACAGCCACACCGAACCATCTTATTGCAGATATGATCAAAGCACTCAAAGGTGTATCCGCCAGGTTTTTGTTTAAAAAGCACCCGGAGTTAAAAAAGCAGTTATGGGGTGGCCACCTGTGGAATCCGTCGTACTACGTTGGTACCGTAGGCCATATATCCGAAGAAACCGTTAGAAAGTACATCGAAAGTCAGAAAGCTGGTGACTAAATGCCTCATCTGCACGGATTCACTAGAACGCTGCGATATAAGCTACTAACGCCGACTGACGTAAAGCAACAGATGCGTTGCACTACAGCCCATTTCCGGCAGGTTGTATCTTACTACCTGCAAATATTCCAGGAACACCAGGAGCTAATCGGGTACAGCCAGTGGCTTAAAGCAGCTGAAACCATGACTCACCGGACGAAAAGCAACCCGCATCCGGTATATCCTTTCGACCATGAATATTCCAACCTGCCGTCAGGGTTCAGGCGGGCGGCCATATCTGAAGCATACGGACTTGCCTGCGCCTGGCAGAGTAGCTACGAAAAATGGCAAGCTAAAAAGCAAAAACTGGAGAAAAAGAACCCGCAGCGCGTAGCTGAAGGCCAAAAGCCCGTCAAATTCAAAGAACACCCACCACAATACCCAGTAGAAAGCAACTCCTGGTTAGGTTATTACAAAACCGAATACAAATGGCTTGATAAACACCACATATTGCTCAAGCTTTATACCGGCAGCACCTACAGTTACCGGAAAGTCGCGTTGCTGCAGCCATTAACAATTCCGCCTGGTTATGCTACCGGCTCACCCTCGTTAATTCATAAACCAATCGGTTGGGAATTGCATATACCAATAGTACTGGTAGAGAAGTCCGGCTTGCAGGAAATTAACAAACTTGTTAAAACTGCTGCGACAAAGATTTGTGTTGTTGACCTTGGTGTGAACCGTCATGCAGCGATGACCATTCAAGATACCAAAGGCAGGGTCTACGCGACGAAATTCATTTCCGGTGCGCAAGACAACCACCTTAGGAAGCGTTATCTTGAGAAAATAGTAGCCCTTCAGGCGCAGACCAGAGTTATACCCGAAGGCGAGAGGTTTGCTAAAGACATTTGGGATAAAGTGAGTAACCTCAATAACGACATAGCTCATCGTGTATCCCGGCAGATAGTAAACTTCACCAAAGACCATAAGGCCAAGATAATTGTGTTTGAGTATCTTGACAATTTAAAGCCTGAGAAAGGCACAAAGTCCCATTGGCTAAACCGGAAGTTGGGCTACTGGGTGAAAGGCCGGATATTTCGGTATACCCAGTATAAGGGTTTGCATGTTGGCATAGTAACCAGCAGGGTAAGTCCTAAAAACACATCGGCCCGGTGTCCATACTGTGGGTTTCTATCAATCGAACGATATACACCAGGTAAAGAGAAAGGTGTAGACCTTGCTCGTTGTACGAACTGTGGGGTAAAGGGTGTCAACGCTGACTTTATAGGAACTCTGGGTATTGGGTTAAATTTCAGGCTAAAACATTGTTCATAAATTCTTATTACATGCTGTTTAGGTCCCAAGCCTATACAGAAGACCACCCGGAGACGGGGTTGGCGTCCATACCATCTATACGAAGGTAGTGGATTAGGCACGAACCCGCTAGTGGCTTGTTGCCGGTAATTACGGCGAACGCTGGTGTACGGCTCCAACCGTATACTGGTATGCAGTAGAGCTTACGGCTCAATTACTTCTTCGCTTGCGTACCCGGACCAGGTCCGAAGTTCACGGGAAGTAAAACCCGGAATCCTCTGAATTCATTCAGGGGAGGTTCAAAGTTAGACAGTCGGTACGGCGGTTTACAGGCTGTCTCTTACCTGCTTGGCCGCGTCCACAAGGTTTTTAAGGCTTGGGGCTGTCTCTTCCTCGCCCCGCGTCTTGAGACCGCAGTCTGGGTTGATCCACAGCCTTTCGGGTTTGATTTTTCCAAGCATGGTCCGGATTGCGTCCGTGATTTCATTCTTCGTCGGAATCCTCGGCGAGTGGATGTCGTACACACCCGGCCCGACGGCGGTCTTAAACCCGCTTTTTTCGATCGCGTCCACAATCGAGAGGTTCGACCGGGACGCTTCAAAGGAGATCACGTCGGCGTCCATCGCTTCGATATCCTTGATAATGTCCTCAAATTCGCTGTAGCACATGTGCGTATGGATTTGCGTTTTCGCCTTTACCCCGCTGTGGACCAGCTGGAATGCGGGAATCGCCCAATCAAGATAGTCGCAGTGCCAGTCGGCCTTACGCAAGGGGAGCTTTTCTTTCAGCGCCGCCTCGTCGATCTGGATAATACGCATCCCGTTTGTCTCAAGGTCAAGCGCCTCCTCGCGTATAGCGAGCGCGATTTGCAGAGCAATTTCCCTTGGAGAGATATCCTCCCGCGGAAACGACCAATTGAGGATTGTGACGGGGCCGGTCAGCATGCCCTTTACGGGCTTTTTTGTTAGACTCTGTGCATATACGGAATACTCGACAGTAATCGGTTTTGTCCGTTTGACGTCTCCCCGGATAATGGGCGGCTTCACGCATCGGGTACCATAGGACTGCACCCATGCCTTCTGCGTGAACAGAAAGCCCGAAAGATTCTCGCCGAAAAACTCGGCCATGTCGTTTCGCTCGTATTCGCCGTGCACCAAAACGTCAAGTCCCAGTTTCTCCTGCAACTGGATGCATGAAGCGATTTTTCCCCGGACGTTTTCCTTATACTGCGCTTCGGAAATTTCGTCCTTTTTAAACCTGGCCCGGTTTGACTTGACGTCTTTTGTCTGTGGAAAAGACCCGATCGTCGTGGTCGGCAGAAGCAGGAGGCGAAAGACTTCTTTTTGGATTTTCACCCGTTCTTCAAAAGCGGGAAGCCTTGTAAAATCCTTTTCAGAGAGACTCGCGATCCTTTGCCGCAGCTTTTGATCCGCGCCTTCCAATTTCTCATGGTGCAGGGCCGTATTTTTGACATATGATTCCCGTTCCGTAAAGCGATCGTCAGAGGCAAGCTCCGCCAATCCGCGCAGTTCCCCGAGCTTTTCCTCTGCAAAGGCGAAATGACGCCCGATTTCAGGCTCCAGCCGTTTCTCGCTCTTCACCGAGTAAGGTACATGGAGCAAAGAGCAGGAGGTTCCGAGCACAAGTTCCCCGGCATGCTTTTTCAGCCGGGCAATCGTGTGCAGGGTTTTCTCATAATGATTGGTCCAGATGTTTTTGCCATTGACAACGCCCGCGAATAAAACCTTGTCCTTCGGAAAACCGTTTTCTTCGACAAGCCGGAGGCTTTCCTTTCCTTCGACGAAGTCAAGCCCGACGCCGTCGAACGCAAGCGTCGTCACCTCGGCATAGCAGTCCCGGATATCGCCGAAATAGGTCTGAAGCAGGATTTTTAAGCTTCCCTTTTGGTTCAGAAGCGCCGAATAAATTCGGGAAAAAAGCTCGATGTCGGTGGGGCTCAGATCCGTTACAAGGCTCGGCTCGTCAAACTGAATCCACTCCGCGCCGAGTCCGCTGAATTTGCAGAGCAGATCGGCATATGTTCTGGTGGTGTCTTCCGCATAATCTCCGATGCGTTTCGCACCCGTGTATTTCGCAAGTTTTAGAAAAGTAAAAGGTCCGATGATTACGGGTTTGGTTTGAATGCCTTCCTTTTTCGCTTCCAGAAACTCGTCCAACGGCTTTGAATCGCTCAGTCGGATTTCCATATTGTCATCGAGCTCGGGGACCATGTAGTGGTAGTTTGTGTTAAACCATTTCCGCATAGAGAGGGCTTTGACATCGCCGCGCTCGCCCTGATAACCCCTTGCCATCGCGAAATAGGCCGCGAGCTCGTCAAGCCGTAGTTTTTTGTACCGATCAGGAATAGCTCCCAGCAAAAAAGCAGTATCCAGCATTCCGTCGTAGAAAGAAAAATCGTTCGATGGGATCAAGCCGATCCCGTTTTCCGCCTGAGCTTTCCATTGCTGTATGCGAAGCGTTTTCGCATTGGCTTTCAGTTCTTCCGCCGGAATTTTATCCTCAAAGTGATACTCCGTCCAGAATTTGAGCTCCCTCTTAGGGCCGATCCTGGGGTAGCCGGTAACTGACGTTTTCATACTCCACACTCCTCCCGATAGTAATTATCAATATAGCATGGAGAAAATCATATAGGGTAACACCTGTTTTTTATATAACCGCATAGATTTTAACTATAACCTATTCCTGCAAAGGCAATCCGTATTCCCGGATCACGTTCCTGAGCTCGTCAATATAGATGCCGGCCTGCTTGCTGAGCTGAACCTGATGATTTGCAATCCAGCCAACCTGGATATGGTCATTGGCCTTAAGCGGGACCGATATGATATTGTCGCCGTTTAAATCGGCGCTTACGATACCGGTGGAAATGGTGTAGCCGTTGAGTCCGATCAAAAGATTGAACAAGGTTGCCCGGTCGCTGACATGGATGCTCTTCTTATGAAATACCGTGCTTAGAATCTCTTCCGAGAAGTAGAAGGAATTATACTCGCCTTGTTCAAAAGACAGATAGGGATAATCCTCCAGATCCTCCAATGTTACGGATTTTCTTCCGGCAAGGGGATTCTGTGTGCTGATAAAAATATGAGGCTTCGCCGTAAACAGCGGATGAAAATCAAGACGGTTTTCCCGCAGCAGCTTTTCAATAACCTTTCGGTTAAATGGATTCATGTACAGAATGCCGATTTCGCTCCGTAGATTTTTGACGTCTTCGATGATTTCATAGGTGCGCGTCTCGCGCAGGGTAAACTCGTATTCGTCCGCGCCACTTCGCTTGATCAGATTTACAAAAGCGTTCACAGCAAACGCATAATGCTGCGTGGAAATCGAACAGAGCTGCCTTGACGGTTTTTTATGCAGATAGCGCTGCTCCAAGAGACCCGCCTGTTCCACGACCTGGCGCGCGTAGCCGAGGAATTCCGAGCCGTCGACGGAAAGCGTGATCCCTTTGGCGCTTCTTAAGAAGATCTCGATACCGATTTCGGCCTCCAGTTCCTTGATCGCATTCGACAAACTGGGCTGCGAGACAAAGAGCTTCCTGGCGGCCTCGTTGATGGAGCCAGAGTTTACGACTTCAATCACATATTTGAGCTGCTGCAACGTCATTTTTGTTTCCCCTCTTTGTTTTCCCGAGAGCGTTCCTCTTTGCTGAAAATGCATCCGCAGTATAGCGAAAGCTCACGTGCCTGTTTCTGGCTTTCCCGGAAGAAGGGCCGGAAAGTCCATTTGACCGAACAGGGAGCGCAGCAGATATGCATAAGCGTTTTCATAAAAGGTCCTCTCATACATACAAAAATATCCGTGCAAAACAAATCCATGTTTTGACGGATATTTTCAAAACAGCTCAAAAATGCCTCATCCAGGAGGCTACTGCCCGCAAAGCAAGTATCCTGACTCAGCATCATAGCGACTTTTCGCCTTCTCAGCATCTTCCGATGCCAATGACATCATGAAAAGCGCTCCGCATTCACAGTGGCCGATCCGTCCGGGATTTTCACCCGGTTCCATACCGTTGCGGTTGTTCTATTTTTAAAAAGCAGATATCATTCAATACAATAATACTAATACAAAATATGACAAAAGTATAGAAATAATATTTCTATGAATACGACCGCTTATCCATAAAAATAAGTGAGTATAGGAGGTATAACACACAATACCTTGCGGGCAAGGTCGTGTGCCAAAAGGAGCTCCTTTGAACCCCCCCGTTTTCTTGAAATGCGGGTTCTCATTTCTCAAAACCTCAAACAAAGACGGCATGATTGACGCAAAATTGCTAACTTATATTGAGATTGTCAAGTCACTGCCCTCTCCATAAAAAGACAGCGACTGAAATCAGCGTTATCCATGCTTATTTCCCGCCGGGCAATTTATTTCCCTTTGCTTCCTCTTTCCGCTTTTGCCTGGATACCTTTATGGCATCCTTAACAATAGTCTGCAATTCAGGGGAGAGTGGGTGCATCTCTTCGCGGCCTTCTGCTTCGGCGACCAAGACGATGTTACTGGTGTCAATATCACCATCTGCAAGCTTATCATTATTCTGAGGCTGTCTAGTGTGGTGCTTTTGTTCTGAAATTTTGTAATAATATTCTACTTTACCTTGATCTTGGGTGTCTGTAATGATATTGCTGTAATTCTGCTCAATTGCTTCGGTTTTCCATTCATTTAAAACAGCATTTAAAATCTTTATTTGCCGGGGAGATAACTTTTTAACCTTTTCTATTACCTGTCGGACCTCCGGTGTAAGCAATACTTGTTTTTCTGTTGGATGCGCAAGGGCCTTGTCTGCAAAGAATTCAGCTAGACTTACACCTAAAATGGTACAAATCTTATCAAGGGTTTCTAATGAACATTTATTTGTACCTTTTTCAATTCCCGAAATAAAGCTTGATGAAACACCTAAAGAAATAGCAATTTCTTTGGCGCTAATACCGCGCTCTTTTCTAAACTCACGGATACGATTACCTATGTTGATCAGCATAATCACTCACTTTTTTAACTTATAGGTTAATTATACCGTGCTTAATGGGTTTTAATAGAAAAATTAATTAACCTATAACTCAATTTTATTATTGACATAGTTGAGTTATAGCTTTATTATGCTGTTAAGGAGGTGAAGTCTATGCTAAAAAAAATAATAGAAACCATACGCATAGAGAGGCTTCGCCAGAAGATGACCTTGAAGGAGCTATCAGAGGTGAGCACAGTCAGCGTAAAGCAAATATGCGAAATAGAGAATGAAAAAGTTACTCCAAGCTTAAAAACGCTTGAAAAACTGGCTCAACCATTAGGGCTTGAAATCAAAGTATACATTATCACATCGGATAATAAGCTGGCTAAAGCAGCGGGTGAGTAGCTTTATGGACCTAAATGGAGGGATAAACAATGTTTCGGAAGGACTGCCCTCAATGCGGTAATAGTAGTTTTAGCGCTGCCGGCTCCGGTTCAACATGGATTTGCCCTTATTGCGGGTTGGAATTAATTAAAGAGCCATTAAAAAATACGAATGGCTCCCTCGTCAAATTTAATAGTCCGGACAAGGAGGAGCAGAACGCCTCATAGTAACGGCATCAAAATCATTCTTATCACCGCCGCGTTCTGATATCCTAAAGTAAACAGACATGTTGCCTCACTCTTAAGGGGCCTGTTGACAAACTATATCTTGCTGCCAAAAGGCAACTGTTGGACCCTTGAAACAAGAGGTTTCCCATTCGCCTTGCTTGTAATATTGGTATCCAAGAAGGGCTTTGTCAACAAGCCCTTAAGGAGTGGGGCTTTTCGCGCCCGCAGTGGCTTAATACTATGGCCGAACGTGAGAATATTAATTTTTCCCAAGTCTTATAAGAAGCATCAAAGAAACGCTTGAAAGTTTAATCTATCTATCCTTGCAAGGGTGTTGTTTCACCCTTGTTTTTATATGCTTCTGCTTACCTTTATCTATGCGGCTATATGCGATCCTGGCAGAATCAACGTGAATTTATTGCGAATGGTAGCTACTGCGGAGTTTATAGTCTCTGGGTTGGCATTAAGAGCCTTACATAGTTTGTTCAGTTGGTTTATTCCTGGACGTTTTACAGTCTCAAGGTACAGGGCTGAAATAGTTTTCCGGACCAATTCCTGTCTTTATTGTGGTATAGGAAAGGCAGTAAAAAGGGTTTTGAATAGTAGAGACCCGGCTGCCGCCGGGTCCCCCCTCCTGCTAGTACATCTTCTTGATACCGTCCGCGCCGGCGTTATTGGAACCCTTGGTTACGTAAGATTTGCAGCAGGTAGCCATACAGGAACCGGCATTGGAAGGGGTAAGCTGCTTGGCCATGGTCGCGTCGATCTGGTCTGGCTGGTTGTTGCCAAATTGATCTGTCGCCACCAGAATTTCGTTGGCTTTGCAATTATTCCCCTGGTTCCAGTAATGACAGTCGTTGACAATGCAGTGAATGTGCTGGCTAATTTTTCATCACCCTTTCTAAATTATAATCCGACTATATTCTTTACCTCATAGAGAATTTTATGATGACAAACTTAGGAATGCAGACAGGTTGTTACGGCCATAATATTGTAAGGAGTGATGCGGGATGGGCATGTCGCCGCGAGAAATTGAAGAGAAAGAGATTGCCCGTAGGCGCAAAATCAGGAAAAGGTACTATTGGAGCGGCATAGAACTGCGGTCGAAGAAATTTATTGGGGCGGTGACTGCCGGCAAGATCAGGGGTCTGCTGCGCAGGTTGCCGGATAGTATGAAGAGCCGGTATTAGTACGGGGTTGGAAATTTCAAGCAGTGTTACAAAATCCCAAGTTGCTTAGTAATTAATTACAATTTATTTAAAATATTTCAACATTTTTTCTTGGTTGTGCAGGATTCTACAATGACTGTCACGAAGTTACCAGTAATAAGTCAAAGGGGTGGGGATTATGCACTATTCAGAATTGCTTGAGGAGATTGAAGAACTGCGATCAGAGATGTACAGCTTATTCAGGTCAGATGCTGTCTGCGCCAGCTTGTTGGATATCAGCCAACAGCTTGATGATTTGATTGTCCGGTACTATCGCCGCGTTGCATGAACTTGACGAGGCATCTCCATTAAATAGCTGCGTCTCTTTTTGCCGCCACAATTTGAGCATAAATATTACAGGCTCAATCCTTTCACCTGGTTAAAATTAACAATAGACCGAGCCTTCCTTTTCCATCCCTTGCTTTTTAAGCCTCCGTTGGTATAATATAATTATCTTGCTTGGGCTTTTTAAAGTTCTGCTCTTCTTCCCAATCCAGGTATGAGGGTTAGGATTTTGTAATGTTCCGACAGGCAAGAGAAACCGGGAAGGGAGTGTTTTTGATGTTGGAAGATAAATTGCTTACCTGTAAGGAATGTGGTAGGAATTTTATTTTTTCAGTATCCGAGCAAGAGTTTTATGCCGAGAAAGGCTTTGAACATGCCCCCTCGCGCTGCCAGGAGTGTCGCCTGGCCAGAAAAAATAAAAAGAGCGAAGCCGGTTTCAACAAGGGGGGCTACAGCCAGTTTCCAGCGAACAGGTCCGTCCGCGAAACTTACGAGGCTGTCTGTGCAGAATGCGGTTGCACCACCGAGGTTCCCTTTAAACCAAAAGAAGACCGTCCCGTATACTGCCGGCAGTGCTATATTCAGAAAAAGCAGAAGTACTAATAGATTGATAAGGAATCTCCCAGCGGGGTGTTGTGCCAGTTGAAAGTATTTGTAAATATTGACGGGGGCAGCCGCGGCAATCCCGGGCCCGCTGCAGCCGGTATGGTGATCACGGATGGGGAAGGCAGGCTGATTGCCACCAAAAGCAAGTTTCTGGGTCCTAAGGTCACCAATAATTTTGCTGAATGGAGCGCCCTGGAGGGGGCGGTCACGGCCTTGATTCACCTTGCCGGGCGGCAGGATGGTTTGGAAGCGGAAATTCGGGCTGACAGCCAACTGGTAGTGCGCCAGTTTAACCGGCAGTACCGGATTAAGGAACCTGCCCTGAAGGAAATTGCCGAGAGAGTATGGAAGAGCCTGGCGGCGGCACCGGGATTGAAAATAATGTTAAAGCACGTGCCCAGGGAAGAAAACACCGCAGCCGATGCAGCGGTGAACAGAGAACTGGATAATTACGAGAAATGGTTGGAAAAGAACAATAAATAGTTGAATTTTTCCGCGTTCAAAAAGGAATTGGAAAGACTTTATTGAATAGTTCCTGAAAAATACAATAAAGGAGGGTGTCTTGTGGAAATTTTAAAAAAGGTCAGCGAAGGCGCCAAGTCGATCAGCGAAGGCGCGAAATCCATTGGCAAAAAGTCCAGCGATTTGGTCGAAACAACCAGATTGAAGATGGAAATTTCAAAGCTGGAAAAAGAAATGGAAAACAACATCACCGCGCTGGGGAACCTGGTTTATCTGCAGTATAAGGGCGATGAAGGGCTTTCAGAGGAAATAGACCGTCTCCTGCTAAGCACCAGATCTTTGGAGTCCGATATCGCCGACATTAACGTACAAATCGAAAAAATAAACCCCGGGCCGCCCATTTGTGTCAGCTGCCATGAAGAGCTGCCGCAAAATGCAAAATTCTGCTGCAACTGCGGAGTCAAGGTCCCGGAAGCTCCTGCTGAATAAACATAAGCCCCCTTAAAGGGGGTTATTTTTTTGGGAACGTGGATGGAACGGTGGGCAAATTGCTAAATTTTGTGCATGGTCAAGCAGGTGTGACGCGGGTATAATTGAAAAAACGCCGAATCCCCGTATAGCGGGGTACGGGGGACTTATTTAAATGGGTGAATCCATAAAGGTAGTTAGCAGCCGGTAGTCAAAAAGTCAATATTTGAAGGAATTCGTTTTAGCAAATCCCAACAGGCAATCCGGCTTCCGACCTCCGACTGCCGACGACCGAATTGGTAGGGTACCCTCTAAACCCGAACCCGTAAACTAACCCCGGAGGCTTAAGGAGGGACACATATGTCAAATGTTACCCGTGTGCTCATGGGCTTTTTTATTTTAATCGGAGCCCTCATTCTTCCCACCGCAGCTTTTGCTGCCAGTCATACCGTTACCAAGGGGGAAAGTCTCTATATTATCAGCCGCAACTACGGAGTTTCTGTTGACGCCCTGGCTCAAGCCAATGGAATTACAGGTACGTTAATTGAAGTGGGTCAGAAACTCAATATTCCTGAGAGCGGCCAGTCATACATAGTCCGGTCGGGGGATACTCTGTCTCAGATCGGCTTAAAGTTTGGCGTGAATTACCAGGAAATCATGTCGGCCAACGGCTTGGAAAGCGATTATCTATACTCGGGTATGGACCTGTATATACCCTCTTCCTACGGGGGAAGCAGTGAAGTCAGCAGGGGCGGTCTGGTTACGAGGGCTTCGGCCTGGGAAGTTGACCTGCTGGCACGGTTGATTACCGCAGAGGCTGACGCTGAGCCTTATGTCGGTAAGCTGGCAGTTGGAGCGGTTGTCTTGAACCGTACCAGGGACGCCAATTTCCCCAAAACAATATATGATGTGATTTATCAGTACGATTCCGGTACCTACCAGTTCGAGCCGGTGATGAACGGCTGGATCGAAAGGGCGGCTACCCCCGATTCGGTTCGGGCGGCCAAAGCCGCCCTCAATGGTTGGGATCCCACCAACGGAGCAGTTTACTTTTTCGCAACCTATGTAACGAATCCGTGGCTGTGGTCCAGGCCTTTGAGCGGTATCATCGGGACCGCCGCATTTACTTACTGATTAGCTGTCGACTATTCAGAAAATGCATTGACCACCAGATATACAGTATAAATAAGACTTTTGTTGAAGTCCCCTACCCTGCTCCGCATACAATTGCGATTAGAATCTCACCCACACGCTAAGCTTTAATCCTCCGTTTGTGCCCGCCACAGCGGCATGGATAACTGCTCTGTGTTTATCCGGATGCCTGTTGAACAGAGGCAGGAAATTTCAGCGGGGCAGGAGAATATACTGATGAAAGAAATTTTGTCAGCAGATGGGGGGATCAGATGAGGGTTGGCGTTGATATAGACGGGGTTTTGGCAGACAGTCTGCCCCTGTGGGTTAAAGAGCTTAACGATTATTTTAAACAGAATAAGAGCCTGCAACAAATACAATTGCAGGACGTATGCCGAACCTATGGGGTTACCGGGGAAGAACTGCTCGGTTTTCTACAGGACCGGGGCAGGTTTTTAATGACTTCGCCCCCGGCACTTCCCGGGGCGTCGTATTACCTCAACCAGATTAAGAAGAACCACGATATTTTTATTGTTTCCGCCAGGGATGAAAAATACGGCAGGGAAACCAGGGAATGGTTGTATAAGAACAGCATGCCCTACGACGAGATCCTGCTCCTGGGCAGCCATGATAAAAGAGAGGCCTGCCTGACCAACGACCTGAACGTGCTGATTGAGGACACGCTCAGAATCAGCGTAGAAGTAAGCGCGGCTGGAGTTCCTGTGCTGCTGATGGATGCTCCTTACAATCAGGGCGTTCTGCCGGGGCAGGTTTATCGTACCTATTCCTGGCAGGAAATCTACCGGACCATTGCTGACGAGCCGCATTGGTTCGAGCGGGTTTCCTCAAAAGAGGTCAGCTTCTAAAAGCTGCAGATGCAAATTCATTCGCTGGTTTTCCTGAAAATTTGGTTGTTTTATGCGTATAGGAGACAATTGTCTCCTATACGGCATTTTCTCCGGCTCCCTGCGTGCCGGATTTTTTTATTTCAGGATTCATTTTATAGATCGAAGGCGTTTTAATAGTTTCTTAATCTTTTTGTAAGGCACAATTAATTTTCTTGGTATATTTTAAACAGGAAGTTATAGATATGCAATTTTTAACAAGGAGAATGTTAATGCCCGGGGAAGACTGTGACTCAACGTTTTGACGGCGGGAAACACTAAGGCAGGAAAAGATACTTTACAGCAGGAGGTCATTATGAAATCGGTTGAATTAAAAAACGGAATCTACTGGGTTGGCGCGATAGACTGGGACTTGCGCTATTTTCACGGCTATATCACGCCACGGGGGTCAACCTACAACGCCTATCTCATTGAAGATGAGAAGACTGTGCTGATCGATATGGTCAAGCATTACAAGGCTGAGGAACTGCTCGCCCGGATTAAGGATGTTGTAGACCCTTCTCGCATAGATTATCTTGTGGTGAACCACATTGAGCCGGATCACTCCGGAAGTTTTCTAAAAGTGTTGGAGGCGATGCCCCAGCTTAAAATTGTGACCTCGCCCAAGGCCAAAAAAGGGCTTGAGCGCTATTACCAGAAGGAGTTGGATTGTATCCTGGTCAACTCCGGCGACGAACTGACAATCGGGAAGCGTACCTTGAAGTTCGTGCACACGCCGATGGTGCACTGGCCTGACAACATGGTCACCTATATCCCTGAAGAGAAGGTTTTGTTGCCGAACGACGCCTTTGGCCAGCACATCGCCAGCGCTGAGCGTTTTGACGATGAAATCGGTTGGGACATTGCTATTGAAGAAGCTGGCAGTTATTACGCCAATATTGTCTATCCCTACGGCGACCAGGTGAACAAGGCCCTGGACATCGTGGGCCAGCTGCCACTGGAGATGATCGCTCCCAGCCACGGGGTGATCTGGCGCAGCCACATCCCGCAGCTGCTCCCGGCTTATCGCCGGTGGGCCAACAACGAAGCGCCGCGCCGGGCTCTGATTGTGTATGACACCATGTGGGGTTCCACGCAGAAAATGGCGCTTGCTTTGCAGGACGGCCTGGAGAACGCCGGGGTGCCTGTCTCGGTGCGTTGCCTGCAGACCAATCACATCTCCCAGATTGTCCCCGACGTGCTCCATTCCCGTGCTGTGTGTATCGGCTCACCCACGTTGAACAACGGCATGCTGCCTTCAGTCAGCGCTTTTATGACCTACCTGAAAGGCTTGAGACCCAGGAGGAAACTGGGCTTTGCCTTCGGCTCCTATGGCTGGGGCGGTCAGGGGGCCAAGGAGGTAGCAGCGGGAATCAAGGAAATGGGCTGGGAAACACCGGAAGAGCTTATTAACGTTGTGTACAACCCGGATGAAAGCGAGCTGGAAGCAGTCCGGGAAGCAGGCAGAAAGCTCGGTGCCATGCTGTAATTGCCATGCTGAAAATTTATTGCAAAGGAGTTATGTCGAATGAATGAAAAAGCTCTATTTAAATTAACCTACGGTGTGCATGTGATCACCTCGAAAAAAGGGGACCGGATCAATGGTCAGATTGCGAATACAGCCATTCAGATAGCCTATGATCCGATCACCATTACCGTCAGCATCAACAAAAATAACCTGACCCATGCGTATATCAAGGACAGCAGGATGTTTGCAGTCTCGGTCGTTGGGCAGGACGCGCCTTTGTCCCTAATCGGTCAGTTTGGCTTTAAATCCGGCCGGGAGGTGGACAAGTTTGCAGGGATCAATTACCAGCTGACTCCAAACGGTATCCCTTATGTGACGGATTACATCTTGTCCTACATGGAAGCGGAAGTGCTGCAGGAAGTTGACGCCGGAACCCACACCATCTTTATCGGCAAGGTGATCGGTGCGGAGGTCTTGCAAGAGGGCATCCCGATGACCTATGCCTACTACCATGAAATCAAAAGAGGGAGTGTCCCCAAAAACGCCCCTACTTATAGTGCGCTAAAGGAACAAAAGCCCGTATCGGATAAATACGTCTGTTCCGTCTGCGGCTACATCTACGATCCGGAACAGGGTGACCCAGATGGCGGCATAGCGCCGGGAACGGCTTTTGCCGACCTGCCGGAAGACTGGGTCTGCCCGGTCTGTGGGGCGGGCAAGGGGGATTTTGAGAAGGCTTAAAAGTAATAAGCATTGCCGATCTGGACTATAGATCCGGGTACGATGCCGGTTTGGCTGGCAAGCCGGTATTTTTTGCAGGATATCTGCCACCGATGGAATTTTATTGAGCCACGCAACCCGCTTTGACCTATATTCTTTAAAATAACTGTTTTGGTGTATATTAGGTCTTTCTACAAGGCCTAATTTTATTTTTACGCTGGATGCTAACATCGACATTCTGGTTGAACCTAAAAATGCGGTATTCCGTGAAGGTATTAGGCGCAGTATGTAGAAATAAAAATAATTAAGCAACTAAAATGATTTTTGGTTAGGGGATTGCTATGTCTTCAAAACAAGCCGTAAGGGAAAAGAAAAAGTCCGCAAAGCTGCCGGACAAACAACAGAGCCGTTTGGAATCCTGCTACCACGTAGCTTTTTGGAGCCTCGCGGCACTGCTTTTCTTCCCCCCGTATTTTAGAGGCCTGTTCTTTCCATATGAACAGGAGCTGGCCTTAATATTTGCCGCGACCATCTTCTGGGTGGTCTGGCTATGGAAGTGGTCCAACCGGAATTATCAATTTCTCTCCAAGCCTATGGACTATGCGATTTTGGCCCTGCCTGTGATTTACTTAATGTCCGCCTTTCAGGCGGTCAACTATGGTCTGGCCGTTAATGAACTGGTAAAAACGATGCTGTATTTCATGGTATACTGGATGGTTTCAAAACTGGTCAGAGATAAAAAAGGGATATCAATTATTTTGCACACGATCTATCTAAGTGCGTGCGGGGTGGCGTTGGCCGGCTTTATGACCGCCACCGGTATCATCAACATCAATGACGGCTTCTTGAACGGGAGAATCTACTCCACCTATCAATACCCCAATGCCCTGGCCAGCTTTCTTGGGGCGCTAATCTTCATCGGACTTTACTTTTGGTCAAGGTGTATTACGGATGATAGTACGGGCAAGCGCTCTTCTGCCCGGTGGGATTTCACCAACTTCGGGCCTTACTTGTATGCAGCCGGCAACTTCATTATATTTGCAGTTTTTCTTGGCACCAAGTCCGCTGGCGGGCTGATTGTGTTTGCAATTGCGCTGGCTCTTTTTATAATTGGCTTACCGAAAAACAGATGGCCGGTGAGCATTCATTTCCTGCTGTTTAGCGTACCTGCCGGGATCACGATCTGGCAGTTTATACCCAATGCCACCGCAGGCAGGATGGGGCAGGCCTGGTTATGGTGCCTGCTTGGTCTGGTCCTAACGCTGGCAGCCCAGTGGCTGTATAACTGCTGTGCAAGAAAGGGAATGTTGAGTTGGCTTGCTGCCAACAATCGAATCGTGACAGCGGCAGCCCTGCTGCTCATAATAGCCGGCGGCGCTCTGACAGGGGTATATATCAGCGGGCACAGTGAAAGCGTACAGGCCCTGGTGCAGGATCGCAACGCGATTGAACGCTTGGCTTTTTTCCAGGATGCCATGAAGATGTTCAATGAACGGCCCATCCTGGGCTGGGGTGGCGGCGGCTGGGAGGAGGCTTACCGGGCTTACCAGAGCTATCTGTATAATTCAAACCAGGTGCACGGTTATTTCTTTCAGGTCATGGTCGAAGTCGGCGCATTGGGTCTGCTTGTAGTCCTGGGCATCTGGATTACTTTTTTACATGCGGCGCACCGGATTTTTTACCGCAATAAGGAAGACTTGGATACCCGCCTTCTCGTGTGGACGGTCACCATGGCAGCTATCGCCATCGGGCTGCACTCTGTGATAGATTTTGACCTGTCTCTTTCGGCTTTGACTCTAGTACTTTGGACCATGTTCGGGATAACCAGGGCCTTGTACGGTGAGCAGGAAAATGAAAAGGCAATGAAAAAAACAAAGAAATACGAAGCCCCCAGATATGGCTCCTTGGCGGCGGCTACTATTTTGTCCATCGTCCTGATCAGCCTGGCCGGGTGTCTGGCTACCGCTAATAATAGTTATAAGAGTGCAATGGCAAACCTGCAGGCGCAGAACTACAGTAAGGGCATCGCCCTGCTGCAGAAAGCCCTGGCCTATAACCCCTTGTCTGCAAATTATCATTCTGCCCTTGCCAACATCTCGCAGGGTCAGGGCAAGATAGATGAGGCCATTGTCCAGGCGCAAAAGGCGATAGAGTTGGGTCAATATAACCCCAATCGCTATGTTCAACTGGTCGGCCTTTACCATAGCGGCAAGAGAAGTGATGAAGAGGTCACAGCTACCGCTGAGAAGGCCTTGAGCTTGGCACCCTTTCAGAGCGAGTGGTATGATTTCTTAGCTAGGACCTATTTGATGGTTGGCTATAACGATATTATAGCGGGGAACGATAGTAATGCCAGGCAGTACCTGCAAAAAGCCACTACCGTGTCCGGGCTTATTGAGGAGAGGATGGCTACTTTGCCTGAAAAAGAGAAGAATCTCTGGAAGGATGCCCCTCTTTTGACACCAAGCCCCGCCGTAAAGCTTTACACCGGCTCCGCACAATATTTGCTGGGAGATTTGGCAGCTGCGCAAACGAACCTCAAATACGCTCTTGACAATGAGGGGACCAAAGGAGAGGCTTCCCTGTGGCTGGCTTTGGTGTTTGACAAGCTTGGAGACCCCCAGGCGGCACAGCAAATGCTGGATCAGGCCACGAAGCTCGTTCCAGATTTGGCCAAAAATTACGAAGGGCTGCGGAATTTGCGTGTATCTCAATAAACAAAAAAGCCCTTGATTGAGGGCCAGTTTTATGACAGGTCCGTATTGCACTAAAACAGGACTTATTTAGAATTTTAACTAAAAGAAGCAAGTTGCACTCTGTTAACCTTGGGAGGGAATTGGTATTCATGAAAACCCTTTTGCTTACGGGTGGAGCCGGTTTTATTGGCAGTAATTTTGTCAGACAGACACTGAAACTGGGTGGATTTCGCATCATTAACCTGGATAAACTTACATATGCGGGAAATTTGGAGTCTTTGGCTTCCGTGATGGATAACCCGAACCATATATTTGTTCAAGGAAGTATTGGTGACAGGGTTTTAGTCAAACAGCTATTGCTCAAGTACCAACCGGACATCGTAGTCAACATGGCCGCTGAATCTCATGTGGACCGCTCCATTGACGGACCGTCAGATTTCATATATACAAATATTGTCGGAACCTTTGAACTGCTGGAGGCAGTCCGGGCCTATTGGCATCAGTTAGTTGATATCGAAAAAAAAGCATTTCGTTTTCTACAAATTTCTACGGATGAGGTTTATGGCTCTCTTGGCCCCGAAGGCCTTTTCACGGAAGAAAACCCTTATGCCCCGAATTCTCCTTATTCCGCCTCCAAAGCGGCATCGGATCACTTGGTGCGCTCATACCACCATACCTACGGCCTGCCGGTGCTTACCACCAACTGCTCTAACAATTACGGCCCTTACCAGTTTCCGGAAAAGCTCATTCCGCTGATGATCAGCAACGCCCTTGCAGGCAAAGCACTCCCGGTTTACGGGGACGGTCAAAATGTACGGGACTGGCTTTATGTGGAAGACCATTGCATGGCTATCCATTGTGTGCTGGAACAGGGGCGGCCGGGAGAAGTCTATAATATCGGCGGAAACAACGAAAAGACCAACCTGTCGTTGGTGCATTCCATCTGTAACATTTTGGATGAGCTATGCCCCAAAAAAGACGGTAGTAGCTATTGCAAACAGATCACCCATGTACAGGACCGGCCCGGACATGATCGCCGTTACGCCATTGACGCCGGCAAGATTAAACGTGAAACAGGTTGGATACCAAGTGAGACATTTGAAACGGGGTTGCGTAAGACCATACATTGGTACCTGGAAAATGAGGCTTGGTACCGGCGTGTGCTTGACGGAAGTTATCGTGGCGAGCGATTGGGACTAAGTGCTTCTCTGACTCTTGGAGGTTGAACATGATAAAAAAAGGGATCATTCTTGCCGGCGGTTCCGGTACCCGGCTTTACCCTCTTACCAGGGTAGTAAGCAAACAACTGATGCCTGTTTACGACAAACCCATGATTTATTATCCCCTCAGTACTCTGATGCTGGCGGAAATTACTGAAATTTTGATTATTACCACTCCACAGGACCAGCATCTTTACCGGGAGTTGCTTGGAAACGGCAACCAGTGGGGTATCAATATACGATACGCGGTGCAGCCCAGCCCGGATGGACTGGCCCAGGCCTTTATCATCGGACGTGATTTTGTCGGTAATGATGGTTGCGCGCTGATTCTGGGGGACAATATTTATTACGGGCATGGCTTGACTGAAAGATTACGGAGCGCATCGGCTCAAGAAGGCGGCGCCACTGTTTTTGGTTACTGGGTTAAGGACCCAAGGAGTTATGGTGTGGTTGAATTTGATGAAAATAACCGGGCTGTGCGCATTGAAGAAAAACCGGCCCGGCCAAGATCAAATTATGCCGTTACAGGACTGTATTTTTACGATAACCAAGTAGTTGATATGGCGGCTAATCTTAAACCATCGGCCCGGGGAGAACTGGAGATAACTGATATCAATAGCCTTTATTTGCAGCAGGGACAATTGCATGTGGAGAAACTTGGCCGGGGTTATGCATGGTTGGATACCGGCACCCATGAATCCCTCTTACAGGCTGCCAACTTTATTGAAACTATAGAGCACCGCCAAGGGTTGAAAGTATCCTGTCCAGAAGAAATAGCCTACCGGATGGGACTAATCAGTGACGAACAGTTAGTTAAGCTGGCTGACCCGCTTAAAAAGAACGGTTACGGCCAGTATCTTCTTAGTATTTTACAGGGTGGTAAACCAGCATGAAGGTGTTTGAAACAAAACTGTCCGGAGTTGTTATAATCGAGCCAAGGGTGTTTGGTGATTCCCGTGGTTACTTCATGGAAACCTGGAACCAGTCCAATTATGCGCAAGCCGGGTTAAACACCAGCTTTGTTCAGGATAACCTTTCTTTTTCTTCCCGGAGAGTCCTGCGAGGACTGCATTTTCAAAACCCAAACGGACAAGGTAAACTTGTTTACGTTCTACAGGGTGAAGTATTTGATGTCGCGGTGGATATACGTGCCGGCTCTCCCACCTTTGGCCAATGGACAAGCGTTATCCTATCAGATAGGAATCATCGTCAGTTATATATCCCGGTAGGTTTTGCCCATGGATTTTGCGTAATAAGTGAAACAGCCCTGTTTGCTTACAAATGCACTGATCTGTATAACCCTGGGGCTGAAGGTGGAATTAAATGGGACGATCCTGATATAGGGATTGATTGGCCTATTTCCACACCAATTTTATCTGAAAAAGATAGCGTTTATCCAAAACTTGGGGATATTCCCATAGAGCGGTTACCACAGTTTGGAGGTTTATTGAAATGACCGGGACTTTATGGCCAAAAATCATGCTTGTTGCTAAGGATGGCCAGGTTGGCTGGGAATTGCAGCGCACGCTTGCCACACTAGGTGACGTTGCGGCTTTGAACCGGCAACAATTAGATCTATCCAGCGCAGACCAAATATGTCAAAGGGTTAGAGAGATCAAACCGAACCTCATCGTAAATGCCGCCGCCTACACTGCTGTGGATAAGGCGGAAGAAGAACCCGGATTAGCCATGGCAATCAATGGTATCGCGCCCGGTATCCTCGCGGAAGAAGCGAAAAATTTAAACGCGGCCATCGTGCACTATTCCACCGACTACGTTTTTGACGGAACAAAGACAACCCCGTATACTGAAGAGGATGAACCCAACCCGATTAACGTTTACGGTAAAACCAAGCTGGAAGGCGAGCGGGCTATTCAGGCTGTAGGCGTACCCCATCTTATTCTGCGCACCGGCTGGGTTTACAGCTTGCGGGGGAAGAACTTTTTATTGACGATCTTGCGACTGGCCCGGGAACGGGAGGAATTGCGGGTTGTTGACGATCAAGTCGGCAGCCCCACCTGGAGCCGCACCATCGCGGAGGGTACGGCCCAGATATTGGCGCAAGGATATTTAGCTTTTCCGGAGAAAAAAGGAGTTTATCATCTAAGCTCCGGCGGGCAGACCAGTTGGTATGGTTTTGCTAAGAATATTCTTGCTCAGGTAAGAGAAAGCGGTTTGCGGGCCAAAAAACTAATTCCGATTGCAACCCGTGAATATCCAACACCAGCCCGGCGCCCTGCTTATTCGTTGCTCTCAAATGATAAACTGAGTAAAGATTTTGGCCTTAGGCCGCCTGATTGGGAGCGTGCTTTGCAGCTCGTTCTGGAATTAATGGAACCCCACAATTAAAACAAGGATGACTTGAGGAATAGAAAGACTACATGAAAAAATATATTTCCGACCTGTACAAAAGAAAAGATCTGCTCATATATTTAGTCACTTCAGGCCTCAAGGCCCAGCATCGAAACAGCGTCCTGGGCTATTTTTGGTGGCTGTTGGACCCGCTCTTAAATGTAGTGATTTATTATTTTTTAGTGGTGGTATTGTTTCATCGCGGCGGAGATGATTATGGCGTTTTCCTTGCTATCGGGCTGGTTGTATGGAGATGGCTGGGTTCAACCGTAGGAACTGCATCCAGGTCTATCATTGCCCAGGCAGGGATCATCACCCAGGTTTACCTGCCAAAGGCTATTTTTCCCATTGGCGCGACTTTCAGCCAGCTAATCAACTTTATTTTTGGGCTGTTGGTGGTAGCTGCGTTCTTGGTATTTTTCAGGATCATCCCGGGCCTGGAAGTACTTTGGTTGCCCTATATTATGGCCATGCAGCTCCTTTTTCTGACTGCCATATCACTTTTACTGGCCTACGTCTGCGTTTTCATCAGGGATATCGACACACTTGTTAACCATTTAATGCGTGTATGGTTTTTTGCTTCACCGGTTATCTGGCAGGAGGATATGATCCCGGAAAAGCTGCGCTGGCTTTTAAATATGAACCCCATGACGCACTTTTTGGCCAGTTACCGTGATGTTTTAATGTACCATTTAAATCCGGATTTCATTGTTTTGTTATTAATTGGGTTGTTGTCAATGCTTATGATTATTTTTATGCTCTATATTTACAGCTATCACGAACACAAGATCATCAAAGCCTTGTAGTGCGTTGTGACAATCAGGGTGGTGAATAGCCAGTGAATCTCTCCATACAACCAAATCTGCCTCAAACAGTCGAGGGAATCCCTCTCATAGAAGCCAAAAACCTGGGTGTTAAATATGTACTGGGGAGCGGCAGGGACGATATCCAATCATGGGCTTATAGTCTCTTTAAGAAACGTACAAAAGGAGATTTTTGGGCCTTAAAAGATGTCAATTTTGTTGGCTGCCCCGGAGATATATGGGGAATCGTTGGTTCTAACGGCGCCGGCAAAACGACATTGTGTAAAATCATCTCCGGCTTACTTCGCCCCGACACCGGCGAGATCAGGGTGGAAGGCCAGGTCTCGGCCCTTTTGTCACTGGGGACCGGATTCAATCAGGAACTCTCCGGAGAAGAGAATGTTTTTCTGAATGGGATGATGCTGGGGTTATCGAAAAAAGAAATCATGCGCCTGTTGCCGGAAATCATAGCTTTTTCCGGCCTGCAGCGTTTTATCGGCCAACCGTTGAAATATTATTCGAGCGGCATGAAAGCCAGG
>DNIT01000107.1:14340-14595 GCA_003489345.1 Pelotomaculum sp. | reverse complement strand
GATCTGGAATTTAACGAAAGAGCCGCCCGGAAAATGCAGGAGATCGTTTCGCAAGCCAAGATGATCCTGGTGGTAACCCATCAGGTGGATTTTGTCCAAAAGTATTGCAATCGCGCGCTCTGGCTCGACCAGGGAAGCCTTAGGGCCAGCGGCAGTCCCGACGAGGTGGTTTCAGCTTACAAAGCTTTCATTGCGGAAATGCCTAAGACAACAAAGGTGATCAACCTTTCTGAAACCAGGCCGCAAGTTGGAATT
>DNIT01000107.1:13246-14098 GCA_003489345.1 Pelotomaculum sp. | reverse complement strand
AATTTCACAGTACATGAAGGCGATATAGTAGGAATCATCGGACCAAACGGAGCCGGGAAGAGTACTCTGTGCCGGGTGCTTAGCGGCATTTTGAAAGCGGATAAGGGCGAAGTTTTTGTTGAGGGCGAAGTCACCGCTTTACTGTCTTTTGGTACGGGTTTCAACATGCAGCTTACCGGTAGGGATAACGTTTATCTCAATGGGATGATGCTGGGCATCCCGAAAAAAAAATTGCTCGGTCTATACGAGGACATTATGGAATTTTCCGGTCTTGGTAAGTTTATGGACCAGCCGGTGAAAAACTATTCCAACGGTATGAAGTCCAGATTGGGATTTAGTGTAGCCGCCATGATCAAGCCGGACTTATTTATTATAGATGAAGCTCTCAGTGTCGGAGATGCGTCCTTCTTTGAAAAAGCCAGCGCTAAGATACAAGAATTAATCGGTAAGGCCAAAGCGGTTATTGTCGTGACGCATAACATGTCTTTTGTGGAAAAGGTATGCACCAGAGCCCTCTGGCTGGGAGACGGTATAATTAAGTTCGATGGCGACCCCAAGGAAGCGGTTATCCAATATAGGCAGTCTTTAAAGCGTTAGCATATATTTGTATTCTTTGCGGAAAATCTCATTCTTACGCTTGGGAAAGGCCAACCGGTAATGGCGCTAAAAATAAGAGAAGAAAACTGCAAACCTAGATATAAAGATGATAAGTATAATATTGTATTTTTTTGGAAACAAAATGACACGGGTTTATATGGTAGAAGGCAAGATATGTTAATAAAGTATCTGGCCCAGTCCCCCAAAGTCAATAAGATAGTTCACTTTGATGCCCCAATGGAAGTTGGAACGCTA
>DNIT01000107.1:10471-13186 GCA_003489345.1 Pelotomaculum sp. | reverse complement strand
TAATAAAGTACCTGGCCCAGTCACCCAAAGTCAATAAAATAATTCACTTTGATGCGCCAATGGAAGTTGGAACGCTAATTCTGCAATTGAATTGGAGCAAAAAACGAAAAGTAAGTGAAACCAACCTTGTTTTTTTACAGACCGTTTCCAGAATGCTGGGTTTCAAAAAGTCGCCGAAAATCAAATATTATACATTTGTGTATAGCAGTAATAAACCCAACAGGCGGCTTGCCAGGCGGTTAATGCCACAAAAAAGTGAATATTTGCGCTATATAAAAACCGTCTTGGAAAGAAATAGAATATGGGATCGCCGCACGATTTTCTGGGTCTGTCCAAAGAATTTCGACTTTCCAAAAATCGTATCGGCTTTTAATCCTGACCTGGTTTTAGCCGACGTGATCGACGATCATAGGGGATGGTATGAAAATAATATGCCCGAAGTCCATAGACTAACCGAGAACTATAGGGAAATTTTGGGTCTCAGTGACATAGTGCTGGCAAATTGCCAGAATGTAAAGGACTCCATGAGCGTCTTTTCTGATAATATTCATGTAGTCCCCAATGCATGTGAGTTGCCGGAATTTAACGTTAAGTATAATATGCCTGGAGATCTAAAAAAGATTAAAAGACCTATTATTGGATACGTTGGTAATCTATCTTCCCGCATTGACATTCCTTTACTTGAGCATGTGGCGACAACGAGACCTGACTGGAGTATTGTACTGATTGGTTCTGCATATGGTTCTCCAGATATTTTAAAGTTAGAATCTTATAGAAACATACATTTCCTGGGCGTTAAGAAATACGATGTTGTTCGGCAATATATTGGCAATTTTGACGTGGCAATCATTCCGCATCTAAACAATGCGTTGTCTCGCTCGATGAATCCGTTGAAGGCATTTGTTTACTGCTCAATGAACGTACCTGTCATATCAACTGAAATTCATAACCTGGATGAATTGCTGGATTTAGTCTATGTTTCCCGTGATAAGAATGAATTTATAGAGAAAATCGAACTGGCTTTAGCAAAGAAGAAAAGCCAATATTTAAGCGAGGAACAAATTGTTCTTTTAAAGAAAAATTGTTGGAATGAAAGAGTGGCGCAAGTTTTATCGTTAATTAATGACAAGCTTGGTTGATATGCATATGACTTATTGAAGGCCACTGTCATTTATTAAAGCAACCGGAAACAGCTTGCAAGTTTATACCAATAGATTATTAACTCATTAACCATGCAAGCATTGCCTGTAACGTTTAACGAAATCAACATATTCGCTTAAAAGGAAAACTATGAAAAAGTACGGAGTTTTTCAGTGCAAACAATTAAAAATATACTAAAAAAGATACTACCGCCACCTGTAAAAGCATTTAACAGGGAAATAGGGCGGATTTTGGACGCCATTGTGGGCAACCGCCGTAGTCTGGAGAAGCGTCTGGCCCAGATGGAACAGGAGAGCAGAGCGCAGTTTGCCGCACTGATGGCAGAAAAACAGCGGTTGCTGGAACTGCTTAATGCTTCCAATGAAGAAAAGCGAAGACTGGTAGTGGCAATGGAATCCTCCAAAGCGGAAACAAAGCAGTTGCTGGAAACCATAATAAATGGGCTGAAAGAGCAAAAGCAACGGAATGAAACCATTGTTAGTGAGCTGAAAGAGCAAAAGCAACAGAACGAAATCACTGTCAGCGAGCTAAGGACAGAAAAACAACTGTTAGATAAAACGCAAAAAACTATTGATGAGATTTTATGGGGACAAATCTTCCGTGACACTATATCTTCAAGTGAATGGCTTGGAAACAAGTCTTTTTCCCTTGGTCGCTGGGCAGCCGGGTATCAATACATGTATATTTTGTATCGTGTGTTGAATGAGATGCGTCCCAAGCATATATTGGAATTAGGCCTTGGTCAAACCACAAGAATGATTGGGCAGTATGCAACATTTTATGAAGAATGCAGCCATCATGTAGTAGAACATGATGAAAAATGGATTGACTTTTTTAAGAGAGATTTTTTCTTGGGGGGAAGGACAGAAGTAGTGAATTTAGCGCTAAAGAATAAAACCTATTGTGAAGATGATATGGTATTAGGTTATGATAATTTTAAAGAAACATTTCTAAATAAAAAATTCGATCTAATATCTATTGACGGACCATTCGGTTTCAATGCTAAAGTGTACTCCCGTATAGATATACTGGAGCTTTTACCGGATTGTTTGCAGCCTTCTTTTGTTATACTTATTGATGACTATGATAGGAAGGGAGAACAAAACACAGTAGCACAGATTAAGCAAAAGCTCAATGACTATGCAATACCCTTCTTTTTTGGAGAATATGCTGGCAAAAAAAATAGTTGCGTTATCGTTTCAGAAGATCGAGCATTTTTATGCTCTATGTGAATTTTTTAGAAAATTTACTTTATGCTGCTGTATATTGGAGGATTTAAGTATGCCCAAAGTATCAGTGATTATATCAGTATATAATGTAGAAAAATATTTAGAGGAATGTCTAGATAGCGTCACAAATCAGACATTGAAAGATATTGAGATTATCTGTGTGAATGATGGATCGACTGATTCCTCTGGGCAGATCTTAAAAGACTATGCGTCACGTGACAACCGTATTAGATTAATTGATCAGAGCAATCACGGCCAGTCATATGCTCGTAATCGTGCGCTGGAGGTTGCATTGGGAGATTATATATATTTCCTTGATTCTGAT
>DNIT01000107.1:9608-10341 GCA_003489345.1 Pelotomaculum sp. | reverse complement strand
AAACAACTCATGAGAATTTGTTGGATATCGTCTATTTTGATGCTTACCCAATTTTTGAAACTGAGGAACTTGAAGAAAAATTTTATAATTTTAAATTAATTTCTAAACGAAAGCGCAAGTATAAAGGAATCCGAACGGGTCTAAATATGTTTATAGATATGGTAGAAAATCATGATTATAATGTCAGTCCATGCAGACAGTTTTTTAGTCATGCTTATCTTCGGACCATGCATCTTTCATTTTATGAAGGAATAATTCACGAAGATAATTTATTTACTTTTTTAGCAATTATTCAAGCATCGCGTGTGATGCATGTTTTGAAAGAATATTTTTGTCGTAGGGTTCGCGCTGAATCTACAATGACAAAAGAAGAAACATTTCGTAATTTGGAAGGATACTTCGTTTGTTATGCAAATATGCTTGCTTTTGCCTTAACACATAGGTTTGATGAGCGAGCCAATCAGGCCGTTTTACAACAAGTTAAAGCTGTATATGGAAACGCAAAAAGGATTTATAGCAAGTTGACACCTTCTGAAAAAAAGCAAAAGATTTCATCTAATCATGGGCTTGCAACAGAATTCCTGTATAAGGAGTTCGTTACTTTAATGCAATTTCTTTCTGTTCCCACGTCTCTGTCGAGCCCTGCAACGATAGCAACGGAACCAATTTCTGCTGATGCCATTCGTGCAAATTATTTTGAAAACGAATTAAAAAATTTCCACCAGTCAATGTC
>DNIT01000107.1:9067-9568 GCA_003489345.1 Pelotomaculum sp. | reverse complement strand
AATGTCCTTCCGAATTGGAAGGATAATAACTTTTATTCCTCGAAAAATTAGGGGAGGAATTCGCTGCCACAAGGAACATGGATTGCGTTATACCATATTCCATATCGGTTATAAGTTTACTTGCTTAAAAAAAAAATCAGAACGCAGAAACTATTTAAATAAAAATATAACTGATTTGAACTCAAGTGAACTGATTAAAATGTTTAACTCTAAAGTGATAGTTGGGGGGAATCCACTTGTTTCTGTTATTATACCTGTGTATAATGCAGAAAAATATTTAGAAGAATGTGTTTCCAGTGTTAGAAATCAAACGCTTCGAAATATTGAGATTATTTTAGTTGACGATGGCTCAACGGACAATTCTCTAAACATTATTTATGAATATGCCAAGCAAGACAGTCGTATAAAAGTCTTGTGTCAAAAGCAAAAATTTGCTGGTGTCGCTCGCAATAATGGCCTTGACCAAGCTCATGGTGATTATGTTATTTTTCTAGATTCTGA
>DNIT01000107.1:8650-8936 GCA_003489345.1 Pelotomaculum sp. | reverse complement strand
CTTATTAGAGAATGCATATTGTGCAGCACACACAGTAAAGGCGGATGTTGTGCTTTTTGGTGCAAAAAGGTATGAACAGACAACTAAAAAGGTATTTGATGCTCCGTGGTTATTAAAAAGAGATCGCATACCCGCTGAGCAGCCTTTTTCCAGCAATGATATCCCTGAACATATATTTGATGTAGTCACACCTTGTCCTTGGACAAAAATGTTCAAGCGGAGTTTTATCTTGAATAATAAGTTGAAGTTTCAGGACACGCAAAATTCAAATGATGTGCTTTTTGTG
>DNIT01000107.1:6362-8502 GCA_003489345.1 Pelotomaculum sp. | reverse complement strand
CAGGCCACAATGATAGTTTGCAGGCAACGAAACATAAAAATCCGCTAAATTTTTTTAAAGCTTATGCATCTCTTAAAAAATCATTGGAAGTTAGGGATATATTTAATAAAGTTGAACGTAGCTATGTAAATATTACTTTGTCTGGATGCTTATATAATTTGAAAACGACTTCGGGTGAAGATGCAAAAAAAATGCTATATTATGAACTTAAAAACCATATTTTATACGACCTTGGGCTTACACAGTATCCAAAAGATTATTATTTTTCAAATGCAGATTATAAGGAGATGAATATGATTTTGTCTACCTCTTATGAGGAATATAAAAAAGCTCGTTCCCTGACGAGGCCATAAAAAATGCTATTGGATCTATATTTTAATAAACAATTATTTTTTCATTGCAAAAAACTCAACCAAAAGAAACGTCAGTGGAATACCAAGGACAACAACGATAACCAATGCGGCCACTCTTGGCTGTAGTGGATCGCGCTCCTTGGCGGTAACCAAATACCCGCCAATGGCGTTTAGCATGGTTTTGGATTACCGTCAATGGCGATAGATTTTCAGATTTAAAATTAGTGCCAATGGCAATGGCTTCAGCTTTTCAGAAGACACCGCCACTGGCAGTGGCAACTTAAATCAAGTATAAAGCGCCATTTAAACTGGAGAAAGCTCCGTCAGTGCGTCAGTCCTGGCGGTAGCTTCTTAAAATTAGCTGTCTACCTACAGTAATACTTCTTTTTGGCCTTGTAGGTCAGGATATCCCCCCTGGCCTCGTGCTTGGTATCCGCTTGCGGACGCACCTTTAAGTAATCTATTATTGCGTCACCAACATCGTTTAACAACGGAAGTGTCACCGGTTTTCCTGTTTTCTGCTGTGTGAACTCTATTTTATTCTCGTCCCACTTTAGACTTTGAAAAACCATGCCCCGCAAATATCTGAGGATCTTATTCCTAGCCGGGCAGCCAGCATAAGCATGGCATAATCCCTCTTGCCCTTTGGATTACAACGATCCACACAATCGAGAATCCTTTTTACTTCATCGCTGGAAAAGGCCGACGGAATTGGATCTTCAGCAGCATACCTCACATTTGGAAGAAACAAACCGAGGTTCATTTCGGTTTCCCCGATTTCATGGATGTACGCAAAAAAACTACGCAGACAGCTTATTGTAGCGCTAACGGTACTTGCAGTATACAATGTTGCCCGTTCCCCAATAAACCGCTTGATATGACCAGACAGGCGATTGAGATTCTTAACACCTATCTCATGCATATACACGGTAAATCGCTCAAGGTACAACGAAAAACAAGAGCTTCGGCTGCGAGAAAGCCCTTCATCAATTCGTTTCTTCATAAATGATAGAATGACATCTCTGTATTCAATTGGATAAGAATAATTTGACAATTCCATATCGAACAATTTGACAGTTCCACAAGGACGGCACACACAAATACAAATTGTTCGAGGAGGAATACACCGGCAAGGACCAGGACGGTAAAAAAGAGACGAGGAAACGGAAGGTTCTGCTCTATTGGAACAAGGCAGACGCCGAAATGCCCGGAAGGAAGCGGAGCTTTTGAAAGCGACACGTGGTGCAAAAACAATGCCTATGGCATCAAAAAGGGCATAGATGAATATATGAAGGAGAACATCGTTGACGGCGAAACGGGCAAATGCCTTGACAATGTGAAAAGCTGCGGTAGTATCAACAACTACGGGCTCTATACTCTTTTATTACTGTTAAACTCGGGCTTCATGGGAATGTCATAATACATCTCTAATATATCAATTTACAATGATTTTCACTTTATGCTATAATTATTTTATGTTAAAATGGAGGACAAGTTAAATGGCCAGCAGGTTTAGAAACTTACTTAAAAGATTCTTGCCGCCTCCGGTAAAAGTATTCATGCGGGAGATTAAAGAGCTCCGAACTCAGCTTGAGAAACTGCAAAAGGAAAATACTTTTACGCAGGAGCTTTTGTCCACCCAAAACAATGAACTGAAACGCCTGCATTCTCTTTTTAAATCCGTCAACAGGGAAAATCTAAGAATTTTTTTAGAGAGCAAGGAAGAGAGAGCTCGCCTTCAAACGGAAAATCTAAGAATTTCTTTAGAGAGCAAGGAAGAGAGAGCT
>DNIT01000107.1:6016-6287 GCA_003489345.1 Pelotomaculum sp. | reverse complement strand
TAGAGAGCAAGGAAGAGAGAGCTTCCCTTCAGACGGAAGCTAAGCAAGGACGCGAGCAGCTCTTAACCGCTTTGCAGAAAAACCATGCTGCATTAGAGCAATCGATTTTGATCAATCGGGATATCTTAACAGATATAACCGGTACATTTATTGATAAGAAGATCTATTGGAATAATCCGCAAGAAAAGGCTATGGTCGTTCATGCATTCGGTGATATATCAAAAAGTCCTGACTTTAAAGATAGGTTCCTGCAGTTGATCAGAGGCCTTGA
>DNIT01000107.1:5620-5767 GCA_003489345.1 Pelotomaculum sp. | reverse complement strand
CGTGAGCATCTAGAATCCGAGATTTTCAAGGTATCCGAGGATCTTTATTGTTACAAGAATTTTTTACTGCCTATCAATCATTTTGAGCCAAGCGTTTTTTATTATAAACATGGTCTAAACCTTTTACAGACTCTGGATAAGGTCAGG
>DNIT01000107.1:5080-5332 GCA_003489345.1 Pelotomaculum sp. | reverse complement strand
CATCTATCTATACGGCGGAGCGTCTGGGAATTATCAGCGTCCGGAAGTCACCTACCAAGGGGATATAATTGCTCAGGCGATCACACTTGATGAGTATGTTGCGAAGCATCAGCTTGATGTTGGTTTGATAAAGGTCGATATTGAAGGAACGGAGCGGGAATTTCTTAAAGGCGCGAAACAAACAATAATGAGCAAACGTCCTATTTTGCTTATTAGCATATATCATACCGCAGACGATTTTTTAGATATTAA
>DNIT01000107.1:4027-4913 GCA_003489345.1 Pelotomaculum sp. | reverse complement strand
ATCAGCAGCGAAACTCTGCTCCTGGCTGAGGTGCCCAAAAGCTGTTAATTGTTAATTAATGAAGATATTTATAGATTATGAGGGGAATGGGATTATGCCGAAAATATCAGTCATTATAGCGGTATACAATGCGGAAAGATATTTGCGTACATGTCTTAAAAGCGTATTAAATCAAACTATAAAAGATATTGAGGTCATATGCGTTAATGATGGGTCTACGGATAAAAGCATAGAAATTCTAAAGGATTATGCATCCGAGGACAGCAGAATAAAAGTTTTTTCTCAGGAAAACAGGGGGGCAGGAGCAGTAAAGGATTACGGGTTGTATCTGGCGAGTGGCGATTATGTCACTTTTTGTGACAGTGACGACGAGTTGCCTTTGGATTCGCTGAGCTTACGTTACGCACGGGCAGTCGCTGAAAACGCGGATGTTACGGTTGGAAATTACGAGCTGATTTACGATGATAATAGACGGCAATCGGCAAATATAAAAAAAGAAGGGGACTCTCCTTTCTGGTGGATATTCAGTTCAATAATTCTGCCAAATAAGCTGTTTTCCAGGAAATTCATTTTTGATAACGATTTGCACATCCCGGATATAAAGCAAAGCGAAGACCGGATATTTATGACTGACCTTTTTCTATGTAATCCGAAGGTTGTTGCGTTGGATAACATCGTGTATTATTGGATGCGTCGTGAACATACAGGGCAGAAATCACTTTCGTACCGATTTTTAGAACAGGACTATTTTGACCGAATCGGCAGCTGGTATTACAGCATAGACAAGCTTTTGAGCAACGGACATCAGGAAGCAAATCGGCGTTTAATCATTTCGGCAAATTATTTGAAGAGCTTATATAAAGATTTCCCTGAAACGGAAAAGAAA
>DNIT01000107.1:1960-3979 GCA_003489345.1 Pelotomaculum sp. | reverse complement strand
GAAACGGAAAAGAAAAAAGAGGCTTTTGAAGCGATAAGACAGTTGATGTGTCGTGCCGACTGGTCCCGGGATTATGAGCTGTTTTGTAATATATGGGGCGTTCCCTATGATGTCTTTGCTGTGGCTACCTATGACAATTTCCGAACACACGTACAAGGTGAAAAAATCGGCTTCAGGGATGCTCAACCAAGAGCTGTTTGCCTTGCGCCGAAGGTTTCGGTCATCATACCTTGCTATAATTCGGTAAAATATTTGCGTGAGTGCATGGACAGTATTCTGAATCAGACCCTTAATGAAATTGAGGTCATTTGTATAGATGATGGTTCCACAGACAAGACGCCGTATATTTTGGAAGAATACGCCCATGCCGATCACCGGGTCACGGTTTTGTATCAGGAGAACAAGTTTGCGGGAACCGCAAGAAACCTGGGAATGACAAGGGCAAAAGGCGAATACCTTATTTTTCTGGATTCCGATGATTTTTTTGATCTCAATATGCTTAAGCTCGTTTACTCCAAGGTGAAAGAGGATTGCGGAGATATTTTGGTATTCAGTGCTTATTGCTACAGTGATAATTCAGGCAAGCTGACAGATGCGCCCTGGTTGCTGAATACCTCTTATTTACCAAAACACCGTCCTTTTTCCAGAAAGGATATACCGCAGCATATATTCAGCTTTGCTTCCACAGCGCCTTGGAACAAACTGTTCAAAAGAGATTATATAGAGAAAATCGGCCTGCAGTTTCAGGCGACCCAACGGATGAATGATATCTACTTTGTCATGACAGCCATCGCTCTGGCGGAACGTATCACCACGCTGGACCGAAAACTGCTTTTTTACAGAGTAAATGTCCCTGACAGCTTGCAAGGCACAACATCGAAAACGCCTACAGACGTATATTATGCGTTGATGGAAGTTCAGAAAGTCCTGATGAATCATAGTATATATGACGAATTAGAGCAAAGCTTTGTAAATCTTTGTTTGCGAAATCTGGTTTATGTACTAGATACGATGAAAACCGGAAAATCCTTTGAAGAACTTTATGATCTTATAAAATATCAGTATTTTAATGATTTAAGGATATCCGGCCGCTCGGCGGAGTATTTTTTCAGGGATTACTATTATTTGCGTTATCGGGAGCTCTCGGATAAAACAGCAGCGGAGTTTCTTTTTGATAAACTTTCCCGGGCAAAGCAAGAGCATCGAAACAAAACTGCCGAAGCTGCTGTGCTTATACAAAAAGCTGATGCTTCGGCGGCAGATGAGCAATTAGTACATTCCCGTTCATATAAGATAGGCCGCGCCATTACCTGGCTGCCCCGTAAGCTGCGCGGCTTCGTACGCTGCCTTAAGAAAAACGGTTGGTCGTATACCGTGCGCCGCGTACTCGAGCACTTCGGTATACCGATGGATAAGTCCGGGCTTTCATACGGGTTCAATAAAAGACCGAGGTCGCCGCGCATCATAGTATCGCTGACTTCCTATCCCGCACGTATTAATATCGTTCATAAAACGATTGTCACGCTTCTGAACCAGACTGTGAAGCCCGATCTCCTGATCCTGTGGCTGGCGAAGGAGCAATTCCCTGGCAGAAAAAAAGCGTTGCCGAAAGAGCTTAAGAGGTTAAAGAAATACGGACTGACCATAAGATGGTGCGACGATCTTAGACCCCATAAAAAATACTTTTATACTATGCAGAACTATCCGGGCGATATAGTTATTACTGTAGATGACGATATATATTACGATTCGGACCTGGTCGAAACGCTCTACAGTTCTTATCAGCGATTTCCGAATGCCATCTCTGCCGGGCGTGTTCATAAAATAGGTTTTTTACCTGACGGGGGGCTTGCGCCGTACAAAACCTGGAAGCAACAAGATGACTCGTTCCTGTTCAATCCTTCCATGGACGCAATCGCAACAGGCGCAGGCGGCATATTGTATCCTCCCTATTGTCTTGACGAGAAAGTCTTCGATAAGAACATTATTCGGCAATACTGTATAAACACGGACGACCTT
>DNIT01000107.1:1401-1853 GCA_003489345.1 Pelotomaculum sp. | reverse complement strand
TGGCTGAAAATAATGGAGGTCATGAAGGGCACGCCTACGGTATTGGCAAGGACTCACACAAAACTTAAATATATTGAGGACAGTCAGAAATCGGGTTTATGGCACTACAATATCACCAAAGGCAACGACGTCTGTCTTAAGAGTCTTTTTGATATTTATGATAATTATTATGGTAAGGACGATACTTTGCTAAGCCGGATACGGAGTCGTAATGGAGGCAACATCCATACTGGAAAAACTCAAGAAACAACCGTTCTTCTTTCAAGCGCTGGTTAAGCGCGTGATTTTAAAGCAATTTATTAACACATGGGGATGGATCAGATCAACAAAATCGAGGCCACCCATGTTCGCAAATGGCAAAATGAGTTCTTAAACGATGAGCTGCAAAAAACTCACGCCTCCGGGAAAAGGGAACCAAAGTAGAACCACAAATAAAAAAATAACCCCGGAAG
>DNIT01000107.1:837-1325 GCA_003489345.1 Pelotomaculum sp. | reverse complement strand
CTTCCGGGGTTATTTTTTTATTTATTCCCACTCCTCCCCGGGAACATTTTCTAACAATTCTGTTTAGATTTTGTGGCTTCTGCTATTCTAATTGCATCAGTTATCCATATCTTTTGGGCTCTCTGATTTTTTGTTGCCATAGTGTTGTCGGAGTCTTGCTCAATCATTAACTGATTTTTCTTAACTCTCTACCATATATCAGGTGTCACTGCAACGAACTAACTCGGTTGCTATCCCTAATAAGTTTCATATACTATTATAATCCATGTAAGACATTGGGATTGACCAATACGTATTGCGGAAGCTCTGGCACTTTAACAATTAAATAAGGGAATTATCCATTATTCGGCTTCGTGGTCTTTTATTACTGTAAAAGTCGGGCCCTTAAAGGTTTTTTGAGTGACGCCGGCATGACTTGACGGCTGGGGCCTCCATGCATGGTATAATTGTAAAAGGAGCGACAAGTTGGCTACTGTAGACATGTTCTC
>DNIT01000107.1:0-752 GCA_003489345.1 Pelotomaculum sp. | reverse complement strand
GACATGTTCTCCGGGAGCCACTCCGTCGGTGTGTTCTATCAAACCATGCGTGGTTGTCAGACAAAACCGCCGTTGCTCATGTTTAAATTTTTGGAATCCATAGGGTGTTAAATTTACAACTTGGCTAGTTGCATTGGAAATTATCGGTACGACCCACTTTAACTTGACAGCACGGAAGATGAGCTAACCTTATTTTTTTGAAGTAAAACTGTTATTTTTATTGTATCCTGTATGGTAAGATTGTTCATAACGAACTGAAATTGATGGAGATGGTCAACATAGACTCGAAGATTTACCACATCTTTTGCAACAGGCAAAACAAGCAGATATGGTTTTTGATTCAAGGTATATAAAAAAACAAAATATCAGTGTTTATTTATGCGTCGAATACGAGCATATGCGCCTAACGAATCCTTGCAAAAATTTTTTATGTGTAAACTTCAGAAGCTAATCATGGTGCACAACTGATGGCAGCAAAATTAAAAAATATGGAGAAAAGGCAAATTTATGAAAAAGAAACAAATGCCACTATGTGATATTGTTTTACCGGTATATAATGGACTAAGTTATGTTAAGGAATGTATAAATGCAATTATAAAATGTACCGATGATTGTACCTATCATCTATATATAGTAGATGATCACAGCGATTCTTATACCACGTTTTTCCTATTAGATCAGGTCAGGCAATACCCTCAACATTTCTCTCTTCACCGAAACCCTCAAAATATGGGTTTTGTTCGTTCCTGCAA
>DNIT01000201.1:41409-46397 GCA_003489345.1 Pelotomaculum sp. | reverse complement strand
AGCAACACCAAGGAACCGCGGTTAAGATAATATTCTCCACTGTTCTTATTTAACGGTATTATAGCGAATTGAGTAAAATAATAAATACATGATCCGGGCTGTTAATGTAAAAAATAGCTTTGTTCATGGTAACAACACCCTGCCGCAGAGGTGCGAACAAATGAACAGTCGCCGCTATTTATACAGAGAAAACCGCTATAAGAGATCCCATATTACACCATACGCCATCAACCTGGTACAGCGCAGAAACCCCTGGGTGGTTATATGGTGGTCGACGGCCTTGCCCGGACTGGGGCATATGCTCCTGGGACAACCCTTCAAAGGTCTTATTCTTTTGTTATGGGAGATTTTGGCCAATATGAAATCCAGTCTCAACACAGCAATTTTTTATTCCTTCACGGGCAATTTTGACTTGGCCAGGGAGATTGCAGACATTAGCTGGCTGACAAGTTATGCGGGAGCCTATATATTTATTATTTGGGACAGCTACCGCCTTGCGGTGGAATCAAATAGAGTTGCAAAAATGGCCGAAAGAGAAAGGCCTTCTTTACAGTTTATGAAAATGAATTCCCATGGGCATAACTTTTTAAAACAGTTCAATCCCCGGCTTACCGCAATATGGTCCGCTTTCATGCCTGGGTTGGGACATCTCAGCCTGCAGCGATCACTTACTGGTTTCACGCTCCTGGTTTCATGGGTCTCCATTACTATGTTATCCCATATGTATAATGCCATACAACTTACCTGTACAGGTTCTTTCAGTAAGGCGTCAGATGTCCTCAATCTTCAATGGTTCCTTTTTTTGCCTTCAATTTTTGTATTTGCTATTTATGGTTCTTACGTTGACGCGGTTGAGATTAATAAGCTATACCAGGCGGAACAGCGATCTTACCTGGTGGATAATTACCAAAACCCGGCCTTCAACATGCCTGTCTAGTAAATACATTAGGGTGGTTAGATGTACCTTGTAGCAGCTTTTGAACATTCCTTATTATTGGAACGGGCGATTTCCGACCTCCTGCATAACGGCTTAGCTAGGGAAAATATTCTTGCCGTCCCGCTTGAACCTCAGAATGTGGGCAGCAACGGGAACAGTCTTATTGATAGTGCTGCCGCAGCCGGGACAGCCCTGATGGTCCTTGGCGTCATATACGGTTTTGTTTTGAGGTGGGGGCCGATTATCTGGGGTTTAATCGGCCTGCTGGCGGGGGTAGCGGTGGGAGCGCTCCTGACCCTCACAAGAAGCAGACTACTGCAGAATAGCAAAAAGCTCAATAGTATAACACCAGAAGTGGTTCTAATCATCAACTGCCAAGACAATCACATTAAAGAATCCGAACAAATCTTATGGCACAACCAGGCATTGGGGGTAGGCAGGTTGGACAGGTGAAATGTCGGCAGAAACTGATTCGAAAACAATAATACCTGAACCATACGGTCGTTAAGGAGAGTAGAGACAAAACAATGCATGCAGCCCCATCTTTTGAAGAAGTTATCGAGTTGCAGAATAAAGCCATAGAAATGCAGTACCAACACTGGCTCCACAAAGAGTTGGGCACCTTTCAATTCTGGCTACTCCTTTTGGTCCTGGTGGTCCCCTGGCTGCTTTGGTGGAAATATGCAGATAAAAAACGTCTGGTTGAAATTTTGCTGTACGGGTTTATGGTGCTGACTGTGGCAACCGTTCTGGACGAAGTAGGATGCCAGCTAAACCTCTGGGAATATTATTACGATATCGAACCTTATTTCCCGCGTTTGATACCGTTAAACTACTCGGCGCTGCCTGTGTCTTTTATGCTGATTTATCAGGCGTTTCCAACCTGGCGTAAATTCGTCATCGCGCATACTGCGCTGGCGGCTGTTTTTGCTTTCATATGTGAACCTTTTCTCATATGGCTGAAAATATACAAGACATTCCAATGGGAACATATCTACTCTTTTCCTCTATATATTATCATACCTATTTTTTTAAGGTGGCTGGTATTATTTATAGCAGGAAAACAACAACAGGCCAAGACTAAAAATGAACCATCCCGGGACGGGGCAGTCTGACTATGATCCTGCCAATATAAACAGTCGACTTGAACTGGTAGCGGGTTGTCCGCATCTTGTGCGAACGGACCGGCCCCATGAACTACTGAAAAGTTGATTGTCTCACGGAGGAGAATATGGTTACTAGCACGGAATTAACCATAAGCGTAATATCGGCTCTAATTGGTTTGCTGCTGCTGATTTTTGCCGTAGACTGGCGCTATTTCAGGGACTGGGTGGTGATATTCCTTTACAAAAGCACTCTTGACTGTCTCTGGGGGGCTGCAGTGATAAACCTGGACCTCTTGGCATACCCTTTCCGGCAGTTGCCTTTTTTATTTGATGTGAGCCTTTTGTTTGATTTCTGGGTTTTCCCGATTCTTTGCGTGTTATACAACCAGATTACCAGGGAGCTGGGCTTCCGCCTTATTCTTGCTTATGCCGTATTGTTCAGCGCAGGTATAACTGCGATAGAATATCCGCTGGAACTCTACACAGAATTAATCAGCTACCATAGGTGGAGCTGGTATATTAGCTTCATCACCCTGACCATAACATTGCTGTCTTCCAGGGCTTTTATAGCTTTTTACCGCTGGGGTTGTTTGTATTTTGAAAATAGAAGGTTTTAAAAAAACCGGTCGTGCGACCGGTTTTTTTTATATGATGATGCAGATGAGGCCACCCGAGCCTTCATTGACAATTCGTTGTAGCGTCTCCTGCAGTTTTAGTTGGGCGTTTTCCGGCATGCGATGGAGTTTATTCTGGATACCCTCACGAACCAGATCGTGAACTGATTTGCCAAAGATCTCCGAGTTCCATATTTTCTGGGGATTGTCTTCGAATTCCTTGAGCATGTATTGAACCAGCTCTTCACACTGTCTCTCGGTCCCTATGAGCGGAGTTAATTCGGTGGTAATATCAGCCTTAATCAAATGAAGGGACGGAGCGGTTGCCTTCAATTTCACTCCGAAGCGGTTTCCCTGGCGAATTAGTTCCGGCTCTTCCAGGACCAGTTCGTCAATGGTCGGGGTTACAACCCCGTAGCCGATCTCCCTGACCTCGTCCAGGGCTTGGGACACTTTATCAAACTCCCGCTTGGCCACACTGAGTTCTTTCACCAGGCGGAAAAGCTCCCTTTCACCCTCGATATCAAAGCCGGATTCCTCACTCAGCACCTTATAGTACAAAGAGGGATCGGAAGTGATACTGATGGAGGCCGAGCCCGAACCCATATCCATGCTACGCAGCCTGACCTGATCTACAAAGTCGTAATCCCCCAAAGACTCCACGGCCATGTTCACATCTCTGAGACGGCGGACATTTTTAACAGTCTCACGAACTGAATCCTCAAATTTTTGGCGCAGCCAGTGCCGGATCTCCAGTTCCTCCACCCAGGGCGGCAGGCTGATATTTACCTCATTGACCGGAAACTCATAAAGCAGCTTTTCCAGTATATTTAAGATATCGGCCTGCGTCATCTGGACACAGTCGACCGGAATGACTGGAACATCATATTTTTCGCTTAGTTCTGCTGCAAGCTGCAGGACTTCCTCGCTGGACGAGTCGGTGCTGTTGAGGAGGACCAGGAAAGGACGGTTAATGTCCTTCATCTCCTCGATAACCCGTTCCTCGGCCTCAACATAACTTTCCCTGGGGATTTCCGTAATCGAGCCATCGGTGGTCATAACCAGTCCCATGGTTGAGTGTTCGGATATTACCTTTCTGGTCCCCACCTCTGCCGCATCCTGGAAGGGAATTGGTTCCTCGAACCAGGGAGTGGAAACCATCCTGGGACCGTCTTCCTCCTCATAGCCAAGGGCTCCCTCAACCCGGTAGCCAACACAATCAACCATACGCATCTTAACAGTCAAGTTAGGGGTTATCTGAATTTCCACGGATTCATTCGGCACAAACTTCGGTTCCGTGGTCATTACCGTCCGTCCGGCTGCGCCTTGGGGCAATTCGTCCTTGGCCCGCTCCCGGTCATGAACATCTTTCATATTCGGGAGCACCATTTGCTCCATAAAACGTTTGATAAACGTTGATTTCCCGGTGCGAACGCCACCAACCACGCCGAGATATAAGTCCCCCCCGGTGCGTTCCGCAATATCGCGGAAAATATCGGTTCTTTCCAATGAACACACTCCCTCCCTTAAAGAATTATAAAAACTATATATAAAAAAAGGTTGCATCCCTCCCCCGCTCAGGCGAAAAAAAGACTATGTTATGAATCTGCCGTGAACCCTAGTCCACGTCTATTTTTTTCCAGTGGCGTATAATAACAATATATATATATGAGCCTGTTGGACGAATATGACCTGGAAATATAAAAACAGGTAAAAAAATATCCATTATTTCCCTGTTAAAATAAAAAGAAAAGCCGCCCTTCATAGGCAGCTTCAGTATGATTAATTTACGTGTATCACAATGGTACAGGCTTATACTGGCTTGTATCTGAGTCAATCGCAAGGCGTAAGGTGCTTTTCATTACACGGACCCACATCCCACGTTCACGTCTCACGTTTCACATCTCACGTCCCATCTCACACCTGACAGGTCCCGCCGAAACCGATCTTTATGTAGCCCTGCTCAACAATTACCGGGACCAAACGGGCTCCTCCGGTCAGTTCGAGCATCCTTTGCAAAGCTTCCTGCTCTTTTACAACATTATGGTACTCGTAAGGCCTTTTACGCCTGGACAGCTCCTCCTTTGCGGCTGCCGTATAGGAACAACCGTCTATACCAAATAAGATAATCCTGTTCAACATTTCGATCACCCCTGTTATAGTATCTACCAAACTATGTTTCGTTATAGTGGTGATCTTTTTCAAGCTAAAACTGGCTTTGACCCAGGGCTGCGGCAGCCAGGGCCACTTCCTCCATTTCATGTTTTTTGCCCCTGGTCATGAGCTTGTTAACAGCTGTTTCAGGCGAGAAACCTTCGAACAAAACCTCGT
>DNIT01000201.1:35695-41302 GCA_003489345.1 Pelotomaculum sp. | reverse complement strand
AAAACCTCGTGCATCTGCTCGGTAATGGGCATATTGACACCGTAAAGTTCGGAAAGCCTGCGAGCCGCCCGGGTCGTGCGGACCCCTTCCACCACCATACCCACTTCAGCCAGAGCTTCCTCCAGTGATTTGCCCCGTCCTATGGCCATACCGGCGCGCCGGTTGCGACTGTGCATGCTGGTGCAGGTTACGATCAGATCACCAAGCCCGGCAAGGCCGGCAAAGGTCAGCGGATTGGCGCCCAGCGTGATGCCCAGGCGGGTGATTTCAGCCAAGCCCCTGGTCATTAAGGCTGCTTTGGTGTTGTCACCAAAGCCCAGTCCGTCGGCAATACCCGTACCAAGGGCAACGACATTCTTGAGCGCGCCCCCCAGTTCAACTCCGGCAACATCCGGATTGGTATAGACTCTGAAATTGTCACACATAAACAGGCCCTGCGCGTATTCAGCGCTCTTGATACTGGAGGATGCCGCCACCACCGCTGTGGGCACCTGCCTGCCCACTTCCTCGGCATGACTGGGTCCAGAAAGCACCACGTACCGCTCAAGAGCCTGCGGACCGGCAACTTCCGCAAATGCCTGGGATAAACGGCGCAGGCTATCCTCCTCAATTCCTTTGGCGGCGTTGATAATCAGTTCCGTACCGGACAGATGGGGGAGAGCGGACTGGAGCACCTCACGAAAGGCGTGGGACGGCACAGCAAAAACGACCGCGTCAACTCCATGTACAGCTTCTTCAATACGGACCCTGACCTCAACCGCCGGAGGCACAATCACCCCGGGCAGATAGCGTATATTCTCTCTTTTGACTGTAATCTCATCCGCGAGAGCTGCGAGTTTAGACCACATCCACACCGTGTACCCCTTGCGCGCCAATAGCACCGACAAAGCCGTTGCCCAACTGCCGGCGCCGGCTACCCCAATAATTTTACTCACCAATTGCACCTCCCCTACCATAACTTCCGTTTGATTTTTGGTTCGGCGCCACCGGCCAACCTCTTAATATTAGGTTTGTGCTTGTATATCACCAGAATCGCCACCAATATGCCCAGGACCAGGTAGGGCCACTCCAGATGAAAAGCCCAGATTAACAAAGGTATGGAAAGAACTGCAAAAATGGAGCCAACCGAAACGTACCCGGAAAGTCCGACCACGGCCAGCCACACAACCGCGGCAATAAGGCCGACTGGCAGGGCTATGGCGGCGATTACGCCCACAAAGGTGGCAACCATTTTTCCCCCCTTAAAGCCCAGGAACACCGGCCAGCTGTGTCCCATCAGTACGGCTATACCGGCAGCGGCTACTACTTCAGGCCCGCCAAAATGTTTGGCCAGCAATATTGCCAGGATCCCCTTGCCCAAATCTCCGGCCCAGGCCAGTATCCCTGCCGCAGGACCGACATTACGCCAAACATTGGTCATGCCGACATTGCCGCTGCCATAGTTGCGGATGTCGATCCCTTTCCATAAGCGGGCAACCAGATAACTTACCGGAATAGAACCAATCAGGTAGCTAGCTATTATAACTAATAAAAAAGACATATATCTGCTTCTCCTTCAAAAACTTAAGAGCATCACCCATGGCGCGGCAGCGCCAAACTTACGGAAGCTAACGTAACACTTGTAGAATGAATTCGCACATTTTCAGGTAGACGGCAGGTCTCCTACTCCTCCTTGGACCGTCTGCGCAGGCTAAAGCGGAGCGGTGTCCCTTCAAACCCGTAAGCCGAACGAATTTGGTTCTCAAGGTAGCGCTGGTAGGAAAAATGCAACAATTCCGGATCGTTAACAAACAGCACAAAGCGCGGGGGCTTGACCCCGCTCTGCGTAGCATATAAGATCTTCAGTCGCCTGGTCTTATCCGCCGGCGGCGGGTTCTGCCGGGTCGCTTCCCTGATCAGGGTGTTTAAATTGGCGGTGCTTACACGGGTGGCATGCTTCTCGGCTACAAAATCGACCAACTCCAGCACTTTTAAAACTCGCTTTCCAGTTAGTGCAGAGGTGAAAATAAGAGGAGCATAAGGCATAAACGCCAGTTCCTGACGTATTTTGTCACTATAGCGTTTCATAGTTTTATCGTCTTTTCCCACCAGGTCCCATTTGTTCACCACTAGAATTGAGCCTTTACCGGCTTCATGGGCGTAACCGGCAATGCGTTTGTCCTGTTCCGTAACCCCTTCCACCGCATCAACAACGACCAATACCACGTCACACCGGTCAATCGCCCGTAAAGAGCGGATCACACTGTATTTCTCCGTACTACGCTCGACCCGGCTTCTGCGGCGTATACCGGCGGTATCGATGAGCATATAGTTTTTGCCGTCCCGCTCAAAGGTTGTATCAATGGCGTCGCGCGTGGTACCGGGAATGTTGCTGACAATAACCCGTTCCTCCCCCAGGAGGCTGTTTACCAGTGAGGACTTGCCCACATTGGGTCTGCCGATAACGGCAATTTTGATTAGATCCGGCGGGTCTGCCACTCCCTGCTCCGGGGGAAGCAGCTCCACCAGCCTGTCCAGCATATCGCCGGTGTTCAGTCCCTCTGCAGCAGATACGGGTACCGGCTCCCCCAGGCCAAGCTGGAAAAAATCATATATCTTCTCGGGAGAGTCAAAATTCTCAACCTTGTTAACCACAAGCACGGCCGGTTTATGAGCACGGCGAACGACCGAAGCCACTTCCAGGTCGTCCGGATTTAAACCGGCCCGGGCGTCTACAACAAAGAGCACCGCGTCAGCCTCGCGGATAGCCAGCTCTACCTGAGTGCGGACATGGCTGGTAATTTCGCTGTCTTCCTGAAAGTCAAGCCCCCCCGTATCTACCAGGGTAAAATGGCGCCCTGACCATTCAGCATCCATGTAAAGGCGATCCCTGGTTACCCCGGGTGTATCCTCCACAATAGCCACGCGGCCGCCTACGATGCGGTTGAAAAGCGTCGATTTGCCCACATTTGGCCGCCCCAGTATGGCCACTATCGGTTTGGACATATTATTGTCACCTTTCTAATTGAAGTACAACTCTAATAAAACTTCAACAAACAGGACACCGTCCCGAACCCGGCGCCATTGCTGCATAAAATCAATGTTAAGGATACCAATACTATTATAACCATTCTGTTGCAGGTACGGGGTGCCAACCATGATTTTTTATTAAGATACTCCCAATTAAAACGAACCCGCATTGTCTTCACTGTGCCTGCTTTCATGAGGGTGCTTCCAATCGCGCTTGCCCTGCGGCGCATGATACCTGAAATTATTATTTCATTGACATGCTTCACGGCTAAAAGCCGCGGGATTCTTGGCTGATTAACGAAGTGCATTTCTGCTATCGGAGTATGAGCCCAAGTTCCGGCTGTGCCATCATCCCATCCTGCCTTCGACAAAAAGCTCTGCGTGTTCCGGCCCTTCCAGCAGGGCCTCAACCAACTGGCGCGGCCCTTTGACCACGGCCACCCTGGTTTTTAAATGTTCAGCCAGGTCAGCCACAGTGAGGTTGTCTAAAAAGAGAGAGCTTTCCTGTTTTAGCATTACTGCAGGGAGAACCAGCAGGTCGCCTATCTTTTGCTGGTCAATTTGGTTCATTAGGTCCTGCCCCGTGACCAATCCGGTCACAGTAACCCGCTCTCCAAAAAAGGTATTCTCTATTGTTTTTACGGTAACCTTTAGCCCCTTTATTTTATTTAGTGCCGATGTGACCTGCCGCAGCACGATAGCTCCCAAAACTCCGGTGGCAATGGTTACTTTTAGAGGTTCTATCTCCGGAGGCAGATCCTGTCTGACTTCCTCCCATTCTTCCCAAAAAAGGCGTACCAGCCCCACTCCGTTTTCAAGCTGTGGGAAACCGGCATAGCGCTCTGAAGGGGGAACCCGCTCTCCAGCCAGCAGGTAGAACTCGTCCGAAACAAAAACAAAGGGGTTGTCCAGACTGGCCAGGAACTCATCCTGCCGCAAACCCACCCACTTGACAACCTGATGCGCTTCGGCAGGTGTAACATTTCTCAATGGGTGGCAGGCCCCTCTGAATTGCGTCAACCCCACCGGCACCACTGCCAGGGAACTGACCGACGACCACAAACCCGCCAGGTCTCTTACTGTGTTTTCCAGTTCCAGTCCGTCATTAATGCCTGGACATAGCACAATCTGCGTGTGCATCTCAATCCCGGCGGCAGCCAGAAACTTTAGCTGTTCCAGAATAAACCCGGCCCGTTTATTACCGAGCATAAACTTGCGCAGCGCAGGGTTGGTGGTATGGACGGATATATAGAGGGGACTCAGGCGGAGGCGGGCAATTCTCTCCAGCTCTTCATCTCCTATGTTGGAAAGCGTAATGAAATTACCGTTCCAAAAGGACAGCCTGTAATCATCGTCCTTGATATAGAGAGACTTGCGCAAGGCGGGCGGCATCTGGTCGACAAAACAAAAAATGCACCGGTTGGAGCACCTGGTAGTGCGCCCGAACCCCCCGTCTGCAAATCCCAGACCCAGATCCTGGTCGTAGTCCTTTTCAACATCAAGAACCCACTCCTCACCGGCAGCAGTGAGTACCTCGATGGTGAGATTTTCTTCCGTCTCAAAAAAACGGAAGTCGATTAGATCCCGCACCTCTGACCCGTTCATGGAGATTAAACGGTCACCTGGCGCAAGTTCCATTTCAGCGGCAATACTCCCGGGCAAGACCTGCGCAATAAGCAGACCCCGGTCCTCCATACGGGACAACCTCCCCCCAACTCTAAAAACCATTATCTAAAAATTCCAGAATCTAGTCAAGGGATTTTCCGAGGTCGTCTCTCACACCAGCCGTCAACCGGGTCAGTTCTCCGTATATTTTTTTAATACCGGTGTAGGTAAAAAAACGCCCTAAAGAGACGAGAAAGCCCGCTCTGTTGAGAAGGCGTCCGGCCAATAAAAAAAGGTTGTCGCCAACCCCGCTGTCGACCATAAGCAAGCTGCCGCGGGGAATCTTATAGATCCTGAAAAAGCTTTCAACCAAACGATGGGGCATGCCACGCTCCCCTTTTATGGAAAGAGCGTAAATATCATTGCCACGGTCATCTTTGCCTATTATAAAGATCTCACCCTCCCCGCCGTCTTGCATATTCAAAAACGGCAGATCCCGAAAACTGCCGACGCCCAGGTCTTTCCCCGCCGGGAGCCGGCCTGTATGAATAGCCCCGGCAACAATCGCCACCGGAAAGCGGCTGTTGCTGAAATAAAAAACCTTTTTCGCCATCCGCCCTCAACTTTTCTTTGGTTTTTTTAACCAAACCAACTAATTTAAAGTAAGCCACCCGCGTACCCATGGTCACGATAGGCCGCCCTACCCCGATTAACCCCCAGCGCCGTGAAAGATATCCTCCAAACATCATGAGCCAATTGACCTGGCTCATAGCGTTGACCAGGCAGTAGCTTGAGGCGGGGATACCAAAAACCCCCGCCAGTCCGGCAAAGACATTTTCCAGAACCGCCGGCCGGCTGCGGCGGGCGGTCAGGTAAACCTCATGCCCGTACTCGTCGATCCCTATGAAGAAAATATGGCCGTGCTCCCATGCATCCTGCCGGTCATAGAGCGGTAACTGCAAAAACTCTTCCGGTCCTGGAACGTGGTCTTCC
>DNIT01000201.1:34044-35594 GCA_003489345.1 Pelotomaculum sp. | reverse complement strand
CGGCAACATCCCCAGGTGTATGGCGGCGGCGGTTACCGAGGAATGCGTACCCCCATGACAATGATAAATAACCTTCATCAGTGCTTTACCAGAATTAATGAACCGTTTTCCAGATCGTGGACATTGGCGTCAAGTATTTTGGACAGGTAACCGGCAACCTTTTGTTGTTCTTCCTCGTTTCTAGCCAGAAAAACTGGTGTGCCCTCGCCAACCATACTCATCTGCAGGGTTACAATGGCCAGGATGGTACCGACCTGCTCATCACTCATGTGGATTTCACCTGTTCTTTGGCTGCTTTTATTGAAGATCCCGCCTTTAACGGTTTGCTCCTTGCGCTTTCCAGCACAGGAGTCAGCTTGACCGCCGCGATAAGCTGCTCCATGTCCCGTTCAACCGGCATGATATACAACCCAACCTCGCCTGTATCGGGGTTTTTTCTAGCCAGAGGGGTAAATTCCGGAATGTCCACGTCTTTTTTGCTACCCAGGATAACCGACGCGGTAAAGGCAATGGCATTGCGCTGTCCGATATCATGTAAAGTGGACCTGGCATTGCCGTCTCTTGGTATAAGCTTGACCGCCAGCCCTTCTTGTAAGATTTTATCGCGCATTACTTTAAGGCCTACATTCATGATGCCAATCTCATCTACCATTAAAATAGCGCCCTTAAAGCTGATCCGGGCCGGTACCACTGCACAGATGCTGCCGACCACCTGACCGGACATGAAATATCTGCTCAACAAGACCGCCAGGATGGCGACTGCAAAAGCCGCTGCCGGCCCCCCCAATTGGGCCGCCAGGCTGGTAACAAAGGCAGTTCCCATCACCAGGTAATTCCTGGCCTCAAAAGTACGGGCAATTCCTTCAATATAATCTAGACCTCTTCTGACCAGTTCACTTCTTTCCAGGCTTTCCAGAGTGCGTCGCTCGATATTACGGATTTCCCGGAACTGCTGCGCCGCCAGAGCCAAAAAGGTGGCCGCGGCGAAATCCGGTTCCATTATTGCCGGAATCGCCACAGCCCCCAGAATTGAAGCGATAAACCCCAGGAAAAGGTGACCCAGGTAGCCGTGCGGGTAACCCGGGTACTGCCGGTAGTCAATGCGCAGCAGGATAACCCTGGTAACGGTCCCAGCCACTACACCGGCCAGGATCACCAGCAGGTATTCGGGTATTAAGTTAGACATGCTATCCCCCAAACCTAGTCTTTGGTTATGTCGTCTTTGGTTTCCTTAAGCGCCTTGGCGGCAAGAGGGTCCTGTTCTTCCGGCCCTTTCCGGGGTCCAGGCGCTTCTTCCAGTTTTACATTTTTACGGGCAGCGGGACGCGGGCCAAAAAAGCTGGTGAATTCCCGTCCGAAACCTGAAATACGCTTCTTGGCATTTTCCCAACTACCGGAACTGATCAGCAGGAAACCAACGCCACCCACTATAGTGATCCCAAGGATCCAGGCCAGCGCTCTCCCGGCACCCCCGGCAGCGCCCGCCGGCCTCCCGCCGGCGCCAGGCGCCTGCGCCGCGGGGTTGCCGGTCGTACCGGCGGCCAGTCCCA
>DNIT01000201.1:32857-33918 GCA_003489345.1 Pelotomaculum sp. | reverse complement strand
TCCCAGCACACTGGGAACAGCCTCAGAAAACAAAGCTATGCCCATAGCAGCCTCCTCCTTGGTGTTTGTATGTGTGCCGGCCTCGATGAGGAGGGCTGTCGGAGTCAGATCCTGGTTGTAATCACCCTTACCGACAAAAATTTCTTTTACTACCTGGTTGTGCATGTTATTGGCCGCTGCCATCATACGCTTGGCAAAGTCCATATTGGCGTCCATACGGGGGTTTTCCCGCCCGACCACCAGGCGCAGCTTGGCAATTTGTTTGCCGTCCACCGTGGTTCGGTAATAAGAGGGGTCAGGAACACCGTCGCGATGGACGTCAAAAATTGCGGCAGGATTGCTTTTCATTAAATTAGCGGCCGTCCTGCGGGAGCGGACATAAGCGTTGTTATCGTGCGGGTCATGGGGCGTCTCGTCGTAGTTTACAGCAACTCCCTTGCCTTGCAGCTTATCCACCAGAGCTTTGCCGACCTGGTAAATACCACCTTTAAAAGGTATAGACTCTGTCCCGTCCGAAGGCACATAGGACTCGTCCGTATGTGAATGATAGATTGCGATTGCGCTATTCTTCTGTTCCGCCAGGTTGGTCGTAACAAGCGCTACCTGATTTGCATACAATTCGTTATAGGCAACAATTTGCGGATCCATCCCCAGAAACTGCGCCTCGGCCTGCTCTCCTTCAACTCTGCTGATGCGGTAACTGCGACCCTCGGCTGTATACAACTGGTCTCCTATAAAAACCGTGCGGGCCATCATGCTGAGCATTTCGCCCTGGTCATTAACAATTGTCGTGAACCTGTCGCCCAGGTGATCCGCTGTCCCCCGGTCAAAAAGCTTCGGCATAGCCAGAGCGTGACGCAGGTTGAGACTCCCTGTCGAATAGAAAGCTGCAAGCAACAATAAAGCGAAAACCCCCAGAGTACAAAACAGGATTCTGTGTTTACTCCCGTTCATCAAGGTCAGCCACCTTTCTTTCGTCTTGCGCCGGTCTATCTTGTTCCAGGTCCTGATCGCCTTGCGTAACCGGCGCGTTTAGCTCCGGCTTTTTCAAACCTTTAACC
>DNIT01000201.1:30252-32640 GCA_003489345.1 Pelotomaculum sp. | reverse complement strand
AATTATTTCAGCCAGCAGAATGGCCACAAAACCGGCCAGGACTATCGTATCAAAAGCCCCGGCGCCGCCTATGCTGACAGCATAGCTGGCAGGGGCATTTCGGCTCAGCAGCCAGAAGTAATGAAATACATCGACCAGCAGGACACCGATGGTAGCGGCAATAAAGGCCGCTCTCCTGGATCGGCCGAGCAGGTAGGCCACGATACCTCCGGCCAGCGGATAAAGGTAGATAGCGTCGATTATAGCGTAGCGTCCCGCAGGTTCCATGGTTGTTCCGGTGTTAATCAGGGATCCGATAATATATACAACGACAGCTGTTATGACCGCCCCCACCAGGGACCTGATCCACTCCCTGGCGGTACCGGCTCTTACCAGGAGGTAAATCGCCAGCCCCACGGGTACCAGCGCCCCCCCAACGTTTATTGAGGTCCTAAAGGGTAGAAAAGGGAGGGGAATGTTGATAAAGCTGCCCAAAATAATGGCTCCGATTACAACCAGGGCTCCCCGGTCGGAAAGCCTCATCCGATCCAGGGCGCGTTGGGCCAGGCCCAGATATATGAGCACCGAAACAGCAATTAAGATTATAATACCTATGGGAAAACCCTCCAAATGTATCAGCCTCCTGTTCTGGAAATATCAGAGTTAGACTGCCCATTTGGCTAAAAAATATGCAAAAGCGGCTTTTCGCCGCTTTTGCATACTGTAACGAATTATTATGACGCACTTATTATTCCTTTTCCTTCTTATCGAACAAGTCTCCTACCATGTCGCCTATGGTAACCACATCTCCGGTATCCTCAGTTTTCTTATGGTTATAGTCACGGTATTCCCGTTCCTGCTTTTCCCTGGACACCTCTCTTATAGATAAACGAATTCTCTTCTCGGACGGATCTACGCTAAGCACCTTGACGTTGACCTCTTCTCCTTCGGACACCACCTCGTCCGGCTTGGCCACATGTCTTTCCGCCAGGTGTGAAATATGGACCAGACCTTCCACACCGGGTTCCAACTGCACAAAGGCGCCAAAGGGAGCCAGGCGGACTACTTTTGCCGGGACAACGCTGCCTACCGGGTATTTTTGGTCAACCGTGTCCCAGGGATTGGGCAGGACTTGTTTTAACCCCAGGGATATTTTTTCATTATCCCGGTCTATTTTAAGTACCATAACCTCAATCTCGTCACCCACCTTGACCACTTCAGATGGATGGTTGATGCGGTGCCAGGACATTTCAGATATGTGCAGAAGGCCGTCTACCCCGCCGATATCTACGAAAGCCCCGAACTGGGTTAGCCGCCGTACCACACCTTTGACAACCTGACCTTCCTCAAGATTGGTCAGGAGTTCCTGGCGCAGTTTGGCGAATTCCTCTTCCAGCACCGCCTTGCGGGACAGAATCACCTTTTTCCTGGCACGGTTCATCTCGATCACCCGGGAGGATATGACCTGTCCCAGGTACTTGGAGAGGTCTTCCACATAACCCCGGTCAACTAGCGAAGCGGGTAGAAAAGCTCGCACCCCTATATCTACCAAAAGACCGCCCTTTACTACTTCCCGCACCGTGCCTTCAACAGGCTGCCCTGACTCAAGGGCTTCCTCAAGTCCGGCCCAGGCTTTTTCGGCATCGGCCTTTTCTTTGGAAAGGATCAGCTTGCCTTCGTTGTCCTCTGCTTTTAATACATATACTTCTATTTGATCCCCCACCTTGACGATATCCTGGATGGAGGTAACTTCACAGCAGGACAGTTCCCTTATTGGAATAACGCCTTCCGACTTAGCTCCAACATCCACCATCACCTCGTCCTGGCCAACGTGGACAACCGTACCCGTAACAATTTCACCGTGCCGAACAGCTTTGACTTCAACCGCATCCTTCATACCTTCCTCAGAGCCGTTCAGTTCTTCAATCTCACTCATTCGCTTCTTAACCTCCTCTATTATCCAGTCAGGTGTAGACGCACCCGCTGTTAACCCTGCTGCCTTCACACCCCGGAACCACGCCGGATCAAGTTCGCCCGCCTCTTCGATATGGTAAGTCGTCGTACCACAGGCACGGCAGAGGCTGGCCAGCTTTCTCGTGTTGGCGCTGTCAGCGCCTCCTACCACGATCATCACATCAACCTGACAGGCTAGCTCAAGGGCAGCTTTCTGGCGCTCAGATGTTGCGCTGCAGATGGTCTTACATGCCTGGACAACCGACCCGGTTTTTTCCAGGGTCTCCACAACAGCGTTAAAGTTTTCCATGTGTTGGGTCGTCTGGGCCAACACTCCTATCTTTTTCCCCCGTGCCTTTACGAGACCTGCTTCCCAGGAATTTTCCACGACCTCCGCCTTGCCATTGGCCCAAGCCATGATTCCCTGCACCTCCGGGTGGTTTTTATCACCCACAA
>DNIT01000201.1:17878-30166 GCA_003489345.1 Pelotomaculum sp. | reverse complement strand
GGGTGGTTTTTATCACCCACAATCACCACCTGGTAGTCTTTGGTCATCAGGTCACGGGCAACGACCTGGGTCCTACGGACAAAGGGGCAAGTTGCATCAACAATGTCCACCCCGAGTTCCCGGGCGGCTTTTAACAAGGCCGGACCCACCCCATGGGATCTAATGATAAGCGTGCCTTCCTTTATCTCCCCTAAATTATTAATTTCCCTAACGCCCAATTTGCCCAGGTAGGCAACTACCTGAGGGTTGTGAATCAGCGGCCCCAGGGAGAAAACCGGGCCGGGCTTATTGCGGACGGTGTTCTTGGACATCTCAATGGCTCTTTTGACACCATAGCAAAAACCGGCTTTTGAGGCTACCCTCACTTCCATAAAATCACCTTTTATCCATCGTGGAAATATTCGATAAGGTACTCGAATTTCCTTCCTATCGCCATATATTTTCAGAAAAATCGGTTTAGCTCTCGAGCAGCAGGGCGATCTCGGTCATAATCCGGTCGCTGATACTTTCAAGATCTTCCCTGGTTGTCTTTGTCATGGACTGAAAGTGGATAGGATTGCCCACATGGACCGTTATCTTGCTGAACACACCTCTGGTCCCGCTTACGGCAATCGGCACGACGGGGGTTCTTGACTTAAGAGCAATCATGGCGGCGCCGAGGTGCGGCCTTAACATTTCCCCGGTATGGCTCCTGGTCCCCTCTGGGAAAAGTCCCACTACTTCATCTGCTTGGAGCAGACGTAAGGCCGTCCGCACTGCATTCCGGTCGGTCACATCCCGGCGTACCGGAAAGGCTCCGGAAGAACGCACAGCGTAGCCGACCAGGGGTATCTTAAAAAGCTCGTACTTGGCCATAAAATAAACCTGGCGCTTAAAGGCACAAATAATCGCAATCGGGTCCCAGTAGCTGACATGGTTGGCCACTAGTACCACTCCACCGGTGGCGGGAAGGTTCTCCGCTCCCCGGATTTCCCAGCGCCTCAGCACGAATAGGACAAGCCTGGCACCGGCTTTAAGCAAACTGAAAATCATTGTTCCTTCCTTTCACCCGTTACCCTTGCCGCGATCAGGTCGACTACCCCTTCTACCGTACTGGAAGTGCTGTCGATAATGACGGCGTCCGCAGGCGGCGCTAAAGGGTCCATTTCCCTTGCAGTATCAATAAAATCCCGGTTGCAGATATCTTCTTCGATTTGACGCAGGTCAACGTTTATCCCCTTATCGGCCAGTTCCTTCCAGCGTCGCCTGGCCCTTTCGTCGGCGGCGGCAGTGAGATAAATCTTAACCCGGGCGTCGGGCATTACCACCTTCCCGATATCCCGGCCCTCCATTACAACACCGCCCCCCGCGGCCATTTCTTTCTGCAATGCAATCATTTTCCGGCGTACAGCCGGGACTTTGGCCACCAGTGAGACGCTGTTCGAAACGGCCGGCAATCGAATTTCTTCCGTTACGTCCTCACCATCCAGCAAAACCGTAAGATTTCCATCAGAGCCTGCCTTGAGGGTTATTAATACGTCCGACGCCAGTCTGCCGAGTTTTTCGTAGTCGTTTAAGTCTGCCCCGTCACGCAGCGCCTTTAACGTAACGGCGCGATACATGGCTCCCGTATCTATATACAAATAGCCAAGACTTTTCGCCACCAGCTTTGCAACTGTACTTTTGCCGGCTCCGGCCGGCCCGTCAATGGCTATGTTGGGTTTGCGATCCATGGCGTCCCTCCAATAAGCAGCTATCATTTATAAATAACAATGCAACTTTGGTTATTCGACAGCATATATTTTTTCTCCTTTGTAAACCTTAAACAAAAAACCTGAAAAGGGATACCCTTCCAGGCTGTATTATTCTACTTGAATATTTTTTAATACATAGGTATATCTTTTAATGGCCAGTATAAGCTGTTCCCATCCAGAAAACAACACAACGACCTTAAAATAAGAACCAACCGTATGCATCCCAGCTAAATGTAGGAGCGAATTAATAAAAGATAGGGAATGGATCAGCATGTGAAACTATTCTACTAACAGAGCGGTTGTTCACATCAATGGTTTTTTTTAGATCTATGTAAACTGATAACTGTCTACTTTTCTACGGGACAGGTTTTACCGGCTCCGCAGTCAGACCGGTGCGCTTGAGCTTATAGCTGACACTGATGTCGACCTGTACATTGGGAGCCATTCGTCGTGCCAAGTTTTATCAAGCCCTTTCCAGAGATCCGGGTTTGTCTCAGAGATCCTTTCCCCTAAACCCAGGAAATCGCTGTGCAGTTCCTGGGCTCTCTTGACAGCGGACAGCACCTCCTGATAGATAGATATACTTTTCCTCCTCCTGTTCCAGCATACGGATATCCTCGGGTTTGGTGAGGTCGATCGCCTCATTCTGCACACTTGATACATACCCTTCCACCTTGAGCTCTATCTTGAAGAGGAACCCATTGGGTGATGATTGGCGTGATCTTGCATCTTTCTGAAGAAACCAATAGCTAAGCCTAGGGAGACCAGATTGCCTAGCTTTATACCCCCCCAATCACTGATCTCAAATGTCTGTTTTTCTCCCAGACTGTCATGTCTTGATCACATGAAAGGATATTTTTTCTTCGTCGACTCATTCTAAAAGATCAAATTGCCGGGTGTTTAAAGTACTTGATAGCAAGCCCTCCGTCTGGCTTTTATTTAACTTGACGATAGCATTCACAACTGTCATATATGATATTAATACATTATTTTCATCATGCATTTCAATACCCCAAACATGGGATGTCTTTCCCTTATGCATGAGTTTCCCTTTAGCCGTGATATAACCTTCTATCTTCTTCGATTTCATATGATTGGCAGTAATGGTCTGACCGATTGCTACTTGATCTTTGTCTGTTATTTGGTTTGATGCATACCCTGCGACAGTCTCTCCAAATGATATGACCGCGCCACCATGCAAAATACCGAAGGCTTGACTATGAAACTGGGTTAAATTCATTTTAGCCTCGAGTTTATCAGCATCTACAAAAATATATTCGATATTTAAACCTTCAATCAGGTTCATCCTATTCACCAACCATTCTGATGTGATCAATCGTATAATCATTCAAAGAACTTTCTTCAATTTCCACCCCTAAACCACAGCCTGTTGGTACTTGAATCATGCCATTTTCAACTATAATTTCAGGTTTAATGATATCTTTTTGAAAGTAACGCCGGGATGGTGCTAAATCTCCGGGAATATAGGTATCTTTTAAGCTTGCTAAATGAACGTGTAATATTTTAGAAATACCGCTCTCAACCATACTCCCTATCCAATAGAGAATATTATTCTCTCTGCATAATTCAATCATTTGCTTTGCATAATACATTCCACCGATACGGCCTATTTTTAAATTCACGACTTTGCAAGCTTTTAACTGAATGGCTTTCTTTAAATCATTCACTGTTTGAATGCTTTCATCCAGGCATATGGGGACTTTCATCTCTTTCTGCAGTTTTTGATAGGCTAATAAATCTATTGAGGCCAGTGGTTCTTCGATACAAAGCAAGTCCAGTTGATCTAATTTTTTTAATTCATGAATTTGCTGCAATTCATAGCTCCTGTTGGCATCCGCCAGCAGTTTAAGATCAGGGTGCCCTTCTCTAATTAACTTTAATTTGGGAAATCCATCCTCCGGTTTGATTTTAATTTTAAAGCGGATATACCCTTCTTTCTGAAAATAATCTATTTGTTGCATGAGGCTTGAAATATCCAAATCTCCCAGGACAATACCTGCAGCGATCCTATCATAGGTTGCTTCAGCAAAAACAACATCCATAATAGGCTGCTGTTGACGCCTGGCGAACAGATCTAACAGTGCGTTTTCCAAACCGGCAATTGCCATCGGATAGTTTAATTCAATCCATTGATGGAGTTCAAATGGATGCTTTATTTTTCGATCAAAAACGCAAGGGATATAACTATTGATTAGTACGCTTTTCGAATCCATTAGTAATTCATTGCTATAAAACGGTTCATTAAAGGCGACAACTTCCCCATATCCTGTATTCCCCAGCTCATCTACCGCTCTGATGACAATTGTCTCCCGGTAATTTAAGCTGGTTTGAGAAGTTTTAAATGTAAAATTCAAAGGCATTTTAATTTGAAAAAGTTCTATACTTTTAATCCACATAGTATCTCTTTAATAAATCCTTTTTTAATATTTTGCCTGATAGATTTTTAGGCAGTTCGTCCAAATAAACTATTTTTTGCGGAACTTTATATTTAGCTATTTTATTTGCAAGGTATTTGTATATTGCATCTTCATTCAATGAGGATACAACGAATAATACAGGAACTTGTCCCCATTTTTTGTCCTCCATACCGACAACTGCACATTCGAATATCCCAGAATGCGCATACAAAATATTTTCAATTTCTTGAGGGTAAATATTTTCACCGCCAGAAATAATTATATTTTTACGGCGGTCAAGGATATATAAAAAACCGTCCTCATCTAAATACCCGATATCTTCCGTATTGAAAAAACCGGAGATGGTTTCCATCCCAAGATAACCATTCATTAGCATCGAACTTTTAATTAAGACTTCACCAACTCCATCTTCGTCAGGATTTTTAATATAAATTTTTACTCCCTCAAGCGGTACGCCAACCGAATCAATTTTTTCAGGGTAGTTAAATACACAGAAAGTTACAGCCTGACTTGTCGTCTCCGTCATCCCATAGGTCTTATAGATGGGAATATTTTTTCGCATACACTTTTCAACCAGTGGTTCGGGAATAAATTCACCGCCTACCAGGACTACACGCAAATGATGTCTTTCTATTCGATCAATGATTCTATTTAACATGGTCGGGACAATCGACAGCATATTGATTGCAGCGTCCCTAATCAATTTTAGTACTTGTTCTTCATTAAATTTATCAACGATAGTAACCGCTGTCCCATTGTACAAACTTCGCAGTAAGATGGTCAAACCGCTAATATGATACATGGGTAATACCATAAGCCAATTATCTTCTTCTGTTATTCTCAGACTTTTCTGCGACGCTTTGACATGAGCATAAAACTGCTTCCAACGCAAAGGCACTGATTTAAATTTACCGGTTGTAGCGCTTGTGTTCATTATGACAGCGATTTGGTTCGCATTAAATTCTCCGGCTAATTTTAAATCTTCTTTTTTATCACTTTGATAAACTTCCTGAAAAGATATGAATTTTTTATTTTGAGAAAAAACAACCTTTATGTTTAAAGTCTTTAATTGCTCCGTTATCTCCTCGTCTGTTAAACGCGTATTCAGCATCAATACTTCAATTTGCATAGCTTGCAATGCCAGAAAAAATAAAGCCATGTCCACCGAGTTATTGGAGTAAAGAGCAACTCTTCTCTGATTTTTTACATAAAGATATAGTCTTTTCGCCAAATCTGTTACACGCTCATATACTTCTTTAAAGGTTAGACTATTAAAGAATTTTTTATCTGGTTTTTCAATGGATTGTTTTTCAAGCCAATTCATTTTACCACCCGGATTTACGGAAATTTAGGAAACTGTTGAAAATCAGGATTGCGTTTTTCTTTAAAAGCATCCCGTCCTTCTTTGGCTTCCTCTGTGGTGTAAAATAACAAAGTCGCATCTCCGCCCAGCTGCTGCAAACCGGCTAAACCGTCGGTATCGGCATTAAAGGATGCTTTCAGAAAACGCAGGGCGGTAGGTGAATGCTTTAAAATTTCTTTCGCCCATTTTACCGTCTCTTCTTCCAATTGATCAAAGGGAACAACCGTATTGACCAATCCCATCTCAAGAGCTTCCCTGGCGGTATATTGACGGCATAGATACCAAATCTCACGTGCTTTTTTATGACCGATAATGCGCGCTAAATAACCGGCGCCATATCCTGCATCAAAAGAGCCCACCTTAGGTCCGGTCTGGCCGAATTTAGCATTTTCAGATGCTATGGTTAAATCACAAACGATATGCAGTACATGCCCGCCGCCAATGGCATATCCATTGACCATGGCAATAACAGGTTTTGGTGTTATCCGTATTAAATGCTGCAGATCCAAAACATTTAACCTGGGAATCTGGTCATCTCCCACATAACCTCCATGTCCGCGTACCCTCTGGTCGCCACCCGAACAAAAGGCTTCTTTATCCGCACCTTCTCCATGGTTGACGCCTGTTAAAATGATGACCCCTATTTTGTCATCTTCACGGGCTATGGTAAAAGCATCAATAAGTTCCATCACGGTTTTAGGGCGGAAGGCATTGCGGACTTCCGGACGATTAATTGTGATTTTGGCAATTCCGCTGTATGTTTCGTAAATAACATCCTCATACTTTCGGTTCAATTTTTCCCAAGGAAACTTATTCATTCGCAAGAACCCCCTGTAAAATTTGTTTATAAGAATTGTTTTATAACTGCAATAAAAGCATGAGGATTTTCAATATGCGTATTGTGCCCTACGCCCTTGATTATTTCATGCTTTATATTTGAATTTAATTTTTTAAACTCAAGACCGACGTGCTCGTATTTTAAGTCGTATTCCCCGTTGATGTATAGAGCAGGCATTGACAGCTTACAGATTTGATTTTTGAAACATGGGAATTTCCCTTGTCCACTGCCCAGCAAAGTATTTGACAGGGCATGAGGGATATTCAATAAACGTCTTGCACTTATTTGATCGATAATAGCTTTGGGTAACAGGGCTTGAGTGGTAAAAATGTCCAATCCGGACCAGTAACGGTTAAACCATTCTATTCCATTTCGTCGGATATTTTTTGCCAGATTCAAATCATTTCTGCGTCGTTTTAACCGCTTGATTAAGCCGCATTCCCCATAAGATGCACTTTCCAAAATAAGTTTGTCTATCTCTTGAGGATAAGACAGGGCGTAGGCCAGGGCAATTCGTCCACCCATAGAATAGCCCAACAGCGAGTATTTTCTGATGCCTAATTTGAGAACGAGCTTATTTAAATCCTTGATTATCACTTTCCAGTAATAAGCTTGTCTGGAATAAGGTTTTTCACTTTCTCCATGTCCGATTAAATCTATTAATATCATTTGATGGTCCGCTAAGTGTATCGATTCCCAGGTGCTTAAGTTTTCTGAAAAACCATGTAGACAGATTATTGGCTTTCCTTTACCCCTTATTTCAAGGTGATAGTTCATTTTATTAATTCTAATCAACATGCCCCAATACTCCTTAACCCGCTCACCATTCCTGTAATATTGTATATTTATCATGCAATGCTTTACTCAAATCTAAATCAATTTTTACCTCGATTAGCTTAATTCCTTTTAAAGTTAGTGCTGTCTTAAAGCCACGTTCAAACTCGTCATAGCTCAGCGGTTTAAAATAAGTCACGCCATATAAGGTTGTCAGCCCGGTAAAATTCATTTCATGAGGGGTTAAGAATAAATAATCAAAATGCTTCTCGTTACTTTGGGGCAAATATTTAAAGATTCCTCCACCATTATTATTCAGCAAAACAATCACTAAATTCAAATTATGTGTTATACCAACTAATAATCCATTCAAATCATGGTAAAATGATAAATCCCCTGCTAAAAGAACCGTTGGGTTATTAGATGTAGATATACCCAAGGCAGTTGAAACAATGCCATCAATTCCATTCGCCCCTCTGTTGCCCAATATTTTAATATTTTGATCGCATGCTTCAAAGAAGTAATCTACGTCACGAATTGCCATGCTATTGGCTACAACTAACCGGCTATCCTCCGGCAGTATAGCCTGCATCATTTGAATTAATTTACCTTCGAAAATGCCGCTTTCATCTCGGGCATATCTTATCTGTTTACGCATTTGTTTTTGATAACTTTGCCATTTACATAAATATTCCGTGTTACTATTTTCTATTTGAATCGACCTGGCAAACAATCCTGGTGGCGAGATAATGAATTTATCTGTAGAAAGAGATGGATTTCGATATTGAAATGTTTGATCCACTTGCCAATATAATACATCCTGGTGCATAGACAAAAATTGGTGCAAACGTTTGGATACCGGAGCTTGCCCGAAATGAATGATGAATTCAGGCTTTAGTTCTTTATTAATTAAATAACTTTTTAAAAAGGCATCATAACTATCAATGATAATATTATTTGAATAATTTCGAAAATTTGAAATAGGATCAGCTAATACCGGCGCTTTTAACCGTTCTCCTAATTCCAACACATCATTGTGATAGTCTGCGTAAGGGTCTCCGCCACAAATGATGATCCCGTTCTTATTTTGGAAAACCAAATCATCAAAAGAAATACTCCCTTCTTTTTTTATCAATTCAAACTTATCTTTTGTCTGGCCTGCGGTAAAATCCAGCTTACTTAGATCCGGGATTAAAGGTTCACGTAGCGGTACATTGATATGAGCCACGCCATATTCTTTTGACATAGCACTAGCATACGCCTTGCGCATCACCACACGGACATACCGGTACATGCTTTCTGTTTCTTCAGGCAGAGCTAACTCTTCATAGCATTTTGTATAATCGTTAAAGATCTTATTCTGATCAATTACCTGAGGAGCCCCGACATGGCGTAATTCATGAGGCCGATCAGCAGTTAAAACAATTAATGGGACTCTTGAATACTTTGCTTCAACAATAGCAGGCAAATAATGCGCTACAGCAGAACCTGAAGTACAAACTAATACAACAGGTCTTTCATGTTCTTTAGCAATACCTAGCGCAAAAAAACCTGCGGAACGTTCATCTATATTTAGAAATATTTTAAATTGGTGCTCACAAAACAATATGGATAATGGAGTTGAGCGTGAACCGGGACTAATTACAACTTCACGCACACCCAATTCATATAATTCATCTACTAACGCCGCAATGTAGTTCGTCATTCACATCACCAGTTATCATAAACTTTCAATGATCGTTTTTAATTTATTATTAGTCTCGATATATTCATCATCGCACTTTGATTTACCTACTATACCACCACCTGTATAGGCAAAAACCATATTTCCACAAATAAGCGCCGAGCGTATTCCCGCCACAAAAATTCCATCCCCATTTTCACTTATAATGCCAATTGGACTAGCATACAATCCCCTCTCATGTTTTTCATGCATTTCTATTATTTTCAACGCTTTGTACGTAGGATTTCCTCCTAAAGCAGGCGTAGGATGCAATCGAGCCACCCATTCCGATAATGTACTATTATCCTTACCATAAATACGTGTTTGCAGATGATGCAAATTTTTAAGTGTCAAAATTTTTGTTTCATCAATTATAACGTCTCTGATATAAAGTCTCATCACATCCGCTATTTTATCAATGACAATTTGATGCTCATAACGATTTTTTCTATCATTTAGCAGCATCATTTTTTGCAATTCATCATCTTTATCATTTCGCAATATTGTTCCTGCTAAAGCATAACTAATAATGTTATTCTTTTCCTTTAGGACTAAGATCTCCGGGGTTGCACCCAGAAAAGTTTTACCGTTCTTGAAATAAGCAAAGATAAAACTGTTTTGGTTTTTCTCCAAAAGATTTTTTAATACGCTTTCAGTATTCACTAAAGTTTCGCACACAATCTTAACTTCTCGCGATATAACAATCTTATTTACCTTTTGCAATGAAATTTCATGATATACATTGGTAAATAGTTCCTTCCATTCTTCATAATCATCTGCTGAAATTTTGTAAAGATGTTCAGTGGATTTTATTCCCAGATTCTCTATCTCCACTAAATCTTCAAAGTAATAAAGAGTCTGCTTGCCTTTTTTTTCAACAAGATAATATTCAAAAGCAACCGTTTCATTCCCAAACTCTGCCCACTTTTGATCTTTGACTGATCCAAAGAAAGTCCTTGAAGAAAATATATATAAATAGTTGTTGTAGCTTTCTCCTTGACCAAAGGTTTTTAAGCGTTTAGCCCCAATAATAAGCTCATCATTTAACGAATTATAAAATAAAACACGTTCTTCTTTGTTGAAATACTTCCAGAATGAAAGTGAGTTATCTAACTTGACTTCTTTTTTCTGATATTTCAAAGTATACATCTCCGAATGTATTGAAAAATGGCTGTTTGCTACTTAAGATCAAAAAAACCGGCGTACTGGCCACCGGCGGGAATGGTAGAGGTATTAATTAGGAAAGCGACCCATATATCCAGCCGGTTTCGAAGTTCAGAAACTTAATAGCCTGTCTATAGGTGTTAAACCTGAGGCATCAGTGCTTAACATTTTAGTAATGCATGATAAAAGGCCTCCTCTAGGTATCGTAACCAACCATATATTTCGATAAGGACAAGGGCTTTTCCTTCAAATAACTGAATCACCATTCATTTTTTTTACCTAATTATTTCAGAAACAATTTATTTGCCCAGACGAAGTAGCGAGGAACCCACCTTCCTACTCTACCTGCAATTTTTTAAGTACATCCTCAAACAGGAAAGGATACATTGATACATTCAGCGTCACGTATCAGTGTTGTTCCCTAAGCCATCAGACCGGCCACACAGGCAGCCATGGCAATGCGGTGTTCCCCCAGCTCAAGGCATTTTCCTTCCCACAACCCCGGCCATTTTCTTTAAGTCGGACATTAAATTAACAAAATTATTGGGGGTCAGCGACTGGGCTCCGTCAGACAGAGCTTCAGCCGGATTGGGGTGCATTTCGATCATCACCCCATCAGCTCCCGCAGCTATTGCAGCTTTTGCCATAGCAGGGACATAGCGCCACTTGCCGATGGCATGACTGGGGTCGACAAATACCGGGAGGTGGGAAAGGTGTTTAACCACCGGCACGGCAGTGAGGTCAAGGGTATTCCTGGTATAGCTCTCAAAGCTGCGGATACCGCGCTCACATAAAATCACGTTGTAGTTGCCGCCGGCCATGATGTGCTCGGCTGCCATCAGCCATTCTTCGATTGCAGCGGAGGGGCCTCTCTTTAGCACCACAGGTTTGTCAACCTTGGCTACCTCCCGCAGCAGGGAAAAATTTTGCATATTACGTGCGCCTACCTGTACTATATCGGCATATTCGGCAACCAACGGGAGGGTTCTGGCATCCATGACCTCGGTTACAATCAGCAGTCCGGTGGCCTCCCGGGCCTCGGCCAGCAACTTAAGACCCTCTTCCTCCAGTCCCTGAAAGGAATACGGGGAAGTCCTGGGCTTGTATGCCCCTCCCCGCAGCATTGTCGCGCCTGAACTGCGGACAATGCTTGCCGCCTCCATGAGCTGTTCCTTGCTTTCCACAGCGCAGGGGCCAGCTATCACATGTATGGTGTCACCGCCGATTTCCACCCCGCCAACCCTAATTAAGGTCCCTTCCTCCTGAAAAGTCCGGCTGGCCAGCTTGTATGGCTGAAGAATAGGGACAACCTTTTCAACGGAGGGCATCGCCTCCAGGCCAACGTCACCCGGTGTTTTATTCCCGATAGCGCCGATGATGGTGCGCTCAACTCCGCGGGAAAGGTGGATCTGGTAGCCGATATTTTCCAGGCGAAGCACAACTGCATCTATTTCATCGTCTGTTGCCTTATGTCTCATGATCACAATCATTTTAAAAAACCTCCTTGCCTTTTCGTTAAGACAATCAAGTATTATATTTCCCATTTATATAAAGAGCACTCCGTATGAAGCGCTCCATCAATCAGACCATGAGGACAATCTTAACCTTCTACACGAAAACGATAGTCCATCAAACAACCCACGCCCGATAAATGTGGGAGAATAATTCAGTATATGCAAGGACTAGTAAAATCCTTAAATGCCTCGCAGTTTTGGTTTGAGATCGCACAGCATGGACAATCCATGTGCACATACGGATTCCAGTTTTCTGTCACTACTATTGAGATTTCAATGGTAAATTACTCTAAAAAATTTAAATAATATTAGCATACCCGGCAACGATTAGCAATGCTTTTCCATACCGTCCAGCGCGGACCTGATCCTTTTAACCAGAGCGGCGGCACAAATAGCGGGTAATGCTGTTCCGCACTCGGCAACCGCTCTTACGACGGCGCTGCCAACAACCACGGCATCGCAGTGGCTTGCCACGCCAGCTGCCTGTTCCGGGCCGGCAATCCCGAACCCAATAGCCAGAGGCAGGTTGGTATGACGCTTGACCCTTGCAGTAAAGGCGTCCAGGTCGGTTTTTATTTCAGCTCTGGTGCCGGTGACACCTGTTACCGAAATGCAGTAGATAAAACCGGACGCCTTTGCCACGATCTTCTGCAAGCGGCTGCCGGTAGTGGTAGGAGCCACCAGTGGGATCAGATCCAGGTCAAACTCCCGGGCAGCGTCCCTTAGATGCACAGACTCCTC
>DNIT01000201.1:13955-17782 GCA_003489345.1 Pelotomaculum sp. | reverse complement strand
CTTAGATGCACAGACTCCTCGAAAGGCAAATCCGGCACGATGAACCCGTTGCTCCCTGCAGCAGCCGCATCCCCGACAAACTGCCGGATCCCGTACTGGTAGATAGGGTTGTAGTACCCCATCAGGATGATTGGCTGGGGGCAATCCCTCCTGATTTCCTCTACAGCATGCAGTATGCCGCTTAAGTTTACACCTGCAGCCAGTGCCCGGCAGGAAGCTTGCTGGATTACCGGACCATCAGCCAAAGGTTCGGAGAAAGGTATACCGAGTTCAATGATATCTGCCCCGGCCGCGAACAGTTCCCTTGCTATATCAACTGTAGCCGCCAGGCTTGGATCGCCCGCGGCGATATAGGCGATTAGCCCTTTTCTTCCTTCCGACCGGAGCTTTTTAAGGCAGTCCATGATAAAACCTCCCTTACTCATACCGGCGCCTCCCAAGCGTCAGTCACGGCTGGGATGTCTTTGTCACCCCGGCCTGACAGGTTTACTATGATAATTTTTCCCGGGGAAAGGGAAGGCGCCAGCCGTACGGCTTCAGCCAGAGCATGCGCGCTTTCCAGGGCCGGGATAATTCCTTCCATGCGGCAGAGCAGATGAAACGCAGCCAGCGCTTCGGCATCCGTCACGGAAACATACCGGACCCGGCCGCTGTCTTTCAAATAGGCGTGTTCCGGCCCCACCCCCGGGTAGTCCAGCCCGGCCGATATCGAGTGGGCGCACTTAATCTGACCGTTATCGTCTTGCAAAACATAACTCAGTGTGCCGTGCAGCACACCGAGACTGCCGCAGGCCAGGGTAGCGGCATGTTTTCCGGTCGCCAGTCCCCGCCCGGCCGCCTCAACCCCGACCAGGTTGACCTGCGGTTTATCCAGAAAGGCGTGGAAAATTCCCATGGCATTGCTCCCCCCGCCTACACAGGCCACCACATAATCAGGCAGCCGGCCGGCCTGTTCCAGGACCTGTCTGCCCGCCTCGTCGCCAATTACCGACTGAAAATCCCTGACCATGACCGGGTAGGGATGCGGACCGGCCACCGACCCAATCAGGTAGTAGGTATCATCTACGTTGGTCACCCAGTCACGGATGGCCTCGTTCATTGCGTCCTTCAGCGTCCCGCTGCCGCCGGCAACGGGAATCACTTCGGCGCCCAGCAGCCGCATGCGGTAAACATTAGGACTCTGCCGCTTGATGTCCTCTTCACCCATGTAAACCACACAGTCCAGTCCGAAAAGGGCGGCTGCGGTGGCGGTGGCCACGCCATGCTGGCCCGCCCCGGTTTCGGCGATGATACGCCTCTTGCCCATACGGCGCGCCAGGAGAATCTGGCCTATCGTATTATTAATCTTGTGGGCGCCGGTATGGTTCAGGTCCTCTCTCTTAAGGTAAATGGCAGAGCCCCTGCAATACTTTGTCAGCCCGGCGGCATAATAAAGGGGGGATGGCCTGCCGATGTAATTTTTTAAGTATGATTCAAGTTCGCGGTCGAAATCCGGGTCTTGCCGCACTCGCTGGTAAGCCTGCTCAAGCTCTTCCAGGGCCGGCATCAACGTCTCAGGCACAAAAAGCCCGCCGTATGACCCGAAATACCCCCTGCTGTCCGGCAGTAAAGATTGCTTATTGCTCAACTCCAACACCTCCTGACCGCCTGTATAAACAGTCTGATTTTATCCGGGTCCTTCATCCCGCCGCTTTCCACACCGCTGGAGACGTCTACGGCATAAGGCCTGACAGTCTCAACGGCCAGCCTTACGTTATCCGGCCGCAAGCCCCCGGCCAGAATAACCCGTCTTGCCGCCGCCAGTTCTTTGGCCACACGCCAGTCAAAGCAGCGGCCGGTGCCCCCGGCTGCCCCGGGAAGGTAAGTATCGAGCAGAACAGTCCCAACGTCGTAATCCTTAACCTGCTCCAGGGTACCGGTGTCCCGTACCCGGAAGGCTTTAATGACCTTGTATTGCAGAGAACGGCAGTACGCAGGCGTCTCTTCCCCGTGCAGCTGCAGGGTATCCAGACCACAGTAAGACGCTGTTTCATTGATTCGTTCAATTGGAGCGTTGACAAAAACCCCCACCCTGGCTACAAAGGGCGGCAGATGAGCGGAAATCTCCCGTACCGTTTCCCTGCTGATCTGACGGGGTCCCGGTGCAAAGACAAAACCCAGGGCGTCAGCTCCGGCTTCTACCGCCGCCATAGCTCCAGCCAAATCCTTAATCCCGCATATTTTAACTCTTACCGATTTCATAGCTCTTATCACACTGCCCAACTATTTTTTTGCTGCGACGCAAACCGGCCAGTTCTGCTAAAGCCCGGCCAGGATTGGGATTAACCACCAGCGCCTCCCCCACCAGAGCTGCGCGCACCCCAGCCTCCAAAAGCCTTAGGATGTCATGATAGCCTTTGATCCCGCTTTCCGATACGACCGTGATTTTTTCCCTGTCAATTCGCTCCGCCAGCTTGAAGGTACGATCCAGGCTGGTTTCAAATGTTCTCAGGTCACGGTTGTTGATGCCAATCAATTGGGCTCCGATGGCAAGAGCACGGTCCAGTTCCTCCTCCGTGTGGACCTCCACCAGGCAGGACATGCCCATATCTTCGGCCAATGCCTTTAATGCTGCCAGTTCCACATCCGACAGAATAGACGTAATCAAAAGCACGGCGTCGGCCCCCAAAATGCAGGATTCATAAATCTGATAGGGGTCGATGATAAAGTCCTTACGAAGGACCGGCAGCTGAACCGCCTCACGGACCATGGTCAGGTGGGAAGGGTGGCCGAGGAAGAATTTCTCCTCGGTCAGTACCGATACCGCAGCTGCGCCGGCACCCTGGTATTGAACAGCAAGCTCTGCCGGATTGTAGGATTGGCACAGAATTCCTTTAGATGGTGAGGCTTTTTTTGCTTCAGCGATTAGCGCCACCTGACCGGGCAAACGCAGCGCTGCGGAAAAACGGCGCGGCTGGGTACGGACGGACAGCCGGGCCTCCAGGGAGGCAAGCGATATGGCCTGTTTGCGTTTGGCAAGTTTCTTTTTCTTATCTGCTACAATCCGTTCCAGGATCATTGAGCCACAGCCTCATTAGGTTTACAGCGCCGGGTAAAATCAGCCAACTCCTGCATTTTTTCCAGGGCAGCGCCGCTATCAATGCTGTTGGCGGCCATTTTCAAGCCTGCGGTGATGCCACCGGCAGCCCCCCCGGCCACCAGTCCCAGAGCGGCATTCATGATGACTACATCACGGCGCGGACCTTTCTCACCTTCCAGGATTGACCTGGTTATCACAGCATTCTCCCGGGGAGTACCACCGGTCAAGGCGGAAACCGGCGCATACTCAAAACCAAAGCGGGCCGGATCCAGCTTCCCCTTGCGGACAGAACCTTCTTTAACTTCGCAGAGAACGGAAGGACCGGCCAGGGAAATCTCGTCGAGGCCTCCCGCCCCGTGTACCACGAAGGCCCGAGCTGAGCCCAGCCTGGCCAGTACTCTGGCCAGTGTCTCCGCAAGCGGCGGATTGTAGACACCAAGAACCTGTGCTCTGGCTCCGGCCGGATTGGTTAGGGGCCCCAGAATATTAAATATGGTACGGATCCCTATTTCACGACGCGGACCTGCGGCATGTTGCATTGAGTGGTGAAGGGACGGCGCAAACAGAAAGGCCATACCGACCTCACGCAGACAGGCCTCCACCTCCTCCCGACCGAGGTCAAGCCTGATTCCCAGTTCCTCCAGCACATCCGCACTGCCGCAACGGCTGGAGACAGACCGGTTGCCGTGCTTGGCGACGGGCAAGCCGGCCCCAGCCACCACAAAGGCTGCGGTGGTGGAAATATTAA
>DNIT01000201.1:13539-13856 GCA_003489345.1 Pelotomaculum sp. | reverse complement strand
TACCGGAACCATCCCCGCCGGTACCACAGGTGTCAACCAGAACCGGGTGGTCTGATCGCACCTGTTCTGCGCTCTGTCTCATTACCCTTGCAAAACCGGTGATTTCCTCCACAGTCTCACCCTTCAGGCTCATTGCCGTAAGCAGTGAGGCGATCTGCGCCGGGCTCGTTNNCCCCCGCCATAATTTTTTCCATGATTGCGGCGGCCTCTTTTTCCGTAAGATGATGACCGCAGACTACTTTTTTAATCGCCTCTTTTATCACTCAGCTTTCCTCCTCTCAGCTATGCTATGGGGTGGGTATATTCTGCATTCCTAT
>DNIT01000201.1:5328-13465 GCA_003489345.1 Pelotomaculum sp. | reverse complement strand
GTATATTCTGCATTCCTATGGGGTCGCAGGAAGCAAAAGAACCGTCCCCCTGCTTCCTATTTGTTAACAGGTTAATGTCAGGAAGTTCTGCAGCAGGCGGTGGCCGTGCTCGCTAAGTATAGATTCCGGATGGAACTGCACCCCCTCCACCGTACGACTGCGGTGCCGGAGACCCATCACCTCGCCTTCCGTGGTATAAGCTGTTATCTCCAGGCAATCGGGGATGCTTTCCCGTTCCACCAGAAGCGAATGATAGCGGGTGGCGGTAAACGGCTTTGGAATCTGGCGGAAAATTGTCCGGCCGTCGTGGTGAACCGGGGAGGTCTTACCGTGCATCAATCTCTCCGCCCGCACTACCCTGCCGCCGAAGCACTGCCCGATGGCCTGGTGCCCGAGACAAACACCCAGGATGGGGACTACGCCTGCAAAGCGCCGGATTACCTCCATGGATACCCCCGCCTCGTCTGGCGTGCAGGGACCGGGGGAGATTACCAGGTGCTGCGGTTGGAGTTCCTCAATTTCTTCGCAGGTAATCGTGTCATTGCGGTACACCCGGACCTCCTGGCCCAGCTCACCCAAATACTGGACCAGGTTGTAGGTAAATGAATCATAATTATCAATCATCAGCACCACGCTGTCCGACCTCCTCCAGGGTTTTAATCAACGCCATAGCTTTGTTTTGGGTTTCCCGGTATTCCATTTCAGGGTCGGAATCGGCGACGATCCCGGCTCCGGTCTGAACATAAGCGCAGCCATTATGGACAACTACCGTCCTTATGGCAATGGCCGTATCCAGGTTGCCTGAAAAACCGAAATAGCCGATTGCTCCGGCATATATTCCCCGCGCCTCCGGCTCCAGTTCGGAAATTATTTCCATAGCCCGCACCTTGGGAGCTCCGGTGACCGTGCCGGCGGGGAAACATGCTTTGAGTGCGTCAAAGGCATTTAAACCTGGAGCTATACGGCCCGTGACATGGGATACCAGGTGCATCACATGCGAAAATTTTTCTACTTCCATAAAACGGGACACTCTTACAGTTCCTGTTTCAGACACCTTGCCCAGGTCATTACGGCCCAGGTCTACCAGCATCAGGTGCTCGGCCCTTTCTTTGGCGTCTTCCAGAAGGTCTTTGGCCAGGCGCTGGTCGGCCTCAAGCCCATCCCCGCGCGGGCGGGTGCCGGCAATTGGACAGGTCTCCACCGTACCGCCGTCCAGTCGTACCAGCATCTCAGGTGAAGACCCGATTATCTTGGCGTCGCCAAAATCCAGATAATACAGGTACGGAGAGGGATTCAGAGACCGCAATCTGCGGTAGACTTGAAATGAATCACCATGAAAAGTCATGCTGAGTCTGCGCGACAGTACCACCTGCAGAACATCCCCCGCTTTTATGTACTCTTTGGCCCGCGCCACACCGGCCTTAAACTCTGCTGCTGTAATATTGGACACGACCGGGCCAAAACCGGCGGAAGGCTTGCCACTCCCATCCTTTGTGGCCAGTTTGCCGCAAATTGCCCCGGCCACTTCCGCAATCCGCCGTTCAGCCTCGTCGTAGGCATGAGCAGGGCAATTGCCGGGCCGGCTGTTAATAACGATGGTCAAGGACCTGCTGACATGATCAAGAATCAACACCGTACCGGCGAAGATAAAGCTACAGTCCGGCAGGTCAGGGGTTCCACAGCGCGGCAAATTGACTCTTTCCATAAAACGGACTGCGTCATAACTGAGATAACCCACCGCGCCTCCGGAAAAACGGGGCAGTCCGGGCGCCGGGTAAACCCGGTACCTGGAAATAACCCGTGCCAAATTTTCCAGCGGGGAGCCCTGTAAGGCTTCCTGCTGCCCTGCTCCGGTAAGAAACGATGTTTCGCCACGGGAGGAAAAGAGTAAAAAAGGGTCACAGCCGATAAAAGAGTGCCGGGCCAGGTTCTCTCCACCTTCGACGCTTTCCAGTAGGTAGGCCGGGCCTTGTGGTGATACTTTTTTGTAGACACTGATCGGTGTGTCCAAATCGGCGTTGATTACTTGACTGACCGGAATTAGATCGTAGCGCTTACTTAATGACAGGTATTCTTCTTTGTCCGGTGCCCCCACGGACTCTCCCTCCTTAAAAGAACACATTACCTTTGTTGACTGTGTACGAACAACTCAGCCTGTGTTCAGCACTGTGAATCACCTAGTCTAATTAACCCCAAAAAGCAAAAACCGGCACTCAAACGAGTGCCGGCGGAATTCAATTCCAGCAACGAACTCTCATCTCAGCTAAGCTCAAAAACTCCTCATCTATACTCTGCTCTAAACTTACTGCGCTAACTGCTAACTTATTTAACTTAATGCAAATATTAACATGATGGACAAAGAAACGTCAAGCATCATTTTCAAAAGACCACCACGGAAATAAGATTCCAGATCAGCCATAGTCTGCCGCCATCAAGATTGTACAGCCCTGTGGCCCAAACCGATAGCCACATCATCCATATGCAGGAGGCCAACACCAAAGAATACGGCTACACTGATATGGTCACCCTGCCTGGCTATCCCGATTTTCCCCCCAACGTTAAAGCCAATGGACTTTGTCATAATTTGCGTGATAGCTTCGTGGGCAGCCCCGGCAATGGCGCCTTCGTCGGCGTGCACTTCCTTGATTACGCCTTCCCGCTTTGCCGCAACGACAGCGCGCTCAATCATTTTATTTACCGAAGCAATAAAATCTCCACCATAATCAACGGCGGCCGTCTTAATCCCTTCCGTGGCAAAGCGCTGCTTTAACGTCTTTTCTTCTTCCCTGCTCTCGGTTAACGCCATTTCAATTGCCACTCGCGCTACTTTTCTGCTTCCGTAAAGGGCCATAAACGGCATCTCCTCCCGCATAAATTAAAATACACTCCTTAAAGGGAGTGTTACAACCAATATTATTATACCCCTGGCAACATTATACTGGAGGAGATTTTAAAAAGCAACAAGGCTCTATCTGTTCTCCAGCCGCACCCGGCCCAGGCGGGATATACCGCTTTCAACATGCAAATGGTCGCCTGCGGATGGAACCAGCACTTCTTTTGACACGTCCAAGACCTCTATATCGAGAGGCTTGCTGTAACGGGAAGCATCCACTTCAATCAGGTCGCCTTCCCGGACAAAAACTGTAACGTACCGGTCGCGGAATTCGCCACGGGATTCACCGTTAACCAGTACCCTGGCCAATGGCAGTGCGGAATAATTTTTTAGCTGAAAGGTAACCACAGGTTCCTGCAACAAGCCGGCTGAAAGAGGGGGGCGGGTCCGTTCAAGCGAGGCAACCGGCACAGCGTCCTCCGGCAGGGAATCACCCGCTCTAAGGGACTGGACCAACATGATTATCGCGGCTATAACTACCACCAACCAGATTAGAGCCCGTTCCAGACTATCCCGGCCCGGCCTGCCCATCCCTGTTTTCATCAATACACCCCCGCCTGATTTTCACCCGGTAAAGTCTATGAACCCACCTGGAAAAAAATACATTGACAGGCGTTCGTGCGGCAAAAAAAACTTATTTAAACTTATTTTAAGTTATATTTTTTTTCCAGGCGCAACCTGTATTCTCTCATTTCCTCATGCACTCTGAACAAAAGCCTCTCCAGGTCGGAATGACTGAGATTGATAGACGCAGGATCCAGTATTTCAATTTTTCTGAAATCCTCTCTGGTTATGAACCGGATAATATTCTCCAGGTTATCAGCCTTAATCGTCATTACCAGGGGGGCGTAGGCAGCATATGTATTGGCTATTTCGTCATAAACAGAGTAAACATCAGTGCTTACGTCTATATCGATAATTTGAATTCCCTGCAGGGGAATGTTCCGGAAAACCGCAACCTGTTGCTCCCTGACCTCCTCCGCTGCTTTTTCAGAAGGCTTTCCTCCAAAAAGCAGCCGCCCCGGCTTGCCGTTCGACTTGAAATCAAGACGGACCTTAAACAGTACGCCATTCCTATCAAGAAGGTTGTTATCCTCACTTAATGGTTTAGGCAAAAAAAAGCCTCCCGTCAAAGGGGATCACCCTGCTAAAGGTAATTCAACCCTAAATTAAAAATTCCTGCGCGTGATTGCCAGATTGTGCCATTCTTTACACAAGGACAAGTACTTCAACAGGTTCATTTACTGCTTGCCTGTGCCAGGCTTTAACCCTGCCAGAACTTTCAACTGTTTCACTTCGGACTCACTCAGGTGCCGGTACTCCCCCGGCCGCATTGTCTCCAGGCCGAGGTCTCCAAGCTTGCTCCGTTTTAACCGCAGCACCCGGTACCCAATATGGTCAAACATGCGCCTGATCTGGCGATTGCGACCTTCCCGGATGGTCACCTCCACCAGCCCGTTACCGTCATGCTGGCCAACCAGCCTGACTTTGGCGGGCCCGGTCGGGCCGTCCTCCAGGTTGAGTCCTGCGGACATCTGTTCCAACTGTTCCTTGGCAGGAACGCCTTCCACCCGGACCAGGTAGGTCTTCGGTACGAGATGGCTGGGATGAGTCAGCGCGAAAGTAAGTTCCCCGTCATTGGTCAGCAAGAGCAGGCCTTCACTATCGTAGTCCAGCCTGCCGACGGGATAAACCCTGGCAGTGATTCCTTTCAGCAAGTCGGTTACCTGTTTGCGGCCTTTCTCATCGCTCATGGTTGTGATATACCCTCGAGGCTTGTACATCAAGAGATAATATTTTTGTGGCGACAGGCGCAGAGTCTCGCCGCCTACCTGGATTTTATCCTTGTCCGGGTCAACCTTGGTGCCCGGTTCGGTTACGACCCGGCCGTTGATTTTTACCATCCCGGCTGCAATCATAGCCTCGCAGTGCCGCCTGGAGGCAACCCCGGCCCGCGCCATCACTTTTTGTATGCGTTCCATATATCACCTGACCGTATACCATGTATTTTAAGGATTGTGCCCCTTTACTTCATTATACCCAATAATTTATTATGGGTAATCTGTGTGGACTGCATTTCTTCGGGGCATGTGCAAATGAATTCGCAGCCGCATTTTCGGGGAAGTTGCCCATGCCGCCAGCGGCGTCACGGATCATAAAAATATCTTTTAAAGTCTCGCTGTTTTATACTGAAGCCTTTTGCTGCACACTGCGGACAAAACCGGCCCTAAGAAAATTTAATCAGAACCAACCTCTGTTGTCAAATAAAAACAATGGGCTTCTTTTTAGAGAAACACTCTCTTATACGTAGGGTTTACGAAAATTTAGACCATCAAGGAGGAAACCAGGTAAACTTTGACGCAAAAAAATACCGAAAGTTGTTAGCCTCCGGATTAAACAGTACCGTAATCAATTTTATATCCTCAAAACAAGGTCCTGACGATAAAAACCGAGGCAACCAGGGTGGTAAAGTCCGCTACCAGTCCCAGGAGCACCGAGTAACGATATTTTCTGATCCCAACCGATCCAAAATATAACGTGAGAACGTAGAAGGTAGTATCGCAGCTGCCCTGCATGGTGGAGACCAGTCGCCCCAGAAAGCTGTCCGGGCCGTAGGTTTTGACAATATCCGAGGCAATGCCAAGGGCGGCTCCACCGGAGAGAGGACGCATGATCGCGTGGGGCAAGACCTCCGCCGGCAGACCGACAAAGCCAAGCAAGGGAGAGAGAGACGCGACCAGCACTTCCATTGCTCCAGAAGCCCGGAAAATACTGATGGCGACCATCATAGCCACCAGGTAGGGAATGGTTTTAACAGCGGTTGCAAAACCAGCCTCGGCCCCTTCCACAAATGTTTCGTAGACCTTGACCCCACGAAGCACCGCGACCAGGGGAACCACCAATAGAATAACCGGGATGGCCCAGCGGGACAGCTCCGAAATAAACGCAAACAACACCTTACCTCCTTTTGCCCGAATAAAACAATCTTAGCATCCGGTCCACCACGATAGCTACCAACATGCTGAAGGCGGTCGCTATGATGGTTGGCCCTACGATATCAGTGGGGTCGCTGGAACCGTATAGCAGGCGGATACCGATAATCGTGGTCGGGATCAGGGTGACGCAGGAGGTATTAAGAGCAAGAAAGGTACACATGGCGTCCGAAGCAGTGTCTTTGGAGTGGTTCAGTGTCTGCAGCTCCCGCATGGCAATCAGTCCCATGGGTGTCGCAGCGTTCCCCAGTCCCAGGATATTGGCGCTGAGGTTCATCACAATTGCGCCCATGGCCGGGTGTTCCCTGGGCACACTGGGGAAAAGAAAACGCATTACCGGGCGCACCAGCCAAGCCAGCGCGCGTACCAGTCCAGCCTCTTCGGCCAGCTTCATGATACCGAGCCAGAAGGTGATAATAGCAATCAGACTGATGGATATTTTTACCGCATTATTGGCGCCGTCAAAGGCCGCCTTTGTTACAACCTCGATATTTCCGTTGCTCCCGGCCACAACAATGCCGAACACAACCATCGCCAGCCAGACAAAGTTGACCACTTCGACACCTCCCGCTAAAGCTTGTCCTCTGATACTTTATGAGTCGGAATGGATAAATAGTACAAATAATGGTAATTTTGATGGTAATTTTTACTATCACAAGAATAACGCTAAGGCTGTCTTGGAACGCAGGATATGCCCACGTCTCACGTCACATGATCCTGCGATTGAAGATCCCCGCCAGCCCGGTTTTGCCGATCCGTTCACGGATTTGCGCCGTATCGGTAGTATAAAGTCCCCGCTCCTGCATCCTTTGAAAGTACACCGAGCCGGAAAAAGTATATTTCTTGCTCATTTCTTTAGGGTTTTTCATTTCTCTGTGCATAAAGGAAATGATATCGCCGCAGGCCAGTTCGGACGGCAGCACGAACAGCTCGCGCCCGGCCAGCATCCTTACCGCGTTGTGACCGGCTAGAAAGCCGGTTACGATGGCCTCGGTATGACCAACCAATGGGCCTGTCTTCTCCCCGGCGCAAAGCAGGTTTACCGCGCCTGAAACAGCAAGGCTGTCATCGCATGGAGCCATAGCCATAAAACGGACGGAATTGCCCATCCCGCCTGAATAGGGATCGGCATAGCGGGCATCCTCTAAACCTTCCAGGGTGCGGAGTATTTCTAGCGGAAAATAAGAGGCCATTAACTTGGCGTGGCCGGTATCAAGGAACACCAGGTTATCCGCAAACTCAGGCAGGGAATACTGCTGACAGGCCTTCCGGTCTAACCTGGCTTTGGCGTGAAGGGTTTCAGGAAGGGGAATGATCAGCACCCCGGTTTGCTCCAGCTTTGCCACCAGAACAGGTGATATCGACTTTTTTTCAAGCTTGCAGGACCCGCTCATGGCCTCAAACTGGGGGAAACCTTCCCCGGCCGTTATTTCGTTAATACCGGCTTTGGCTGTAAGGCTGATACGTGGTCCGAAGGTGGGGCAGCGCAGGATGCACATGGCGCAACCAGAACCATACCGGGTGCAGTATTGCACCGGTCCGGCCGTACCAGTGCAGTCAATAAAGACAGCCCCCTCGATGTAATCACCGTCGGCCGTCTCAATCCCGGTAATGAAACCATTGTTATTTGTAACACCGGACATCCTTTTCTGCAGTTTTAAGCGAACCCCTGCTGTTCGAAGCGCCGTCCTGATCGGCGGCTCTATTCTGGTTACATCGTATAGCATAGCATGGCGATGCCCCGGGAAATCAACGTTGAGGTGGGTGGCAGAGTGCTCAATCAGCTCAAGAAAACTCCCGGCACCGAGTTCCCGCATTTCTTCCATAGCCGTGAGGCGGCCGTTGTTGCGCATAATACCGCCTACCAGGCCGGTGCCCAGAAGCATATCCGTTTTTTCAATAAGCACCGTTTCAGCTCCGGCCACAGCTGCGGCATAAGCGGCAGAACATCCGGCCCAACCGCCCCCGACAATAACAACAGTCATAAAAGAGCCCTCCCCAAAAACAGTATATTCAAAGGGAGGGTTAAAATCTTCTACCTTACCAAATTTAGGCTGGAAAGATGTTATCTTCATGCAGCCTATTTTTTCTACAAAAACTTTTTGGAGCCCTTTTCGCCATTGTAGGAAAAAAGCACCGGTTTATTGTCCAGCTGTGTTTCCAGATGAACGCTCTTACCCCACAGGGTATAAACGTGAGGGAGGGTCCTTTCCAGATAGAAAACATCAAGTTCAACCCCCTCAAAGCAATG
>DNIT01000201.1:1879-5212 GCA_003489345.1 Pelotomaculum sp. | reverse complement strand
CCCCTCAAAGCAATGCTTGAGATAGAGTTCACCCTTCTTGTTAAAGTCACCGTCCTGCACCACGATATGTGGAAAACCGCAATTGGTAAGATTGATTACCAGGCCGTCCCTGACCTTTTCCCACTCCTTCTGGCTGATTTTCCAGTCGTAACCCATTTTTTTAAATAAATACAGGTCCAAATCGTCGACCAATTCTTTGGTGAGGTAATTCCGGAGAAAGGAAATATCGTTTTCCATTGCCCTCACCTCAAAAATTTTCTGTTTCCCTTCCCCGCCCGGACGGCCATATTTTTCTCTTTCTTCCTCCGTAGGGTTTTCCCAGCGTTTTTCAATGTCCTCAAAAATTTTCAAGCCCAGTGTGTAAGGGTTGAGGTGGGTCCGGGAGGTCTGTACGATGCCTGAGTGCATCTTGGCCAATTCGATTGTTTCCGCCTCGTCAAGTTCGATTTCCCGCATAATCCTGAGATGCCAGTAGGACGCCCAACCTTCATTCATTATTTTTGTCTCCATCTGAGGCCAAAAGTAGAGCATTTCCTGACGGATTACAGACATGATATCCCTCTGCCAGTCATCCAGTTCCTTGCTGTTTTGTGTTATGAAAAGCATCAGGTCTTTTTCCGGTTCAGTGGGAAACCTCCCGGGGTGCTCGCAAGTGTCGCATTTGCATATCTCTTTATCATCCAGGGACCAGAGATCGTCGTAGGGCGTTTCAGGCTTTTTATGCCGGCATTCATGCTTTGGAGCCTCGTTCTTTTTTGAGCTTTTCTTGATCAGCAGCCTTGGCTCCACATGTTCCTGTATTGCAATCGCCGCATCGATAAAAGACTCTACTCTGGCTCTGCCATACTTAAAATCGTATTCCCGGAAGCGGTTGGCGGCCGCAGCCATGGATTCAACCATAGCCCTGGAAGTATTTTTGAAATAAATATTGTTCTTAAAAAAATCACAATGGGCAATGACATGCGCCATGATCAACTTATTCTGGATCAGACTGTTACCCTCCAGCAAAAAAGCGTAGCAAGGATCGGAGTTAATCACCATCTCATAAATACGGCCCAGATTATAATCGTACTGTGTCTTCATTTTGTGGTAGGCCTTGCCGAAGGTCCAGTGAGAGAAGCGGGTGGGCATGCCGTAAGCGCCAAAAGTATAGATAATATCAGCCGGGCAAATTTCAAAGAAAATGTCATAAAAATCAAGACCAAATTCCCTGGCCTTTGCCGAAATCTGTTCCATGGCCACTTCCAGGCCGCTCATTTCTTTCTGTGGGTTCAACAGTCATCACTCCTTGATTTTACAATATGTTAAGAAATCTTTTTATTGCCATTGTCCGGGAAACGCTAGTGAGGCAAGAATTATAAAAAAGTCCCCCGTTTAGGGAGACCGAGGCTGACTAGGGTGTAAGGCGTAGGCAGTCTGTATTCCTATGGGATCCATTGGGACGCATTAACTGGATTGCACATTAACATAAATGTCCATGCTTCAAGCGTTATACGGTACCCGTATAGGCGCGGCTTACTTTTGATCAGGAGTCTGGCTGAAAAATTTTTTCAGGGCGGGGTAGACCCCGCTTTTGTCGCGGATGGTGACACAGGTAAACTTGGGGTTCTGGATTTTTTTGAATGTGTTGCGCAGAGTACTGGTGTAGTAGTAAGGCCCCTCAATTTCACCGTAACCCACCATATTGCAGACCTCCAGCAGCGCATTGATGTGTTTGACACAGTTCTCATTATCTGAGGACAGGTTATCGCCATCGGAAAAATGAAAGCCGTAGATATTGTAGTCTTGCGGACTATATCGCTTTTCAATAATCTCTAAAGCCAGCTTATACACCGAAGAGCAGCGGGTGCCGCCGCTGGCTCCCTTGGTGAAGAACTCTTCTTCGGTTGTTTCCTTGGCTTCGGTATGGTGGGCCAGGAAAACAATCTGGACATTGTTGTACTTGGTACGCAGGAAACGGACCATCCAGAAGAAAAAGCTGCGGGCGATGTACTTCTCAAAGGGCCCCATCGATCCCGAGGTATCCATCATGGCCAGGACCACGGCATTGGATTCAAATTTGTAGGTAGTTTCCCAGGTCTTATAGCGCAGGTCCTCGGGCGTAATGCCGTGCAGACCGGGGTTCCCTTGCAGGGCGTTGCGCTTGATGACCTCCATAATCGTCCGTTTACGGTCAATGTTGCTGGCAATACCTTTTTTACGGACATCCTTAAATTCGACCGATTCCGAGGCAATTTCCGGTTTTTTCTTCTGCTCCAGGTTTGGCAGACCCAGGTCCTCGAAAATCATTTCCGCCAGCTCATCGACGGTAATATCGGCCTCGTAGTAATCCACACCCGGCTCTTCGCCGGCGCCCTTTCCTTTACCCTGACCATGCTGCGGATCGGAATAAATGATGTCTCCTTGCTTGCTGTTGCCATCACCCTGACCGCCATGCTGCTGCTTGCCGAAGTCATAGCGAAAGTGAAATTCATCTAGGGAGCGTATCGGCACCTTGACTACCTTGCGCCCGTCGTGCATGATAATACTTTCTTCACTGACAATATCGGCAAGGTTCTTTTTTATAGCGTCCCGCACCTTTTCCTGGTGCCGCTGCCGGTCAATCTCCCCCTTGCGGTGAAGCGACCAGTCCTCCCGGGAGATGATGAAGTTGGTTTTGGACATGGCGCTTCCTCCCTATCGGTTCAGCAGGCTGCCGACATATCTCAATAATTCATTGGCACAGGTCGGGCAGTATCCATGCTCGGCTATCAACCTGGCGCTAACCTCGTTGATCCGCTTCAACTGTCCGGCATCCGGCGTCTTGGTAGAAGTCGTTATTTTGACTACGTCCTTGAGGTCGGCAAACAGTTTCTTCTCAATGGCTTCCCGCAGGCGTTCATGGGAGCTGTAATTAAAACGCCTGTTTTTACGGGCGTAGCTGGAGAGCCTGATCAGGATTTCCTCCCGGAAAGACTTTTTGGCGCTTTCAGAGATACCGATTTGCTCCTCAATGGATCGCATCAGCTTTTCATCCGGCTCCATTTCCTCGTCGGTCAAGGGATCCTTGATTTTTACACCGTTGCAGAATGCTTCAACATTATCGAGGTAGTTATCGAACAACACTTTGGCCGATTCCTCGTAAGCGTAGACAAAAGCTCTCTGGACTTCCTTCTTGGCCATTTCATCATATTCTTTGCGAGCCACAGAAATGAAATTGAGCAGCCGGTCCTTCTCCTCTTTGGTAATGGATGGATGCTGATCAAGCCCTTCCTTTAGCGCCCGCAACACGTCAAGCGGGTTGATGCACTGGGTGGAGGTGCGAATCAGAGCAGATGAGAGCCGGTTGATCAC
>DNIT01000201.1:0-1802 GCA_003489345.1 Pelotomaculum sp. | reverse complement strand
GAGCCGGTTGATCACATAACGGGGATCGACACCGCTCATGCCCTCGTCGATTGCTTCAACCTGGAGTTCATGAAGGTCTTTTTGTTTAAAACCTTCGACATCCTCACCGTCGTACAGTTTCATCTTTTTAACCAGATCCATACCCTGCTTTTTGGACTCCTTGAGCCGGGTCATCACCGAGAAGATACTGGCCACCCGCAAGGCGTGGGGAGCGATATGGATGTTGCGCAGGTCACTTTGCCCGATCAGCTTCTCGTAAATTTTTATTTCATCGCTAACCCGCAAGTTATACGGGATTTTCAGGACGATAATGCGGGACTGAAGGGCTTCGTTTTTTTTGTTGCTGATAAAGGTCTTATACTCATTTTCGTTGGTGTGCGCTACGACCAATTCATCCGCGTAAATGAGCGCGAAACGGCCGGCTTTAAAGTTGCCCTCCTGAGACAGGCTTAAAAGGTTCCAAAGAAATTTCTCATCGCATTTGAGCATCTCCTGGAATTCCATCAAGCCCCGGTTGGCAATATTCAGTTCTCCGTCAAAGCGGTAGGCGCGGGGATCCGATTCCGAACCATACTCGGCTATAGTGGAAAAATCCACGCTTCCGGTAAGGTCGGCGATATCCTGGGATTTGGGATCGGAAGGCGTAAAGGTACCGATACCCACCCGGTTGTCCTCGGACAAAAATATTCTCTCCACCGGTATTTTCTCAATTTTGCCGTTGTACTCCTGGTCGAGCATCATCCGGCAGGAAGGACATAGTTCCCCTTCAATATAAACTCCGTAAGTCTTTTGAAAATCTCCCCTGAGTTCTTTGGGGATCAAGTGCAACGGCTCCTCATGCATGGGACAACCTTTAATCGCGTAAAGGCTCCCCCTTTCTTCACGGCTGTATTTCTCCAAACCCCGCTTCAACATGGCTACCAGAGTTGATTTTCCGCCGCTGACAGGCCCCATTAACAGCAGGATCCGTTTGCGTACATCCAGACGCCGCGCGGCCGGGTGGAAATATTCTTCCACCAGTTTTTCCAGCGTCTTGTCAAGGCCAAATAGTTCCGAGGAAAAGAAATTATAGTGTTTTACGCCTTCTTTTTCCTCCACCCCGGCATCCTTGATCATTGAATAAAGCCTGGCATGGGCAAGCTGTGACACATAAGGCTTTTCTTTTAAGATGGCAATATAATCCTGGAACGTTCCCTCCCAGGTAATCTGTTTTTCTAAGGAGCGGTATTCTTCCAAACGCCGCAGGAAGTCCATCGTCTTCACTCCTTCCCTTTGTATTTGGACTTTCTTGATACTGTCAGACGGTTAATAATGCTACATTATATGCAAAGCAGTTAAAAAGAAGAATGTTGGTACAAGTATTAGCGTCACCAGGAGGCATTTTTTGTCTTTTTATTTGTATAGATTTTACAGACCGGACAAACCAAGCGCCATCCGCCACGTTAATTACACATTACAAACTATTAAGAGCAAACAAAAAAGGCCACAATAATTTTGCGGCCAATCCTTCACACATAAAGCCGGCTCAATAATCCTGACATATATTCCCGGCTTATTATGGAATTAATTTTAAAATAGTTTTGCAGCCCAATATAAAATGTGAGTACATCTCAATGGCAAAGGTTGTTATTAACTGGTTCTCGAAAAGCATATGGGGAATTCATTCGCACATGACACCGTGAAGCCTCGCCCGCCTACGCTTTGCTAAGAGGCGGGAGCTTCCTGATTCATTGACCGCAGCCACATGGGTCTTACGCAATCTCCACAGGCGTAAGTTCGGGTGCTACCAGCCCTACTTAAAA
>DNIT01000119.1:11931-19742 GCA_003489345.1 Pelotomaculum sp. | reverse complement strand
TCCTATCCCGGGTCCTGCTGCTGCCGCTTGTGGCCGGAATTTCATACGAAGCGCTTAAATTGTCCGGTAAGTATGCTACTACACCGTTATGCCGCTTTTTCATAGCGCCCGGCCTGTGGCTGCAAAAACTGACTACCGGTCAACCGGACGATGCCCAGGTGGAGGTGGCCATTGCTGCTCTCGGGGCAGTGCTGAAGGAGGGCAATTATAATGTTAAATAAATTAGCCAGCCTGGAGGAAAGGTATGAAGAATTGGGTACCCTGATCGGGAACCCTGAAGTAATGGCAGATCTTCCTCTCTGGCAACAGTACGTAAAAAGCCATTCCGACCTGACCGGCGTGGTTAACGTATACCGGGAATATAAGAAAATAAACAAGGAAATGCAGGAAGCCAAGGCCCTCCTGGCGGAGGATGCAGACGCCGAAATGCGGGAAATGGCCCAGCTTGAACTGGAAGAACTTACGCCTAAAAAAGATGAGCTGGAACAGCGCCTCAAATTGCTGCTGCTGCCCAAAGACCCCAATGACGACAAAAACGTGATTGTTGAGGTGCGTGCCGGTACCGGTGGTGAAGAGGCGGGACTATTTGCCGCAGACTTGTTCCGCATGTACTCCCGCTATGCCGAGCGGCAGGGGTGGCATACCGAGGTGCTTGACAACAATCCCACCGACATCGGGGGTTTTAAAGAAATTATTTTTCTTATTAACGGAAAAGGCGCATACAGCCGCCTCAAGTTTGAAAGCGGGGTGCACCGCGTACAGCGGATCCCCAGCACCGAGTCCGGGGGGCGTATTCACACGTCTGCCGCCACTGTGGCCGTATTGCCTGAGGCCGAGGAAGTCGATATCGATATCGATCCCAACGACCTGCGCATCGATGTTTTCTGCGCGTCCGGGCACGGCGGCCAGTCTGTCAATACCACCCAGTCTGCCGTACGCATTACCCACCTGCCGAGCGGGATCGTCGTCTCCATGCAGGACGAAAAGTCCCAGCATAAAAACAAGGATAAAGCTATGAAAGTGCTTATGGCGCGCTTACTTGACCGCGCCGAGGAAGAGCGCCAGCAAAAGATGTCCACAACCAGAAAATCCATGGTGGGCTCCGGAGATCGCAGCGAGCGCATCCGCACCTATAATTTTCCGCAAAACAGGGTGACCGACCACCGGGTTGGGTTGACCCTGCACCGTCTTGATACGGTTTTGCTGGGTGACCTGGATGAGATTATCGATACCCTGGTTACCACCGACCAGGCTGAGCGTTTAAAACAGGATAACTGATAATTCATTTTCACAAATGTTGCATTCGTCACACAAGTCCGGCGCTGGCGCGCCGTTTCACCTGCATCACCTGGTATTTTCAGGATACGTGGCGCCGCGATAGCGGCGTGTGGAACGAACCTAAATATACACATAGCTGAGGAATGTAACTTGTCCCAAACAATAAGACAGATCCTCCAGAAAGCCAGAAGAAAATTGCAAAAGGCGGAGGGGGCCGCGCCGGCTCTGGATTCCGAAGTGCTGTTATCCCATGTCGCCGGCCTCGACCGGGCCGGATTATACCGGGAATGGGAATGTACTCTTCCGGCTCATGCGGAAAAATGTTTTTGGGAGCTGGTCGGGCGGCGGTGTCTTGGAGAGCCCGTGGCTTATCTTACTGGTTGCAAAGAATTTATGGATTTGGACTTTAAGGTCGCCCCCTCCGTTTTAATACCCAGGCCTGAGACGGAACTGCTGGTGGAAACAGCCCTGGCGCTGCTCCCGCCGGCGCCGCTGGTGATCGATGTCGGTACCGGCAGCGGGGCGATAGCGGTCAGCCTGGCTTCTTTTTTGCCGGAGAGTATCGTTTATGCCACCGACTGCTCAGGGGAAGCGCTTGATGTGGCCGGGGATAACGCAGTCAGGCACGGTGTGGGAGCACGCGTGCGGTTTTACCAGGGCAACCTTTTAGAGCCGCTGGCAGGTATTGTCCCTGTCGCAGGGGCGGACTTAATCGCGGCCAACCTGCCGTATATATCCTCAGATGAACTTGCCGGGCTCCCCCGTAGCGTCCGGCAATTTGAGCCCGTGCTGGCTTTGGACGGGGGAAAGGACGGCTTGGAACTTTACAGGCGGCTTATCCCCACAGCCGCCGTACTATTAAAAAAGGGCGGTTTGCTCTTGCTGGAAATCGGTTTCGACCAGGCCAGGGATATGCTGAAGCTGTTAGAAACCGGTTGGGAAGCAGAGATCGTCAAAGACCTGGCGGGTCTGGACAGGCTGGTAGTGGCCAGGTTATGCGACGGGGTGTGAATGCTTTCGTTGGCGCCGGAGGAATGCTGCAGCACTGTCTCTTACAGGCAGAATATAAACCGCGCATGACTGCGGCAGGGAACCGGATGCGGTCTTGCGCTTCTTTGACGGGACAAAATGAGGTAACTTTAGAATGACGCAAAAGATATTGGCCACAAGGTACATAAAAGTTGACCCGCTTCATCCCGACCCGGGAGTGATCCAGGCGGCAGGAGACATTCTAGCGCGGGGAGGGCTCGTGGCCTTCCCCACAGAAACCGTTTACGGACTAGGGGCAAATGCCCTGGACGGCAGGGCGGTCATGCGGATTTTTGAGGTCAAGGGGCGCCCTTCCGACAATCCCATGATTGTCCACGTGGCGGATTTAGACCAGGTCAAAGATTTAGTAGAATGTCTCTCCAGCCCGGCGCAAGAGTTGATGCGGGCCTTTTGGCCCGGGCCGCTGACCCTGGTCCTGCCGGTTGGCGGGGTGGTGCCGCCGGAGGTGACGGCGGGTCTGCCGTCCGTAGCCATCCGCATGCCCGGACACGCAGTGGCGCTGGCCTTAATCAGAGCGGCCGGGTCGCCGGTGGCGGCGCCCAGCGCCAACCTTTCGGGACGCCCGAGTCCTACCATGGCTGCTCACGTAATGCAGGATTTGAACGGGCGAATAGATATGATCCTTGACGGGGGGGCGGCCGGAGTAGGTGTGGAGTCGACCGTTCTCGATCTGACCGGTTCGGTTCCCACAATTTTAAGGCCGGGAGGGGTTACTCCGGAGGCATTGACGGGGATACTGGGTAAGGTGATGGTTGAGCCGGCTGCGTTAAGCAGCCTGCAGACAGCCAAACCGCGGTCTCCCGGGATGAAATATACGCATTATGCCCCCAGAGCTCCGCTCCTGCTGCTGGAAGGCGAGCCGCGGGTTATTGCGGCGAAAATCAGGGAAATAGCCGCAGCGTATCGCTCCAAGGGTAAGCAGGTGGGGATCCTGGCTTACGCAGACGGCGAGGATTATACCGGCGCAGGGCAGGTGGTCCTGGCCGGACAGAGGAGTAAACCGGAAACTGTAGCCGCCGGCTTATATGCAGCTTTGCGGCGTTTCAACGATTTGGAGGTCGATTTTATCCTGGCTGAAGGCCTGCCGGAAAGCGGGGTAGGCCTGGCTGTCATGAATCGCCTGAGAAAGGCTGCCGGAGGCAGGATTTGGCACGTGGTCGACCGGGACGTTGGAAACCACCTTGATAAAATGCATGATGAATGAATTGCTCAGTTGGGAATAATTTATCCTGAAAATAAAATTGCCAGTACCATATAAGCCGCCCTTAACAAACCGGCTGCATGCGGGTACGGCCACACAAGTCCGGCGCCGACGCGCCTGGTGCGATTGAAATCGCACCTGCATGGCCAGGTTTTTATCCGCCGCTGCAACGACATGTTTGTCTGGTTTCATTAAGTTGTTTATCAGAGGGCCAACAGGAGTGCGCCATGAGCCTTATTACCTTGATCGTTTTAGCCATTGCCCTGGGAACAGACGCTTTTTCTCTTTGTGTCGGCATCGGCCTGGCCGGAGTCAACCGGCGCCAAATCATCCTGGTCAGTTTGACCGTGCTTGTTTTCCACATCGCCATGCCTCTGATCGGCTGGTTGGCGGGTGAATTCGCCGGCAACCTGCTGGGTCGCGCGGCTGCAATTGCAGGCGCCCTGCTGCTGGTCTATCTTGGCGTTAAAATGGTTTGGGAAACCTGGCGGCATCGTTTGGAGCAGGCGCCTGTCCGGGTTGATTTCAGTGTTGGCGGATTGCTCCTGCTGGGAGCCAGTGTGAGCATGGATGCCTTGAGTGTCGGCTTTACCCTGGGAACCCACCAGGCCAACCTGCTGCTTGTGGCGGGACTAATCGGAATTGTGGCAGGTATAATGACCTTTACCGGGCTGGTCTTTGGCCGTTTTCTGGGCGGTTGGGTCGGTGAGAGGGCCCAGTTGTTGGGCGGATTGCTCCTGGTGGGTATCGGCGCCAAAATGATTCTTGAGGTGTTGTGACATGAAAATAATTTTTGTCTGTACGGGTAACACCTGCCGCAGCAGCATGGCCGGAGCCATAGCCAAGAGGCTGCTGGAAGACCGTCCGGGCTGCCAAAAGGATATTGTGTTTGCTTCGGCCGGTGTGGCGGCTATAGCAGGGGAACCGGCTTCACCTGAGGCAGTAACCGCCCTGGCTGAAATGGGTATCGATTTGGACCGGCACAGAGCTGTGCTGCTGACCCCGGAAGCTGTAGGGCAGGCAGACCTCGTTTTAACCATGACCACGGCCCACCAGCGGCATGTGCAGATGCTGGCTCCCGCGCAGGCGGAGAAAGTGTTTACTCTCGCAGGATATGCCGGGGCTGTTGGAGATATTGCCGACCCCATCGGGCAACCGCTCGAAGCCTATCGCAACTGTGCCCGCAGATTGGTGGATTTAATCGGCAAGGCGGTGGACAGGCTGGAGGAGGCAAGCCCAAGCTCCGGGGGGACTTAAGCAAAGGTGCTGTAAACAGCATTTGTTCGACAGGATTAAAGGGAAATTTGGATTTGCTGTAGAACTTTTGTTAGGGCACAACTATATTTAAAAAAGAACGGTGATGCGTTTATGAAAATTGCCGTGGCCAGCGATCACGGCGGTTACATATTAAAAAAGACGGTAATCGCGATTCTGGAGGAATCCTCCATAGATTACAAGGATTTTGGAACATTTTCAACTGAGCCGGTTGACTATCCGGACATGGCCCTGGCTGTGGCCGAAGCTGTGAGCGGAGGCGCCTATGAACGAGGCATACTATGCTGCGGCACGGGGATCGGGGTAGCAATCGCGGCCAATAAAGTGCCGGGGATCAGGGCGGGGCAGTGCCACGATACTTTTTCAGCCCGGGCCGCGCGCGAACACAATGACGCCAACATTCTGACCATGGGGGAGCGTGTGATTGGGCCCGGCCTGGCCAGGGATATTGTTACAACCTGGTTGCAGACAGAGTTCCAGGGCGGGCGCCACAGCCGCAGGGTGGATAAAATAAGAGCTATTGAAAGCAAATACAATTGTTCAAGCCGGTAAGTTTACAACCGGTTGTAGGGAGGATTTTTTATGTTGAAACGGCCCCTTGCTGAAGTTGACCCGGAAATTTCCCGTATTATTGAATTGGAAACCAAACGGCAGGAGTTTACCCTGGAGTTAATCGCCTCTGAAAACGTTGCCAGCAAAGCGGTAATGGAGGCGCAGGGTACCGTCCTGACCAATAAATATGCGGAAGGATACCCCGGCCGTCGCTATTATGGAGGTTGCGAGTACGTCGACCTGGCTGAAAGCACAGCCATTGCCAGGGCCAGGGAATTGTTCGGAGTAGATTACGCCAACGTCCAGCCCCATTCCGGCAGCCAGGCCAACACCGCGGTGTACTTTGCCCTGCTGAAACCGGGCGATACCATCCTGGGCATGGACCTGGCCCACGGGGGGCACCTTACCCACGGCAGCCCCATCAATATATCCGGCAAATACTTTCATTTCGTTTTTTACGGGGTGGATCAAGACACCAGCCTCATCGATTATGAAAAGGTTCGCGCCACCGCCTGCGAGCATAACCCCAAGATGATTGTGGCAGGCGCCAGTGCCTACCCGCGCGTCATCGATTTTCGCAAGATGAAGGAAATAGCAGATGAGGTCGGCGCCTACCTGATGGTTGATATGGCCCATATCGCCGGCCTGGTCGCGGCCGGGTTGCATATGAGTCCGGCGCCGTATGCCGACATCGTTACCACCACCACCCACAAGACCCTGCGTGGCCCCAGGGGCGGTATGATCCTGAGTAAGGATGGCGACAAGTATGCCGCTAAAATCAACCGGGCGGTTTTTCCCGGCATCCAGGGCGGTCCCCTGATGCATGTAATAGCTGCCAAGGCCGTAGCGCTGAAGGAAGCTCTTGAGCCTGGTTTCAAAGAGTACCAGCAGGATATGGTCACCAACGCCCGGGCTCTGGCCGGCGCTTTACTGGAGCGGAAATTTGAGCTGGTTTCGGGCGGTACCGATACGCACCTGGTACTGGTTGACCTGAGAGGCAAAAACATTACCGGCAGTGAAGCCCAGGTCCTGTTTGACCGCGTCGGTATAACCATCAACAAGAACGCCATACCCTTTGACCCGCAGCCGCCCAATATTTCCAGCGGGATCCGCATCGGTACCCCCGCGGTCACCACCCGCGGCCTGAAAGCGCAGGATATGGCGTTAATCGCTGAAATTATGGACTATGCCATTGTCAACCGCGCTGATCCAGCCAGGCTGGACCGGGCCAGAGAACGGGTTGCTGAAATCTGCCGGAGGTACCCACTGTATTGAGATGTGGGACGTGGGAAGTGGGACGTGAGATGCCACGGATTGGTTAGTAGGCATTAGTCAATGTGGGTGGGGTTTCAAGAAAGGAACGGAGGATAACTTGACCGGAGAAAGCAAGCAGAGGCCGACCTGGGACGAGTATTTTATTGAAATAGCCAAGGTGGTATCTACCCGGTCCACCTGCCTGAGGCGTTTTTACGGGGCTGTTATCGTCCGCAACAACATCATTATCAGCACCGGTTTCAATGGTTCACCCAGGGGCGAGGCAAATTGCATTGACACGGGCAGATGTGTCCGGAAGGAACTCAAGGTCCCCAAAGGAGAAAGATACGAGCTGTGCGTTGCCGTCCACGCGGAACAAAACGCTATCATCAACGGCGATCCGGTGAAGATGATAGGCTCGTCTATCTACGTGGCGGGTTTCAACTCGGACGGCTCCCTGGCCTCGGGCGCCCCCTGCCTGCTCTGCAGGCGTATGATCAGAAATGCCTTGATTGACAGGATCGTTTATTTGAATGAAACTGGCGAAACGGTCATCTGCAAGTGGTCGCCGGAGCAAAAAGACTGGCTGATGATTTAGATTGGCGGGAGCATAGTATGGCGGGCAATTTCCAGGAACACGCGTGATGATAATGTGAGAATAAAGCAGTTTTGCTTCGCAAAGCTCAATAAATTACACTGATTAATGCTTCTCCCTGCACCCAATTGTGGTATAATTTTGCTAGCCTGTCTCCTATGAGGCGGACGTGAGGTGTGTAAAAGTGCAGAAGAAAAATATCCTTTTACCGAAGTTGAATAATCTCTCCCCCACTATTGAATCCACAGCCCTGAAGCTGATGGAGGAAGCGGGGGAACTGGCCCAGGCCATCGGGAAGCTGCGCGGCCTCTCGGGCGAAGCCAAAAGGCTCAGTGAAAAAGAGGCGATGATGAAGATAACCTATGAACTACTCGATGTTGCCCAGACGGCTGTTTCAATGATGTTTGTACTAGAGGAGCAGTACGGGATAGATTTGGAGAAGGCCCGCAATGAGCATATCAGCAAGCTGATTGAAAAAGGTTATCTAAAGGTTGTCTAGCGCTATTTCCGGTTGCCCGGCCGGTATGGATAATCTTACATTATAAGTTATCAAGGAGATGTATTTTTGCTTAAAGTACTGGCAGTATTCGGAACCAGGCCGGAGGC
>DNIT01000119.1:3734-11747 GCA_003489345.1 Pelotomaculum sp. | reverse complement strand
CAGCACCGGGAAATGCTGGATCAGGTTTTGCAGCTATTCGAGATCACTCCCGCTTACGACCTGAATATCATGCAGCAGGGACAAACTCTCTTTGATATAACAAGCCGGGCCCTGTCCGGATTAAAGCGGGTCTTTGAAGCGGAAAAGCCCGACCTGGTTTTGGTGCATGGTGATACCACCACCACTTTTGTGGCCGCTCTGGCCGCCTTTTATCTGCAAATACCGGTAGGTCACGTAGAGGCGGGCCTGCGCACCCGGAACAAATTTTCACCGTTTCCGGAAGAAATCAACCGCCACCTGACGGGTGTTCTGGCAGACCTGAATTTTGCCCCCACAGCCACAGCGAGGCAAAACCTGCTGGCGGAAGGGGCAGCGCCGGAAACCATATTTGTGACCGGCAATACGGTTATAGACGCCCTGCTGGCGACGGTGCGGCCTGGCTACCGGTTCGATGACCCGGTGCTGAACGCACTGGATTATCGTCACAGGGTGCTTTTGGTAACTACGCACCGCCGGGAAAACCTGGGAGAGCCCATGCGGGAGATATACCAGGCGCTGCGGCAGGTGGTACAGTCCTATCCCGATGTGCAAGTGGTCTTTCCCGTCCATAAAAACCCGGCCGTAAGAAGGGTTGTGGATGATGAACTGGGCGGCCTGGACAGGGTTCACCTTACGGAGCCTATGGATTACCAGCCGTTTGCCAACCTGATCGGACGCAGTTATCTGGTTTTGAGTGATTCCGGCGGCCTTCAGGAGGAGGCGCCTGCCCTGGGCAAACCAGTCCTGGTGCTGCGCGATACCACCGAACGGCCGGAAGCGGTGGACGCCGGCACGGTGCTGCTGGTGGGAACCGGCCGGGAAACGGTGGCTGCTGCCGCCAGAAAACTGCTGGAGGACGGCGCTCACTACGACAGGATGGCCAACGCTGTCAACCCGTACGGGGATGGACATGCTTCCCGGCGTATTGTGCAGGCCATCCGGTACCGTTTTGGCCTTTCCGGAAAACGTCCCGGGGAATTCAGGCCGGTTTAAAAATACTATAACCTGTAATATTTAACATAAAAACAATATTTATATTTAAAGGCATATTTTTTGTAAGATTAGAAAAAATTTATTGAAAATTTATTATTCAAATGGAGGAATACTATTATTTTTGTAGAACAAATAAGCTTAAATAATATTAAGGGCCCCATAGAAGCATGAGCCAGTTGGGTTGCGGTCAGTGACAGTCGAAAAAAAAGACAAAAAACCAGAAGAAAAAAGAGAAAGCCGGGGAGGTGTACTGCAGGCACTTGCCCTAACCACCACGATAGGTATGGAAATGGCTATAACGGTGGTTCTGGGGTACCTTGGCGGCAGGTATCTGGATCAGATGTTCGGCACCGGGCCGTGGTTGCTTCTGGTAGGGGTCCTGGGCGGGCTTGCCGCCGGAACTGTGGGTGTATATAAAACCCTCAAGGGGTTTTTAGGGGAGTAAAAATATGCGGGATTGGGACTTTGACGGCCAGCTTACCAGGACATTGAGGATATTGGCTTGTCTTTTGGTGTTCTTTTGCCTGGCTTTGCTTATCCGGCCCCAAGATCCGGTTTTATTGGGCCTTGGTATCGGTGTTGCAACAGGCATGTGGAATGCTTTTTTTCTGGGTAGAAGGCTTCGCACCATCGTCAGTATGGTGGTGCCCAAGGCTTACGCCCATATGAAAGCCGGTTTCGCCATGCGCATCTCAACCAGCATTGCGGTACTTTATTTCGTGAGCCGTTGTGATTCTATTAATATTTACGCGGCGGCGGCAGGTATTTTTGTAGCTCCCTGCGTCTTTACTTTTAGCACTGTGTTGATGCTGATGGGCCTACCCAACGGAAAGCCGGAGAGGCCAAATCCTTGAATTTCGATAGGCATCAGAATTCAAAAGGGAAAGGGGGGAGAAAAGAGTTATGTTGAGTATAGAAGAAGTTGAACACGAACTAAACATATGGGGATGGCCGCACGACACATGGGATCTTGTGGTAGGCAGCACGACTTTATCCTTCAATCCAAAAACCTTGATCATGACCTGGATTACCATGATCCTGGTGGCGCTTTTCGCCATTGCGGCAACTCGCAGTATGAACATGCGCAAGCCTAAGGGCGCTCAGAATATTTTGGAGATGGTGTGGGAGTTTATCAGAGGTCTGGTCAATGAGAATATGGACCCCAAAAAAGGCTTAGTCCTGCTCCCAATTATAATAACCTATTTTATTTTTATTTTGTTCGCCAACTTAATTGGTCTCGTACCTACCCTCAGTTCCCCGACAGCCGACTATAACACGACCTTTGGTTTGGCTCTATGTACCTTTTTCCTGATTTATATCTTCGGGATCCGGTACAAAGGCCTTGGTTACTTTAAACACTATTTGAAGCCATTCGTATTCTTCCTTCCCATTACAATCATTGAAGACCTAACCAAGCCCATTACGCTGACTTTCCGTCTTTACGGAAACATATATGCCGGGGAAATCCTAATTGCCGTCCTGTTGGGCATGCTGGGCGGTTGGCTCCACGTCTTTGGGGGCTTTATTGCCTCGGTAGCCTGGCTTTCTTTTAGCATCTTTATTGGTTGTATCCAGGCCTTTATTTTCGCCATGCTCAGTATAGTGTATGTGTCCCAGGCTGTGTCTGAGGAGCATTAGAATTTGAAAGATTGATTTGCAAGCTTGGATCTGCATTATGTAGTCCTGATAATTAGTTAACAATTGATTCAATTTATCTTGGAAAGGAGGGGAAATGCATGGAATTAGGAGCTGGTGCTGCTCTCGGAGCGGCTATCGCTGTTGGCCTGGCCGCCCTCGGCGCAGGTATTGGTGACGGTATGGTTACCGGTAACGCCGTACAAGGCCTTGCCCGTCAGCCGGAGGCCAAGGGTTCCATTATGACCACCATGTTTATTTCGGTAGCGCTGATCGAAGCTATGCCTATTATTGCGGTCGTTATCGCATTTATACTTTTGGGCAAAGCTGCTTAAAGATTCATGTCTCAAGGCAAAAAAGGCATAGCATAATGGTCGTGTGTGGTTGGTAGTGAGTCGTTGGGAAAGATGTTTTCTTTTTTGAAATCTTTCATCTTTAATCAACGACCAACGGCCCACGACTTACAGCCCGCGACCAAAATGCTATCGCCTTCCTTTTGTCCACCGGGAGATGGAAGGAGGGGAACGAGTGTTAGAGTTCAACGCAACAGTGCTGGCGCAGATAGTTGATTTCATAATTTTATTAATTTTCTTGCGCTTGGTTGCTTATAAGCCGCTGGCCAAATTGTTGGCCGACCGGTCGGAACATATTGCCAGTAATATTGCCGCCGCCGAACAGGAAAGGCAGCAGGCGGAACAATTGAAAGCGGGCTACGAGGCGGAAATGCGCCGCTCCCGCGAGCAGGCCCAGGAAATTATCCAGAAGGCTACCAAGGCCGGTGAAGACCAGGCTTTGGAAATCATTGAAAACAGCAAAAAAGAGGCGGCCAAGATTAAAGACGCCGCCCTGGCGGAAATTGAACGTGAAAAGCAAAAGGCGATTGCCGAATTGCGCGACCAAGTTGCTTCCCTGTCCGTACTGGTTGCCGGTAAGATCATCGATAAAAATATGGATGACCAGATCCAGCGCAGTTTGATTGATAACTTTATTAAAGAGGCAGGGGAACTGCAATGAGGGGCCCTGTAGCGGGACGTTACGCGCAAGCTTTATATGATATTGCATCTGAGAAAACGGCCTTACCGAAGTACAAGAGCATGGTCGACAGGATTGAGTCCGAACTGAAAGCGGTCAGGACCATCCTGGACGACAACATTGAACTGCAGAGGCTGCTTTACCACCCGCAAATCACCGCTGCAGCCAAGAAGGAATTATTAGACCGGCTTTTCCAAGGAAAAATATCTGAAGTCACGGGTAACTTTCTTGCCTTGTTGGTAGATCGCCGGCGGGAGACGTACTTTAGCGACATCGTCGATGAGTTTGTGGCTTTGGCCAATACGAATCGGGGTATCATTGAGGCCAGGGTAACCACGGCGGTTGAGTTGAAAGATACGGAAAAGGGCGAACTGAGCAGCATTCTGGCCAAGCTGACCGGAAAAAAAGTACAGACCTCTTACGCTGTCGACCCGTCTATCATAGGCGGGGTTATAGTGCGTATGGGGGATAAAATTATTGACGGCAGTGTGAAAACCAGATTGGCTTCCCTGAAAGAGCGCCTGAAGGCAATAAGTTAACTAGATAGGGGTGAACCAGTGAATGAATTTGCGACCTGAAGAAATCAGCTCGATTATCCGGCAGCAGATAGATAAGTACCAGGCCCAGATCGAGATGACGGATGTCGGTACCGTAATCAATGTCGGTGACGGTATCGCCCGTGTATACGGTTTGATGGACTGTATGTCCATGGAACTGCTGGAATTTCCCGGCGGTGTGCTGGGGATGGCTCTCAACCTGGAACAGGACAACATCGGCTGCGTTATTCTCGGGCCTTATAAGCACATTAAGGAGGGTGACACGGTCAAGCGCACCGGCCGGATTATTTCCGTGCCTGTTGGCGACGCCCTGATCGGCCGTGTGGTCAATCCCCTGGGCCAGCCGCTGGACGGCAAGGGCCCCATTAACAGCGACAAGTTTAACCCGGTAGAGAAAATCGCCCCCGGTGTTATATTCCGTAAATCCGTACACCAGCCTCTTCAGACCGGGATTAAGGCCATTGATTCCATGATACCCATCGGCCGCGGCCAGCGTGAACTTATTCTCGGTGACCGCCAGACCGGCAAGACCGCCATCGCAGTTGACGCCATCATCAACCAAAAAGGCGGGGACGTCATCTGCATATATGTGGCTATTGGGCAGAAACAATCTACTGTAGCCAACGTCATGCAAAAATTGCAGGATACAGGTGCAATGGATTATTCCATTATCGTATCCGCTACCGCTTCCGACCCGTCCCCCATGCTCTATATCGCTCCCTTTGCCGGGGCTGCTATTGGCGAAGAGTTTATGGCCCAGGGCAAACATGTCCTGATTGTTTATGACGACCTGTCCAAGCAGGCTACAGCCTACCGTGAGATGTCCCTGCTGTTGCGGCGGCCACCCGGACGTGAGGCTTACCCCGGCGATGTCTTCAACCTGCACAGCCGGCTGTTGGAGCGTGCCTGCAAGCTGTCCGACGACCTTGGCGCAGGCTCCATGACGGCTCTGCCCATTATTGAAACCCAGGCCGGTGACGTTTCCGCCTATATTCCGACAAACGTTATCTCCATTACCGACGGACAGATCTTCCTTGAGCCCGATCTCTTCTATGCAGGTGTCCGGCCGGCGATCAACGTTGGTATCTCGGTATCCCGTGTGGGAGGCTCCGCGCAGGTGAAAGGCATGAAGAAAGTGGCCGGCAGCCTTCGCCTTGACCTGGCCCAGTATCGTGAACTGGCTGCCTTCGCCCAGTTCGGTTCCGACCTGGATAAATCCACCCAGGCCAGGCTGACCCGCGGCGAGCGTATGACCGAACTGTTGAAACAGGGTCAGTATGTGCCTATGCCGGTGGAAGAGCAGGTCATGAGTATTTATGCTGCTGCCAATGGCTATCTAGACGATCTGCCGGTAGAAATGGTACAATCCTTCGAAGCTGAATTTTTGAAATTCATCAAGGCCAATAAACCTAATATTTCTGAAGCCATTAGAAATACAGGAGAATTTGCATCTGTTGAAAAAGAACTGCGCGCAACTATTGAAGAATTCAAGAGTGGGTTTAAAACTACGCGCGGCATAGCTTAATCAGGCATCAGACGTTTGATTAAAAGGGATTGGCTTTGCGAATTCCCCCTAGAATCCGATATCTGGTGTAGTATCGACCGAAATTTAGAGCCACTGGGTCGGTAGCGTTTTGGTTTTGTAAACCTTTATTTATCGACCGGCTGCCGACTACCGGATGTAAAAGGTGGTGAAAATGTAGATGCCAAATTTGCGGGATCTCAGGCGTCGTATTAAAAGCACCCAAAACATGCAGCAGATTACCAAGGCCATGAAAGCCGTTTCAGCTGCAAAAATGCGCAAGGCGCAGGACGCTGTGACACTTGCCAGACCGTATGCCAAGCGGATTAAGAGTGTCCTTGGCCGGGTAGCCGTGGCCTCCGCCGGTGTTAACAACCCACTGTTGGAGGTGCGCGAGCAGAAGAAAGCGGCTTATATCATCATAACGGCTGACCGGGGGCTTTGCGGCGGTTTTAACAGCAATATCATTAAGCACGCAACCCAGGAAATCAAGGCTTCCGGTGCTGAACTGAGCCTGGTTCCCATCGGACGGAAAGGCCGCGACTTCTTCCTTCGCCGTGGTTACCATATTGCAAAGCAGTATGTGGGTTTAGGTGACAACGTCCAGTACGGTACGGTCAGAGAAATTGCCTCCTATGTAATCGAAAAATACTCGAATCAGGAATATGACGTGGTGTACCTGATTTACAGCCAATTTGTCAATGTGCTGGTACAAAAACCGCTTGTCGTCAAGTTGTTGCCCGCTGAGCCGCCGGCAGAGGCGGAGGGGACCGACGAAGCCAAGAAAGTCTCATATATTTTTGAACCCTCGCCTGAAGCGGTACTGGCCGAGCTGTTGCCCAAATATATTGAGAACGCCATTTACCAGGGGCTTTTAGAGAATAGGGCCGGTTTTTACAGCGCTCAAATGACAGCTATGGAGAACGCCACCAAGAGCGCGTCGGAAATGATCGACAGCCTTACGCTGTCCATGAACCGTGCTCGCCAGGCGCAGATCACCAAGGAAATTTCTGAAATCGTCGGTGGAGTTGCAGCTTTGGAATAACAGGATTGTTGCGAAATTACAGGATTCATAATGATTGCGCAGGCATAAGTTGATTTATTCGATTAGAATGTTAATCCCTGTAAATTTGGATCCCGGCTTAAGTTGTTGTGAAGGAGGTAAGAGAAGCGAATGAACGTTGGTAAAATTGTGCAGGTTATCGGCGTTGTGGTGGACATTCAATTTCCACCTGGGGAAGTGCCTGCAATTTATAATGCCATCAAAGTTAAGAGCGACAAGGAAGACATGTTTGGCAGGAAGATAGACCTTACCCTGGAAGTAGCCTCGCACCTGGGTAACAATACTGTCCGCACCGTGGCCATGTCCGCCACCGACGGTTTGGTACGGGGCATGGAAGCTGTAGATACAGGCGAGCCTATTACAGTTCCGGTAGGCAGGGCCACTTTGGGCCGGCTTGTCGATGTTCTGGGTGAACCTATCGATGGGAAGGGCCCCATAAACAGTGACATGGCATATCCTATCCACCGTCCGGCGCCTCCTCTGGTGGAGCAGTCAACCAAGGTGGAGCAGCTTGAAACCGGTATCAAGGTGATTGACTTGCTGGTCCCCTTCTTAAAGGGCGGTAAGATTGGACTGTTTGGCGGCGCCGGCGTAGGCAAGACCGTTATTGTTCAGGAGTTAATTAATAATATTGCCAAACAACACGGCGGTATCTCGGTGTTTGCCGGCGTGGGTGAGCGTACCCGTGAAGGGAACGACCTTTACAATGAAATGACTGAATCCGGCGTTCTGGACAAAACCACGATGGTGTTCGGCCAGATGAACGAGCCGCCGGGCGCCCGTCTCCGGGTGGCTCTGACCGGCCTGTGCCTGGCAGAGTACTTCCGTGATGCGGAGGGCGCCGATACGCTGATCTTTATTGACAACATCTTCCGTTTTACCCAGGCCGGCTCCGAGGTCTCGGCGCTATTAGGCCGGATGCCTTCCGCCGTGGGTTACCAGCCGACCCTGGCCACCGAAATGGGCCAGATGCAGGAGCGGATTACATCGACTCAGAAGGGTTCGGTTACCTCGGTGCAGGCCGTTTACGTGCCAGCCGACGACCTGACCGACCCGGCCCCGGCAACCACGTTTGCCCACCTGGACGGCACAGTTGTTCTTTCCCGCCAAATTTCCGAGCTCGGCATTTATCCGGCAGTGGATCCGCTCGACTCGACATCAAGGATCCTTGA
>DNIT01000119.1:3300-3639 GCA_003489345.1 Pelotomaculum sp. | reverse complement strand
GACTCGACATCAAGGATCCTTGACCCGCTGATCGTGGGAAATGACCACTATGCTGTTGCCAGGGGTGTTCAAAAGGTGCTCCAGCGTTACAAGGAACTGCAGGACATCATTGCTATTCTTGGTATGGAAGAACTTTCAGACGATGACAAGCTGTTGGTGGCCCGCGCCCGGAAAATGCAGAGGTTCCTGTCGCAACCATTCCACGTGGCGGAAGCCTTTACCGGCAGATCCGGGGTATTTGTTTCAATTAAAGATACGATTCGCAGCTTCAAGGAGATCCTTGACGGCAAACATGACGATTTGCCGGAGGACGCCTTTTTCTGGGCAGGCAGTATAGAA
>DNIT01000119.1:1429-3186 GCA_003489345.1 Pelotomaculum sp. | reverse complement strand
AGATGTTGTGGAAAGAGCCAAAGAATTAGCCGGATAAGAGAGGGGAGTGCGCAATATGTCGGAAAAAAGCCAACGACTGGAAATTGTAACTCCTCAGAGGAAGGTATTCAGCGAGGACGTGAAATTTCTGGTTGCGCCCGGGACTGACGGCGAATTGGGTATCCTGCCGGAGCACGCCCCGCTTATCACATCTCTTAACATCGGCGTCCTGAGAATTCAGCAGGACCGCGACTTTATCAAGATTGTCGTAAGCGGCGGATTTATGGAGGTCCGCAACAGCAGGGTTACGGTCCTGGCCACCTCGGCCGAGAGGGCTGACGAGATCGACGTGGCCCGGGCCGAAAGGGCCAAAAAGCGGGCCGAGGACAGGCTGGCCGCAAAGGCCGCCGACCTGGACGTGCTGCGGGCGGAGCTGGCTCTCAAGCGTGCAATAATGCGCTTGAGGGCTGTAAACGATAAGTAGACTGTTCAATGAAAGAAGATTTACCCTACCGGACCCGGAGCAAACATGCTCCGGGTATTTTTTTTCAACAAAAGGGGTCAGGCTTGAAATATTTACTTATCAAGGAGTTGATTTTAAACAACCTTTTGATTTCGTATTGCAACAGAAATAATTGGAAATAATAGAGTATAAAATACCAAGCTGTACTTTTGGAGGTTATTACTTATGCTGAGGGCGCTGCTCAGGGACGGTCCCCCTAAAAAAAAGTATATACTGGCCATGCTGATTGTCCTTATAGTGATTGCCCTGGCGCTGGTTCCGACGGGCCTACAGATGTTGGCGTCATACCGGGAAGAGCGTTCCCTGATGGATATGATGAGACTTAGCGGAGCCGAATTGCAGTCTGTTAACGTAACCGGTTGGGCAAGAGTTGATACTCCGGAGGAAATGGCCTTGGAAGTTTTGGTCAATCATACTGCGGGGTTGTTAACACTTGAGGAAGAACAACCCGTGGAAACCTGGGAGAACGCATACGCCAGAGGTGTCAAAGTTCAGGGAACCATGCCCGGAGGCGCCAGTGGAGCAGTTCTTGGCCAGACCATGGAACTCTTGCAAGGCCAAAAAGTTACGCACTTAATGGTCAGCCTTGGAACGAAGGCCGGTAAAGCCGGCTATTACAAGGAAAAAATCCGGCAGGCTTTAATAACGCAGAGCGCTGACGAGTATGTGGCCCTGACTTACACCGGGAAAATCAACTGGGCGTTAAACCAGGAGGAATTGTTGAGCAGGGCGGAGGAAGTCATGGCCGGGGCCGGCGCCACCATTCAGGAAAAGACGATCAAAGATAACCTGGTCAGCCTTACCGGACACACTGAGAACCTGCCTGATGGTTTGCGCTACGACGGCAAAGAGGTCAATCTTAACGTGGCCTTCCGCAGCAACCTCCAGGAGCAAGCCACCTATGTATATGTGGCTTCACCGGTAATTTATACGGAATATTAAGGCGGAGAGCATTTTGGAAAAGCTGATCGTTCGGGGCGGGACCAGCCTTAGAGGAACCGTGAAGGTAAGCGGCGCCAAAAACGCAGTGCTGCCCATTATTGCAGCGTCACTGTTGTCAGAGGGTACTTGTACGCTGCAGGATATCCCCAATCTGGCAGATGTAGGCAGCATCTGCAGGGTCATTGAAAAATTGGGCGCCCGCGTATGCCGTGGTGATAAGGAAATAAACATTTCTGTCCCGGACCTGAAAGAAGTTGAAGCCCCGTATGAGTACGTGCGCCTGATGCGTGCGTCTTTTCTGGTGATGGGGCCG
>DNIT01000119.1:830-1340 GCA_003489345.1 Pelotomaculum sp. | reverse complement strand
CGTCTTTTCTGGTGATGGGGCCGCTTTTGGCCCGGGCGGGCAGGGCGGTAATGCCCTTGCCGGGCGGCTGCGCCATCGGCACCAGGCCAATCGACCTGCACCTGAAGGGTTTTAAAGCGCTGGGGGCTAAAATAATATATGGCCATGGTTGTATCGAAGCGGTAGCGGAAAAACTCAAGGGAAGCCAGATATATCTTGATTTTCCAAGTGTCGGCGCCACAGAAAACCTGATCATGGCCGCCAGCCTGGCCAGAGGCAACACAGTGATAGAAAATGCCGCGGAAGAACCTGAGATTGTGGACCTGGTTAATTTTTTAAACGCCATGGGCGCCCGCATTAAGGGAGCGGGCACCAAAATAATCAGGGTGGAAGGGGTACCCAGGCTCAGCGGAACCGTACATACCGTAATTCCGGACCGGATCGAGGCCGGCTCTTTTTTGACGGCGGTGGCCATAACCGGAGGAGATGTTTTGGTCGACAACGTCATCTGCGACCACCTCAAACCTGTTA
>DNIT01000119.1:379-639 GCA_003489345.1 Pelotomaculum sp. | reverse complement strand
GGCTTTCCCACCGATATGCAGGCCCAGTTGATGGCCGTCCTTTGCCTGGCCAGGGGCACCAGTATGATCACCGAAACTGTCTTTGAGAACCGTTTTATGCACGCCAATGAACTCAAGAGAATGGGGGCCAGGATAAAAATAGAGGGCCGCACCGCGGTCGTGCAGGGGGTGCCCCGGCTGACCGGCGCCCCCGTTAAAGCCACCGACCTGCGAGCAGGAGCGGCGCTGGTGTTGGCGGGCCTGACTGCGGAAGGTCGTAC
>DNIT01000119.1:0-295 GCA_003489345.1 Pelotomaculum sp. | reverse complement strand
ATCGGCAATATATTCCATATCGATCGTGGCTATGACCGCCTAGAGGAAAAGCTGAGGGGCTTGGGTGCTGATATCCAGAGGTCGACAGTGGTCCCTTGAATCGTTCTTAAGGTAGTTGCCCATGCGCACCATGTATCATGAAAATACCAAGCGGCGTCGGTGTACGATTTCAATAGCACACGGCGCGCCGGCACCGGACTTGTGTGGCTAATGTAACCCTGCGCGAATGAATTCGCGCCTGCATTTTTTGGGGATTCGCTCTGTGGGCTTAAACAGCTGACAGTTATATTATTAA
>DNIT01000011.1:12533-22772 GCA_003489345.1 Pelotomaculum sp. | reverse complement strand
TTCATTCGCACAAATGCAACACTAGTTGCCACAAGTCCGGAGCCGGCGCGCCGTGTGCGATTGAAATCGCACTGCATCGCTTGGTGTATTCATGATGCGCGGCCGATCCGGCGGCAGGGACAGACAGCTGCCTTGTAACGACAATGGTTTGGTCCCCGTCTATTAATGCAGCAACCTGTACGGACCCGGCTCTTTGACTGAACCATAATTTTTGCCTTCATCGCGTTCTTTGTCAGCGGCGCAGTGTTCACATGTACAGGCGCCGTTATGCTTTTTCCCGGGTTTAAAGCCGGATGATTGCAAAGTATCAACTACCTGGGAGCGGATGCTCTTTAAGTATAAATTGCGGAGTTCCTGCTGTTCTTTTTTTTCCTCTGGAGTAAGGCCTTCGGCTCTCTGTTTGCGGGCCAGTGCATTAATCCGCTGGATAAGCTCTTTTGTTATCATTAAAATCACCCGTCAGTATTATATCATTGCTCAGGTTTTTTTATCCAGTGCTATTTAAGTTGACCTTGCTCATGCTAGCTTCAAATTGACAATAAGACTGTTTTTGCATAAAATGTTTGTCAGATATAGTGTAAAAGCAATGACCGGGAAAAGTAAACGCAACTGTCTGCGGGCAGGGAGGGAAGGCCGCGACTGAAAGTCTTCCTACAAGACAGGCGGTGAAAGACACCCGGGAGCGGCCCCCGAAAGTAACTGGCTTATGATTAGGCGGGCACGGAGACCACCGTTACCGGTATGAAAGGGAGAAACTCAAAGTTTTCCGAGCAAGGGTGGCACCACGGACTAAATAATCCGTCCCTCGCAATGCTTGCGCATGGCCGGGGATGGTTTTTATTTTTGAAGGAGGGTTAAATTTATGTTGACTACGCGGCCGCGCGGCACCAACGATATTTTACCGGGTGAGGTTGAAAAGTGGCGTTACCTGGAGGATCATATGCGCCGTATTTGCCGTGAATACGGCTACTCTGAGATCAGGACACCTATTTTTGAGCACACCGAACTATTTCTACGTGGCGTAGGGGACACCACAGATATTGTCGAAAAAGAGATGTACACCTTTATCGACCGGGGGAACCGCAGTATAACGTTGCGGCCGGAAAATACGGCGCCGGTGGTCAGGGCCTATCTGGAAGACAAACTGTATGCATTGCCGCAACCGGTGAAGCTGTTTTACATAGGTCCCATGTTCCGGTATGATCGGCCTCAGGCCGGGCGATTCCGCCAGTTTCACCAGTTTGGGGTGGAGGCCTTCGGTTCGCATGACCCGGCGGTTGACGCTGAGGTTATGGCCATGTCCATGGATTTTTACCGCAGGCTGGGTCTTGCCAACCTGGAACTACATGTTAACAGCGTCGGCTGCCCCCAATGCCGGCCTGGTTTAATCAAAAAACTGCAGGAATATTTCCGGCCTCATCTGAATGATTTGTGTAAAAACTGCCGGGACCGTTTCGAGAAGAACCCATTGCGCATCTTGGACTGCAAAGAGACCCGCTGCAGCGACATAGGGGTAGATGCTCCAACCGCCGTTGATTGCTTATGCACGGGTTGTTCGAGCCATTTTGCGGAGGTGAAAAAAAACCTGGAGCTGATGGATATCGCCTACCATGAGGACAGGCGGCTGGTGCGCGGCCTCGACTATTATACCCATACTGCTTTTGAGATCGTCGCTCCGGATATAGGTGCCCAGAGTTCTATCGGCGGGGGCGGCCGCTATAACGGCCTGGTGGAGATTTGCGGCGGTCCGTCCATACCCGGCATTGGTTTTGCCCTGGGTATAGAAAGAATTATCCTTGCTATGCAACGGCAGGGTTTAACCTTTGGAGAAGCGGGCGGAACAGAGGTCTTCATAGTAACAGCCGATCAGGCAGCCGCCGGGGAAGCTGTCAGGCTGCTCTTTAAAATCCGATCCGCAGGGATTTCAGCTGATAAGGACTATATGGGTCGCAGTCTTAAAGCCCAAATGAAATATGCCGGAAAAACCGGTGTTGGGTATGTAGTTATTATCGGTGAGGACGAAATGAAGCACGGTGCCGCGCTGGTCAGGCATATGGGTTTGGGACGGCAAGAAAGTATGCCGCTCAGCGAAGTGGTTAGCTTTCTGAAAGAACAAGGGCTGGGAAAGTGATTGTAAAACGGATTGATAGTACTGAAGCAAAAATAGATATTGGAGGTAGTTGCAGCATGCCTGGAGAGCAGGGTACGAATACTATTGATGCAAGCCGGATTGATTTTTTGGATGGTTTAAAAAGAAGTCATTACTGCGGCACCCTCAGGGAAGGTCATGCCGGCAAGCAGGTTGTCCTGATGGGCTGGGTACAGCGCCGGCGAGATCACGGCGGCCTGATATTTATTGATTTGCGGGACAGGACCGGCTTGGTCCAGGTAGTATTCAGTCCTGAAATATATCGTGACGCTTTCGAAAAAGCAGAATCGGCGCGCAGCGAGTACGTCCTGGCGCTGGAGGGGACTGTCCGCCAACGTCCTGAAGGTACTGCAAATCCCAACCTGTCCACCGGGGAAATTGAGGTTTTGGCTCACCGGCTGAAGATATTAAATCGCGCCAAGACACCTCCCTTTTATATTGAGGACGGGATTGAGGTGGACGAAAACCTTCGTTTGCGCTACCGGTATCTTGACCTGCGCCGGCCGGAGATGCAACAGGCCCTGATCTTGCGCCACCGCGCCGCCAAATCGGTGCGGGATTTTTTAGAGGAAAATGGTTTTTTGGAAATAGAAACACCCGTGCTTAACAGGAGCACACCGGAGGGCGCGAGGGACTATTTGGTGCCCAGTCGGCTGAATCCCGGCAAGTTTTACGCCCTGCCGCAATCACCCCAACAGTTTAAACAGATGTTGATGGTGGCAGGTTTTGATAGGTATTACCAGATTGTACGCTGTTTCCGGGACGAAGACCTGCGGGCCGACCGGCAGCCGGAGTTTACCCAGGTTGATATCGAAATGTCTTTTATCGATGTGCCGGAAGTCCTGGAGCTTATGGAAGAGCTGGTCGTTAAGCTCTGTCGTGATACGATCAGCCTGGATGTCGTTCAACCGTTTCCCAGGCTTTCCTATCAGGAAGCAATCGACCGTTTTGGTTCGGACAAACCAGATACCCGCTTTGGCCTGGAGCTAAAAGATATTTCCGATATTGCCGCCGGCTGCGGTTTTAAAGTATTTGCCTCCGCGGTTGCCGGAGGGGGGCAGGTCAAAGGAATCAACGCCTCTGGATGTGCTCTTTTCAGCCGCAAGGAAATCGACGATCTTACGGCATTTGCCGCCATTTACAAGGCCAAAGGGCTGGCCTACATAGTCGTTACCGAAGACGGGGTCAAATCAGCTATCGCCAAATTCTTTACCGAGAGCGAAATGAAGGAAATCGTTAGCCGGATGGGGGGAAAACCGGGCGACCTGTTGCTGTTTGTGGCCGATAAATCCAAAGTCGTGGCGGATGCTCTGGGAGCGCTGCGTGTGCACCTGGCTGAAAAACTGGGTATGATTCCGCCGGAACGCTATAATTTTGTGTGGGTATACGACTTTCCACTGCTTGATTATGACGAAGAAGAAGGCCGTTATGTGGCCATGCATCACCCCTTTACCTCCCCACGGGAAGATGATCTGCGCCTTCTGGAAAGAAGCCCCGGCCAGGTAAGAGCCAAAGCCTACGACCTGGTCCTCAATGGAGTTGAAGTCGGTGGGGGCAGCATCCGCATTCACCGTAGAGATATCCAGGAAAGAATGTTTGCCGCCATTGGTATCGGAGAACAGGAAGCAATGGATAAATTTGGATTTTTACTGGAAGCCTTTGAATATGGCACCCCTCCACATGGGGGTATCGCCTTTGGCTTCGATCGGCTGGTCATGCTTCTGGCAGGCAGGAAGAGCATCCGGGAGGTTATCGCCTTTCCAAAAACGCAGAGCGCCAGTGATTTGATGACCCAGGCGCCGGGTTATGTTTCGCCGGGCCAATTAAAGGAACTTAGCTTAAAGACGGATATGAAAAAAGAGCCCAAAAAACAATGAATCGTATCATTGTGTAGGGCACTTGAAAATGACGAAACGTTATGTTAACATAATGATGAAGATGTAAAGCCCTACTATGTACGTGAAAACCTTGAAGTTTTTTCCAACACATTTACAAAGGGAGTCCGGTTCTCTGGTTGTAGCTTGTATGCCTCCTTCGTTGAGGAAACAAAAATCATCCAGGAGGACACCCACCTGTTACAGCAGGTTCAAACTTTTGGGCGTCACGGCATCGGTGGGGTTTCTACGAGTTAAGACGATGGGTTTTCAATGCGCTCCTTAAGGGGTACTTTGAAAACCCTTCTTGCTTTATGGGAAACCGGGTATTTATAATATCAAAATGATATGGGTAATTTGGGGTTGATTGCCTATTAAACGAGTACTATGCGGTTATATTAGATAAGGTATAAAGCAACAATATGAATTCTGCGATGCGTGATATGGCCTTCTACCAGGGGCATATCTCAAATTTTCTAAATATCTGGCTACCATATAACACATGTTTTTAAAGGTTAGATTGCTTAGCAGCAAGAATGACACATGACAGATTAAATGTAGGGTGATTGACAAAGGGATTTACTGGGTATTATAATTTAGCCAGGAGTTATTCGGTATAATCTATAAATTATTAGAATTATCTTCTTTTTCGCGGTTTAAAATTGGTTGATGGGGTGTATTGAGGAAATGAAAATGGGGAAGGGAGTCGAACAGCTTTGGCAGGCGATAAAATTGTTGTTTTAAAAGAGGAGAATTTCAAAGAGTTTATTGGTGCGTCACAAGCCCCCGTTCTGGTTGATTTTTGGGCCGAATGGTGCGGTCCGTGCAAAATGATTGCTCCAGTGGTGGAAGAAGTTGCAGAAGAATTTGAGGGAAAAGTACGGGTGGCCAAGCTGGATGTGGATGAGAATCAGGATGTGGCTGCAAGCCTGAAGGTGATCAGCATCCCCACCTTGATTTTATTTAAAGGCGGCGATGAATTAGAACGCTCCATCGGTTACAAGACCAAAGATGAACTGAGCCGCATTATCAACAAACACTTGTAGAAAAGGAAAAGCACGTTTGTACGTGCTTTTTATTTTTATATCAAGGAACGGTGATTGTCGGTTTGAATCTATTTGCTCAGGCTCTTGACAAAAAAATAAACCAAAACGCCCCCCTGGCCATGCGCATGCGGCCCAGAACACTGGATGAGTTTGAAGAACAGGGCGGGATCGTGGGTAAAGGGACCCCGCTGAGGCGCTCTATCGAAGCTGACCGCCTGGCCTCGGTAATTTTTTTTGGCCCGCCAGGCACTGGCAAGACCACCCTGGCTACTATAATCGCCGGTATGACCAGGGCTCATTTTGAAACTCTCAACGCGGTGATGGCAGGAGTAGCCGATATCAGAAGGGTTATTGAGGAGGCCAGGGAGAGACGTTCTCTTTACAACAAAAAAACAATTATGTTCATTGATGAAATCCATCGTTTTAATAAAGCCCAGCAGGATGCGCTGCTTCCATTTGTGGAAAATGGCCTGGTGATTATGATCGGCTCAACCACAGAGAACCCTATGTTTTCAGTCAACCGCCCGCTGCTTTCCCGTTCCCAGCTGTACCGTTTCGAGCTTCTGTCAACGGCGTCGGTACGGCGTATTCTGATAAGAGCGCTGCGGGACCAAGAGAGAGGGTTGGGCTCATATCATGCCGAGGTAAGTCCTGAAGCGCTGGACCACCTGGCCGGTATAGCCAACGGTGACGCGCGGGTAGCTCTGAATGCCATAGAACTAGCGGTTATGACCACAATGCCAGGTGACGACGGGGTAAGGCGAGTAACCCTGGAGGTGGCGGAAGAGTCCATTCAAAAAAAAGTCTTGAAGTATGACCGGGAAGATGAACACTACGACGTGATATCCGCCTTTATTAAGAGTATGAGGGGTTCCGACCCCGACGCCACCCTGTATTGGTTGGCCAGGATGCTCTATGCGGGTGAAGATCCGGAATTCATCTGCCGCCGCATTATGATTCATGCCGCCGAGGACGTAGGATTGGCTGATCCGCAAGCCCTGGTAGTTGCGTCGGCGGCAGCACAAGCGGTTGAAAGGATTGGCATGCCTGAAGCCAGGATTGTGCTGGCCGAGGCTGCCCTGTATATTGCAACCGCCCCCAAAAGCAATGCTGTAGTGGCAGGTATAAACGACGCCATGCAGGCGGTTGAAAAAGAAAGGGTTGAGCCGGTACCCGCCCATTTAAGGGGGACCGGTTACCGTGGGGCGGCAATGCTGGGCAGCGGCAGGGGCTATAAATATCCTCATGATTATCAAGGCAATTACGTCAAGCAGGAATACTTGCCCGGCAACCTAAAAGGGTCAAATTTTTACAAGCCTTCCGATAATGGTTTGGAGCGGGAGATTAAGAGCAGATTGGAACAACAAAGAAATAAATGATTATTAAATTATTAGCGAGCTCCAAGGCCCTTGCTTGACAAGCCCTTTTCGGACAGTCAGGCAGGGTTTTTTTATATTCAAGAAATATGTCGGGAAAATTGACAACCGCAGTGTGTTGTGCTAATATTACCATTATACCCGACGATTTTCGTAGGAATAAGATATTCAAGAACAATCCATTAAGGAATTGACAGCGGGTCAATCATTAAAAGGGGAGGAAGTTTTATGCGAAGGGTATATTTTGACCATAGTGCGACTACCCCGGTGCATCCGGCTGTAGCTGAGGAAATGTACCGCTACGTAAATAAAACCTTCGGCAATCCCTCCAGTGTGCACTTTTTTGGCCGTGAGGCCAGGAAGGCAGTGGAGGAAGCCAGGGAAAAGGTAGCCAGGGCGATCGGGTCCAGGCCGGAGGAGATAATTTTCACCAGCGGCGGCACTGAGTCGGATCTTATGGCCATTAAAGGTGTGGCCTATGCCAACCGCAACAAAGGAAACCACATTATTACAAGTTCGGTGGAACACCATGCGGTCCTTGATAATTGTAAAGCCCTCGAAAAAGAAGGATTTGCGGTAACAGTATTGCCGGTGGACGCGGATGGTATGGTTAGCCCTGACAGTGTTGCCGCGGCAATTACCGACAAGACCATATTGATTACCATCATGCATGCCAATAATGAGGTCGGCACCATTCAACCCATAGGGGAAATAGGCCGGTTGGCAAGGGAAAGAGGTATTCTTTTTCACACCGACGCCGTCCAGAGCTTTGGCAAGATCCCTGTAAACGTAGATGAACTGCTGGTTGATTTTGTTTCTATAAGCGGGCATAAAATTTATGCGCCCAAGGGAATTGGCGCTCTCTACATAAGGAGGGGCGTCCGCTGGTTGCCGATCAGCCTCGGGGGCGGGCAAGAAAGGAAGCGCCGCCCTGGCACGGAGAATGTTCCGGGTATAGCCGCCCTCGGCAAGGCGGCCGAAATTGCTATGGAAACCATGGCAGCTGAGGCGGCGCGGCTTACCTTGCTGCGCGACAGAATGATTAAGGAGGTCATGGAAAACTACTCCAATGTCCGTCTCAACGGACATCCGACCAAGCGCCTTCCTAACCATGTTAATTTTGCATTTGAGTTTATTGAAGGGGAATCGTTGCTGCTGAGCCTTGATTTACAGGGAGTGGCGGCCTCCAGCGGGTCTGCCTGCACATCCGGTTCTTTAGAACCTTCCCACGTCCTCCTGGCTATGGGAATACCTCCTGAAATTGCCCATGGATCACTCCGCATAACACTGGGCAAAGATAACAATGAGGAGGATGTCAGCTACTTTTTGGATGTGCTGCCTGCCATCATTGAGCGTCTTAGAGCAATGTCGCCGCTCTACCACAAGGTATCGGATGACTGCGAAACCTGCGTTAAAACATGGTGCAGATAACTTTGTCGAAGCTGGCGGAGCGGCCAATTTGCTTTGTGGTGAAACTTATATTTAGTTGACTATATCCTGTTCATGCTATGAAATCCGGGACGCTCCATTATTTTCAGGAGGTGCATAAATTGCGGCTTTCCACCAGGGGACACTACGGTTTAAAAGCTGTGTTTGACCTGGCGCAGCATTACGGCACTAAACCAATTTCTTTAAAGAGTGTGGCAGAACGGCAGCATCTTTCAGAAAACTACCTGGAACAGCTCATGGCCATGCTGCGCAAAGCAGGCCTGGTTAAAAGCGTGCGGGGCGCGCAGGGAGGATATCTCCTGGCCAGGGAGCCCGGTTTGATTAAGGTGGGAGATATAGTCCGGGTACTGGAGGGACCAATAGCACCGGTATACTGCGTTAGCGAAGAGGACCAGGGATGCTGCGACGAAGCGGACTACTGTATAACCAGGACAGTATGGGCCAGAGTGCGGGACGGTATTGCCGCAGTGCTGGACGGAATCAGTCTGGCGGACTTATGCATCGAGGCTGAGGAAGCCGGGAAGTCTTGCGAGAAGGTTCCGAAGGGCGAATAGATTTTAAAAATTGCATCCCATGCTAAGTTGGGCGCAATGATTATAAAAATAGTCATGCATCCCTAATGTGGCGCCCGTATTTCACGAGACAAAGTAAGACGAAGGATGCTCGTGTTTCACTAGGCTTATTTGCGGGGACATCACTTAAGGGCAAAGAATTATTCTGCAAAAAATCAGCCAGTATAAATTTGTTTGTACGGTATGTGCCCCAAAGTAAATAATTAGGGCTTTCCAAAAACTATAATAAAGGAGTCCTGAAGACTATGTATTCCGATAAAGTCATGGAGCATTTTACCAACCCCAGGAATGTTGGTGAAATAACAGATCCAAGCGGTGTGGGAGAGGTTGGCAACTCGGTATGTGGGGATATCATGAAAATATTCTTGAAAGTTGAAGATAATATTATTAAGGACATAAAATTTAAGACTTTTGGCTGTGGTGCCGCTATTGCCACCAGCAGTATGGTTACGGAAATGGCAAAAGGTAAAACCCTGGATGAGGCTGAGCAAATCAGCAACAAAGCAGTGGCCGAGATGCTGGACGGACTTCCTCCTCAAAAAATGCACTGCTCCAACCTGGCTGCAGATGCCTTAAAAAAGGCTATCGAGGATTACAAGAACAAGCAGGCGGTATAAGATTGGGACTTCCACGCTCTGCCGTATCGACGCCGCGCACCATGAAAACACCAGTATAGCGCGGGATCAATCGCACAACTGCGCTCCACCGAACTTGCGGCGGCCAATGCTGCATTTGTGTGAAGGAATCGCACTTGCGTGTTTGAGCAGCATTGTAGCGGTGGAATATTTTTCAGTGTGAGCCTAAATAGTCTTCATAAAAAGGTGATCCTGTGTCGGGTAAAAAAAAGGTTGTTGTAGCAATGAGCGGCGGGGTTGACAGTTCAGTTGCCGCCGCGCTTTTGTTGGAACAGGGATATGAAATAGTTGGTGTAACCATGCAGATCTGGGATTCCGGTGTCACAGAAGTTGAGGGGGAGCACGTAGGATGCTGCTCCCTTACTGCCGTTGAGGATGCCAGGCGGGTGGCTTCACAGCTTGGCATTCCCTACTATGTGATGAATTTTCGTAACATTTTTGAGGAGAAGGTAATAAAATACTTCACCGGCGAATATATGCGCGGCCGTACACCCAACCCGTGCATAGCCTGTAACCGTTATGTCAAGTTCGAAGCCCTTTTGGATAAGGCGCTGGCGCTGGGCGCCGGCTATATCGCCACCGGCCATTATGCCAGGTTGGGGTACAGCCCAACGTACGGGCGCTATACGGTCCGGCGCGCGCACGATCAAAAAAAGGACCAGACCTACGTTTTATATAGCCTGACCCAGCGGCAGATAGCCCGCACCTTGATGCCTTTGGGTGCGTACAATAAGGACCAGGTGCGCAAAATAGCAGGTGATTTGGGGCTGTCCGTTGCCTCTAAAGCAGAAAGTCAAGAGATCTGCTTTGTGGCAGATGACAACTACCGCAACTTCCTCCGTGAAAAATCAGTGGATATCCAGCCGGGTCCCTTCCTGAACATGAAGGGTGAGGTTATTGGTAGACACCAGGGCATCCCTTTTTATACGATTGGCCAGCGGCGCGGCCTGGGTCTGGCGGGAGGGCAGCGTCTGTACGTGGTAAATATAGACCGGGAGCATAATACCATCACCGTCGGTCCGGAAGAAGCCATCCTTGATACTGACTTAATCGCCGAAGATGTTAACATAGTCTTATACGATACGATCAGCGAAACGTTAGAAGTTGAGGCTCAGGTAAGGTATAACGGCAACCCCTC
>DNIT01000011.1:9648-12372 GCA_003489345.1 Pelotomaculum sp. | reverse complement strand
TTACCCCTGGACAGGCTGTTGTGTTCTACCAGGGAGATTACCTGGTAGGCGGAGCTACCATAGAGCGTACCGGCTCCCAATGAGCTTTAATTATTACCCTTTTTGAACATTTTTTTAAGCCAGGCGAGGCAGACGGTCTCACCTTTTTTCATTATTTCGTACTGAGGTTTGGTGCCGTATGCTGAAAACTTATAGTCAGTCAATGGTAACAGTTGTAGCCGGTTTATTCTTTTTCACTGCATTTTTTATCAACAACATGGACATAATAGCCATTAAGAAATGCTTGATTTTTATAGGGGGCGACAAATTTTGCATTGCCCGTCTTGTGGCGGTAAAGCCACTGGTAAAGTGGGAATGGATCAGTATTACTGCTGGGATTGCTGTGTTGAATACCGGATCAATAAAGAAGGCGTGCAGATTTACGAGGTGGCTGAGGATGGGAGCCTGGTTGCTTTTGACCCGCAAAACGAGTTCTTACTTTAGTGACGGAAAAGAGGGGGGCCTACTATGCGTTCAGGGTTTTGGAGGGGCATAATTGCCGGGAGCATTATCGGAGCAGCCATTAGCATGATGGCCGGAAGTAATAGGGTCAGCCAGAAGAAGGGTTTGCTTGGCTATAGGACCGGGCGGGCAGGCTCGAGAGCCCGCAGGATGTTCCGGGGTGTTTCGAAGACAGTAAACGACCTTATTAAATAGATACTTAAAAAAAGTGGGGAGATAAAAACTCCTCACTTTTTTAAGTTGGTGGTGAGGATATTTGAACTATCACATAGAAAAAGGGTTTGTGCGGCTGATTTTTTTTATTTTTGCCGCAGTGATGTTGGCATATTTTTTTTACCTGCTAAAGGGGCTGATGGTATCTTTTATCCTGGCTGTCCTTTTAGCGTATCTCCTTAACCCGGTTGTAAACGCTATCGAAAGAAGGGGTACCCCGCGCAGCTATGCCATACTGCTGGCTTATTTGGCCCTTTCCTTCGTGGTCGCGGGCATCTTTCTCCACATTATACCACGGGTCTTAAAGCAACTCTACATTATGGAGGAAACCATTCCCCTTTACATAGCGCAAACCCAACTTGTTATTCAATCCATCCAGAATCATTACAGTGTCTTGAACATTCCCGACGGGGTCAGAGAGATCATTGACCAAAGGGTAGTTATGCTGGAAGAATATGTTCTTCAATGGGTAAGAACTGCGGTGACGGTGCTAATCGGCCTGGTGGGCTATGTTTTTAAGCTCCTGCTTGCTCCCGTACTGGCATTCTATCTATTAAAAGACCTTGATGCAATATCAGAAAAAGCGGCAGCCTGGTTGCCTGTAAACCTTAAAGATGAAATTACCGGGCTCTTTAGGCAGATCAACCAGGTCCTGGCGAGTTTTATCAGAGGGTATTTTTTGGTGGCAGCGATTGTCGGTGTGCTGACAGCTGTTTCCATGGCTTTACTAGGCGTAGATTTTGCACTGATGCTTGGATTTATTGCGGGAGTGACCGAGTTAATCCCTTATTTCGGACCTATAATCGGCGCCGTACCTGCCATAGGCGTAGCGCTTTTAAAATCAAAATGGCTGGCGCTCAAAGTGGCGGTGATATTTATTATCATTCACCAATTGGAAGGCAATATCATCTCACCCAAGATAATGAGTGACAAGGTTGGTTTGCACCCGCTGCTTGTGATTTTTAGTTTACTGGCCGGCGGAGAACTATATGGGCTAATGGGAATGCTCCTGGCGATACCCTGTGCGGCTGTTTTAAAGGTAATCGTGAGTTTTGTCTATGTAAAAATAAAAAACCTCAATTAAAATGAATATTAGCGATTTGTTTTGAAATATTAGAATTCTTGACACCTTACAGGTATATTTTGTATAATTATAGCGCAAAAGTATGAGTTGTTTTCCAAAACGTTTGCTGGTTGATAAAATCCGTACTAATCGGGGTGGCGCCTTGGAGAACCTTCTGTCCCGTAGGGATATTCTTTAGGGGGAAGGTTCTTTTTATTGAGGAGCACGGTTTGATGCTTGTACCCTGTAGATTACGGCCTGCGAACGATTGGAAATGGCATCAAAGACGGCCATTTTGTAAAATGATGCCGATATAAAAGCGGGAGGGTTTTCATCTTGATGACTGGTAATGAACTGCGGGAGAGCTTTTTGAAATTCTTTGAAAGCAAGGGACATAAGATTTTACCGAGCGCCTCCCTGATACCCGTCAATGATCCCAGTATACTATGGACTGCTGCCGGCATGGTTCCTTTTAAACCCTTTTTTACCGGTGCCGCCAAACCTGAATTCAACAGGGTAACCACCTGCCAGAAGTGTCTCCGGACTCCCGATATTGAAGCTGTCGGCAGGACTGCCAGACACCATACCTTTTTTGAAATGCTGGGCAATTTCTCTTTCGGAGACTACTTTAAGGAGTCTGCCATTCCTTGGGCTTGGGAATACGTGACCGAAAATTTGGGTCTGCCGGCTGACAAGCTCTGGGTAACTATTTACCTGGACGATGACGAAGCTTATGATATCTGGCATAAGACCGTGGGTGTGCCAAGCGAACGTATCGTCCGGTTGGGCAAAGACACCAACTTTTGGGAGATCGGGGTCGGCCCCTGCGGTCCGTGCTCAGAGATTCACGTGGACTTGGGACCTGAGAGAGGCTGTGGATCTCCGGAATGTGGTGTCGGCTGTGACTGTGACCGTTACCTGGAGATATGGAACCTGGTTTTTATCCA
>DNIT01000011.1:8555-9557 GCA_003489345.1 Pelotomaculum sp. | reverse complement strand
ACCTGGTTTTTATCCAGTATTTCAAGGATGAGGAGGGCAATTACACGCCCCTGGCCAACAAAGGGATAGACACCGGCTTTGGTTTGGAGAGGGTGGCTTCCGTCCTGCAGGGTGTCCCCTCCAATTTCGATACGGACCTTTTGCGCGAGATTATGGATTTTACCGCTGAGCTTTTCGGCATGGATTACGGCAAGGATGAAAAGGTTGATTTGGCTTTGAAAGTTATAGCCGACCACGCCAGGGCGATTACCTTTGCCATTTCAGATGGGGCGTTGCCTTCCAACGAAGGCCGCGGCTATGTAATCCGCCGCCTGCTGCGGCGGGCGGTCCGCTTCGGCCGTCTTCTCGGCATTCATGAGCCCTTCCTGCACAAGGCGGCAGAAGCAATTATCCGGCAAATGAGCAACGCCTACCCTGAATTGTCCGATCGGGAAAAGCACGTCCTGAGAGTGATCCGGACCGAGGAAGAGCGTTTTGGGGAAACTCTGGTCCAGGGAACTGAAATACTGAATCGGCTGATCGAGGAAGCAAAATCAGCCGGTGGCTCGGTTATTTCCGGTGAGGATGCTTTTAAACTTTACGATACTTATGGTTTTCCTCTGGAACTGACGCAGGAAATGACTGCGGAGCAGGGCTTAACTGTTGCTACGGACGGTTTCACCGAAGCTATGGAGCAGCAGCGTCGTCGTGCCCGCAGCGCCCGGCAGGAAACTGAGTATCTATCAGAGCGGGATGCCGAATTCAGGAGACTGCGTGAAGAGTTGGGAGAAACCAACTTTACCGGTTATGAGTCAATGGCGGACAAGGCCAGTGTCCTGGCGATTTTTAAGGACGGTAAAAGGGTTGCTGCAGCCATGGCCGGTGAGGAAATAGAATTTATTTTGGACGTAACTCCATGTTATGCTGAATCCGGCGGTCAGGCCAGTGACCATGGGCGTTTGGCAGGTGCCGACACGGAAGTTGAAATTTTCGAAGTAGTAAAACCTGTTGAGAACCTTTTTG
>DNIT01000011.1:5920-8448 GCA_003489345.1 Pelotomaculum sp. | reverse complement strand
GTAGTAAAACCTATTGAGAAACTTTTTGTGCACCACGGCAAGGTAATAAACGGAACCCTGCGGGAGAACCAGCAGGTTGACGTATCCGTCGACCGTGCCAGGAGAATGGCGACCTGCCGTAACCATTCCGCCACCCACCTGCTGCATAAAGCCCTCAAGGAAATCCTGGGCGACCATGTCAACCAAGCCGGTTCACTGGTGGAACCTGACCGGTTGCGGTTTGACTTTACGCACTATACCGGAGTGGCGGCTGATGAACTGCAGAGGATTGAGAATATGGTCAACCAGGCTGTTCTCTCCAACCTGCCCGTTGAAACCTATGAATCTACGGTGGCTGAGGCCAGAGCTCTTGGGGCTACCGCTCTTTTTGGTGAAAAGTATGGAGAACGGGTCAGAGTTGTCAAGATGGGCGACTTCAGCATGGAGCTGTGCGGCGGGACCCACCTGCGCTCCAGCGCCGAGGTGGGACTTTTTAAATTGGTGGGCGAAAGCAGTGTCGGTGCGGGCCTGCGGCGTATTGAGGCTGTTACCGGTGAAGGCGCCCTGCGCTATATTAATGCCAGGGAAGAACAGTTAGAGGCTGTAGCCCGGCTGGTAAAGGCGTCTCCCAACGAACTGATCCACCGGGTCGAAAACCTGGTGCAGACCTTGAAGCAATTGGAAACGGAGAGTGAAGCGCTACAGGCCAGGCTGGCCAGATTCCAGGTCCAGGACCTGCTCGGGTGCGCCAAAGAGATTAAGGGTGTCCAGGTGCTTGCGGGACAAGTGGCAGCTCCCGATATGGACAGCCTCAGAGGCATGGTTGACCTTTTGCGGGACAGATTGGGTTCCGGTGTGATTGTTTTGGGCAGCAGCGTGGGGGAACGGGTCAGCCTGGTCGCAACGGTTACAAAAGATTTACAAAACAGCGGGCTGCATGCCGGTAGGCTGATCAAGGAAATAGCTGCTGTCGTTGGCGGCAGCGGGGGCGGACGTCCCGATATGGCCCAGGCCGGCGGCAAGGAACCTGCCAAACTCGCCGAAGCCCTGGAAAAAGCCTACAAGGTAGCGGAACAGCAAATAAAATAATTGTTCACCCAAATATGATTCTCCCCGAAGTGCATACCGTTGGTATATGTAAATTAAAATACAAGCGCACCGTTAAAATCTTTGACCCAAAGGAATGCAGAATATACTCACGTCTCACGTCTCACGACCAAAAATTAGCCCCCCGGCTTTTAGGGCCGGGGGGGCATTATTTGCGATATGCAAATAATTGTCAGTGTCTGGCAATACTATGTAGTAATTCATTCGTCTTGGATTTGAACATCTAAGATCATGGCAATTTCCTCACAGTTAGGGAATTTGGGGCAATTGACACATTCCTTCCAGACTTTTTGGGGCAGGGATTCCTTCGGAACAACATGAAAACCGCATTTTTCAAAAAAGACCTGCTGGTAAGTAAGGGCAAAGAGACGAGGAATCCCCAGTTCTCCGGCTTCTTCGATGAACATATCGACAAGCTTGCGTCCCACACCTTTTTTAGCGTATTCAGGCGCCACGGCCAGGGCTCTGACTTCCGCTATATCTTCCCAAATAATGTGCAGGGAGCCTGCCGCCACGACCTTCCCGCAGTCCCTGGCTACGGTGAACTCCCGCAGGCTTTCATATAACATGGTACGGGGTCTGGCCAGCATCAGGCCCTTCTCTGCATAATAGTTGATCAAAGCATGGATTGGTTCAACGTCGGTAATTTTGGCCTTAACGAATTCCATCAGCAGCATGTCACCCTTCATAAATTAATACGATCACTATTATATCTCACTCTAAACAGGACGTACAATCAGTATTTTAGCAGTGAAGGAAAAGAAATAATGCTGGAGAATATTAATAATAATTGATTACTTTTGCCAAAACGGTAATTTTGGTCTATGATAAAACTAGTTATTGACCAGTGAAGGCACTGCTGTTGTAAAAGTAAAATAAATGCCATATCCGGTCGCCTGTTTTTTCGTATCAATAAAGTTTTGGAAGGTGGTCTACCTATGTCCTGGGATGTGTCAGAAGAAACCATGATGTTTAAGGTCCAGGCCGAAGAAGTCAACCAGGCCAGGGATATCCTGCATCAGGTCCATGAAGCGTTAAAAGAGAAGGGATATAATCCGATCAACCAGCTGGTGGGGTATCTTTTATCAGGGGATCCAGCGTATATAACCAGCCACGGCAACGCCCGCAGCCTGATCCGGCGGCTTGAGCGCGATGAGATCCTTGAGGAACTTGTCAAAAGCTACCTGGAAAAAAAGTAAGGCCTTTAGGGGAGATGGCAGGAGTTGCAATATCGGGTTCTCGCGAGGACCGGCATGCAAGTTTCCCGGCTTTGCTTTGGGGCGCTAACGATTAGTCCGCTCCAGGCCGGCCTGCCCCTGGTTGAAGGAGCCCGCATTATCCGCGCGGCTCTGGAAGCAGGGGTGAATTTTATCGATACGGCGGAGTTGTACAGCAATTATCATTATATCCGTGAAGCAATAAAAGGGTACCGGGGAGAAGTC
>DNIT01000011.1:5459-5807 GCA_003489345.1 Pelotomaculum sp. | reverse complement strand
AAAGGGGTACCGGGGAGAAGTCATTATTGCTTCAAAATGTTACGCCTACACCTCGCGGGGGATGCAAGACAGCCTGGAATTCGCGTTAAGAGAGCTTAATAGGGACTATATTGATATTTTTATGCTCCACGAAACGGAGTCCATTTTAACCATCAGGGGGCATTGGGAGGCAATTGAATACCTTTTGAAGGCGAAACAAAAGGGTCTGGTCCGAGCAATCGGTGTTTCCACCCATCATGTGGAAGGGGTATTGGGAGCGGCTTCTGTTCCAGAGATAGAAGTAATCCATCCTCTCATCAACATGGCCGGTATCGGTATCAAGGGGGGAAACACCCAGGATATGCTGGC
>DNIT01000011.1:971-5396 GCA_003489345.1 Pelotomaculum sp. | reverse complement strand
AACATGTCCGGTATCGGTATCAAGGGGGGGAACACCCAGGATATGCTGGCGGCCATAAAAACTGCAGCAGAAGCGGGTAAAGGTCTATACGGGATGAAAGCGCTGGGCGGTGGACACCTGTTGGAACGGCCGGAGGAAGCCTTTGCATTTATCCTTTCCATCCCGGAATTGGCTTCGGTTGCGGTAGGTATGAGTACAGCAGAGGAAGTTGCCTATAACACTTGTCTTTTCAGTGGACAAACGGTGCCGGAAGAAGTGAAATCAAAGGTCCGGCGTCAACCTAGACGGCTGCACATTGAGGATTATTGCTGCGGGTGTGGAGAGTGTTTGGCCAAATGCGCCTCCGGGGCTTTGCGCTTAAAGGATGGTAAGGCGGTTGTGGACCACCAGCTTTGCACACGCTGTGGTTATTGCAGTCCGGTGTGTCCAGATTTCTGTATAAAGGTGATATAATGCGTATTTTAGGGATTGATTTGGGTGATAAGAAGATTGGACTGGCCTTGAGCGATCCTATGGGGTGGACCGCCCAGGGACTTGAGGTTATAAACAGCAAAGGATCTATTGAGGCCGACATCGCTAAAATCAAGGAATACGTGGATCGCTACGCGGTCGAAAAGGTAATTGTTGGTCTGCCCCTGAACATGGATGGCAGCTCCGGCCCGCGCGCCGAGAAAGCAAGGTCTTTTGCAGCCCGGATGAGCGAGAAATTGAAGGTGGCAGTTGAAATGACCGATGAGCGTTTGACCACGGTAGCTGCCGAGAAGCTTTTGATAAAGGCCGACTTGAGCAGAATGAAGCGCAGGCAGGTAATTGACAAGATGGCCGCGGTGTTAATTTTACAAAACTATCTTGACCTAAAAGCGGCTAAAGAAAACAAAATAAATACCGAACTGAGCTAAAACGGGAATTCTTGACAGGTAGACCGATTTAATATAAAATGAGCTATAAACTTTAGAAGAGGTGGATATGGTGACCGAACAAGAAGAGGTTATTACGCTGGTCGATGAAGAAGGGGCAGAACATGACTTTACAGTCGTTGATATTATAAATGTTGACGAATCTGAATATGCTATCCTCCTGCCGGTTGAGGAAGAGAATGACGAGGCAATCATTCTCAAGTTTACTCATGATGATGAAGGTAGTGAGCTACTGGTAGATATCGAAGATGACGAGGAATGGGAAAAAGTAGCAGATGCCTGGGAAGAAATGCTGGCTGAGGAAGAAATGGAGTAATTCTCAAATAAAATGTGCTGGTTGCGGGTTAACCCACAGTCCGGCTTTTTTTATGGATGAGGGGTGATTCGTTGTGTCCGCTAAAAGTGACCGGATACTATATGGCCTCATCATAGCTGCTGTGTTTATACTGCCCTTGGTTTTGTTTGGCTCGGGCTTTTTTCAACCTGCCACGGAAAAGGTACTGCCTGGGATTGAAGTATTGGGTGTCCAACTGGGGGGGCTGACGAAAGCTGAAGGAGCAGCCAGGCTGGGTGAAGTAGAGAAAACGCTGCGGGCTTCCAGGGTGGTCCTGCGCTATCAGGACCGGACGTGGAACCTATTGCTGAATGAAGTTGGTTTTAATCTCAACGAAGAAGCGGTGATGGATGCCGCGTTGCAGGCCGGCAGAAGCGGGTCGTTGTACAAGCGCTGGCAGGAAAGGAAACAGTTTCAAAAAACAGGTCTGGCACTTGCACCTGTTTTGGAATATGACCGGGAAAAGCTGTCCTCCCAAGTCAGGGAACTGGCCGGTGAGATTATTGTCGAACCGATTGACGCCACTTTTAGGATAAACAGAAGTGATACGGTTTCTATAGTACCCGCCCAAGACGGTATTGGAGTAGATCTGGACCGCCTGGAAAAAGATATCAATAATTTACTGGGGGCAGGCTTGAAGCAAGAAGTTAACCTTTCACTGGTTCCGGTAGCCCCCTCCCGCTCGACCGAATTTGTCGAGTCTATGCGGGTTGACGGACTTTTGAGCAGTTACACCACAGCATTTGACACCTCTAAAACAAGCCGGAGTTATAATGTCAGCGTTGCAGCCCAGGCTTTTGACGAGTTGTTGATTATGCCGGGGCATGAGGTGTCCTTTAATAAAGTGGTCGGGCCGCGCAGTACGGAGGCGGGCTATAAGAATGCTCCGGTGATCGTCAACAATGAATTTGTCGACGGGCCCGGCGGCGGTGTGTGTCAGGTTTCTACAACGCTTTATAACTGTATCCTCCTGGCCAACCTGGATATTACAGAACGCTCCAGTCACTCTCTGCCCGTTTCCTATGTACCTATCGGGCGTGACGCCACGGTGGTCTATGATGCCATTGACCTGAAATTCAGGAATGATACAGACAGCTACCTGTATATAAAGTCCTATGTGTCAGGCGGGCAGCTTACCATTAAAATCTATGGGAACACCGAGTTTAAAAGAGATGTCACAGTGAATTCATGGATTGTCCAGGAGATTGAGCCCCAGGTAATTTATGAAACCGACGCCAGCCTGCCGAAAGGCGAGGAAGTCGTTAAGCAGGAAGGTTCCAAAGGGTTCATTACTGCTGCCGAACGGGTTGTAAGGCTGAAGGGCGTGGTGGAAAAAAGAGAAAGGCTTCCGTCCAGTGACTACAACCCGGTTAACAAGATTATTGCTGTTGGGACGGCAGAGCAGACTGTACCTCAGATAGCTCCCTCTACCCCGTCAACGTCCGGCCCTCCAAAGGGAGGACAAGACGCTTTTCCAATCAACAATAACGGCAGGAGCAGCATAAACAGTACTACGAATCCGGCCATTCCCACGTCCGCTGCCGGCGCGGCATCACGGCCGGCGGGCCGGCTTCCGTCGATACCGTTACTCGGGGAACAACAGGAATATAAAACGAACCTGTGGAAGCAGTGGAAGCAGGGGGACGGTTCTTTTGCTTCCTGAAAATACATTTTCATCATATGTGACTAAATTCGGAATGCGAATCAACTAAGCACGCTGAGCTGTTTATCATCTGATAATTTGATAATTGGCCAGGTGGCATGTTAAACCGGAGCGATCATGAGATTTTCTGGCAGCAAGCCTAAGAATAAATCAAAAGCAAATAAAGCGGCGGTCCTTTACCGCTATGCGGTCTTGAGCCTGGCAGGTGCATTTTGTCTTGCCTTTTTTTTTGTTTACGTTATGCTCTCTCCGGTTTCATCCAAGAATGGGTCAAAGGAAATAGTGGTGGCCATACCCCAACAGGCAACCGCCGGAACGGTCGGAGACATACTGAAAAAGGAAGGACTGGTGCGCAGTTCTTTAGCGTTCAGGCTATATACCAGGTGGAAGAATATGGACAGCCGCATTAAGGCCGGTCAATACCGGTTGCGCAGCGAGCTGTCCACGCCCCAAATAATCGCGGAAATGGTGGATGGACGTTTAGCCGTCCAGTCCATTACCATACCTGAAGGGTTTAACACTACCCAGGTGGCGGATTTGCTTGTTACGCAAGGGCTGGTCGACCGGGAGAAGTTTATTTCCGTGGTTGCCGGCCAGGAGTTTTCTTACAGCTTTCTAAGCAGTGCGCCTGCAGGAGAGAAGCGCCTGGAAGGCTATCTTTTCCCCGATACTTATTACTTCAGCATCGGCGACAGTGAAAGCGCAATCGTTGCAACCATGTTAAACCGCTTTCAACGGGAGATGGAGGAACTGGGATTTGCGGCTTTAGCTGAAAAAAACGGGATGACCCTGCATCAGGCTGTCACCATTGCTTCCCTGGTGGAAAGAGAAGCAATGGCCGATGAAGAAAGGCCGTTAATCACCGGGGTTATTTATAACCGGCTTAAAATTTCGATGCCCCTTCAGATAGACGCCACCATCCAGTATGCGCTGGGCGAGAACAAGCCTGTAATATATTATAAGGATCTGGAAGTGGATTCACCGTACAACACCTACAAACATTATGGGCTCCCACCGGGCCCCATTGCCATGCCCGGCAGGCCCTCGCTCCTGGCCGCCGTTCATCCGGCAGACACGGATTATCTTTATTATGTGGCCAAACCGGATGGCTATCACGCTTTTGCCACCACCCTGGCGCAGCATAATGTCAACAAGGAGATGTACCAGCGGTGATTGAACTTTTAGCCCCGGCGGGTGATTTGGAAAAGCTGAAAATTGCCATTGTCTATGGCGCCGATGCCGTCTACCTCGGTGGGCGGCATTTTGGCCTGCGCGCGGGCGCCGGCAATTTTGAGCACGATGAGCTGGTCGAGGGAGTACGCTTTGCGCATGCGCATGGCGCGAAAGTTTACGTAACCGTAAACATATTTGCTCATAACCAGGACCTGGAGCTTGTTCCCGGTTATCTGGGGTCAATCGCGGAAGCAGGGGCGGACGGGGTAATTATGTCCGACCCGGGGCTGGTGGAGCTGTCCGGGACTTTGTATCCGGACCTGCCGGTCCACCTCAGC
>DNIT01000011.1:345-873 GCA_003489345.1 Pelotomaculum sp. | reverse complement strand
TTTTTGTCCCCGCCCCTGCCGGTCCACCTCAGCACCCAGGCCAACACGACCAACTGGGCTGCCGCCAGGTTTTGGCAGAGGATGGGAGTATCCCGCATCGTTCTGGCTCGTGAGCTGTCCCTGGATGAAATGAAAGAGATCGTTGAACGAGTGTCGGTCGACCTGGAGGTATTTGTCCACGGCGCCATGTGCATAGCTTATTCCGGCCGTTGCCTGCTCAGTAATTATCTTACCGGCAGGGATGCCAACCGCGGTGATTGCGCCCAATCCTGCCGCTGGCAGTACGCGCTGCTGGAGGAAAAAAGGCCCGGCGAATTTATTCCTGTTGAGGAAGACACCAGGGGAACCTACATCTTAAGCTCACGAGACCTCTGCCTGATTGAGCATATTCCGGAACTCATCGAGGCCGGAGTCAAGAGTTTTAAAATAGAAGGCCGGATGAAAAGCGCCAACTACGTGGCAGGTGTAGTGAAGGCCTACCGTGCGGCGCTGGACGCTTATCAAAAGGGCCCGCACAGCTACCGTTTT
>DNIT01000011.1:0-221 GCA_003489345.1 Pelotomaculum sp. | reverse complement strand
GGCCTGGCTGGAGGATATCAGCAAGGTCAGCCACCGCAATTATACTACCGGCTTTCTGTTTGGGAGCCCCGGCGCTTCCGGTCAGCATTACGGGGCAGGCGTCTACCGGAGGAGCCATATATTCGCGGGACTGGTGAAGGAATACGAACCCCGCACGGGTTTGGCTCTGGTGGAACAGCGGAACCGATTTGCCGTGGGGGACCTGTTGGAGGTAATGGTCC